>JBEKIU010000067.1:0-18681 GCA_050011635.1 Acidimicrobiales bacterium
CAACAGGCCGCGTGGATTCCGGCCGGGCTCCCCCACCAGACCACCATCGCCACCGCCGTGCGTACCGTCTCGGTCTTCTTCGACCCCGGCCTGGTGCCGGAAGCGGGCGGGCGGGCCCGCATCCTGGGTGTGGCCCCGGTCGTCCGGGAGATGATCGTCTACGGGCTGCGCTGGCCCATCGAGCGGAGCGGTTCCGATGCGGCAGCCGATGCGTTCTTCGCCGTCCTCGGGCGTCTGGTCGCCGATGCCCTGGAGGACGAGGCCCCGCTCAGCCTGCCCACGTCGACCGAGCCCGTCGTGGCCGCGGCCATGGCCTATACCAACGATCATCTCGATGGCGTGAGCGCCGCCGAGGTGAGCCGAGCCGTCGGGGTATCCGAGCGCACCCTGCGGCGTCAGTTCCGGGCGGAGCTCGACATGTCCTGGCGGACCTACCTGCTCCAGGCCCGCCTCCTGCGCAGCATGGCCCTCCTGGCCGAACCGGGCCCCACGGTGCTTCAGGTGGCCGGCAGGGTCGGCTTCGAGAGTGCCAGTGCCTTCGCCAGGGCATTCACCGGCCGGACCGGTGAGACGCCGTCGGCGTACCGCCACCGCATCCGAGATGGCGATGCACCCTGACGAGCAGTCGGTCCGGGAAGGTTCCCCTCCCTCACCCGTCCTCCGGGTGGCCTGTCTCCGGAGTCAGCGGGCCAGAGACAGCGACGTCGCCGGGTCGAGCAGTTCGACCACCTGGCGCACGGCGTCAACGAGGTCGGTGGTGGAGGAACGGTTGTAGATCGGGCCCGCCCCATCGGTGAGGAGCCGGTTGGCGGCGGCCACGCCCCGGGCCGGGACGGGCAGGCGGGTCGAGA
Source organism: Acidimicrobiales bacterium (assembly GCA_050011635.1). Classification (GTDB taxonomy): domain Bacteria; phylum Actinomycetota; class Acidimicrobiia; order Acidimicrobiales; family RAAP-2; genus Bog-756. The sequence goes on from JBEKIU010000067.1 coordinate 852, forward strand.
GTGCGTCGAGCATGGCCCGGAGGTCGGCGGCGGCGGCGGCGATCCGGTCCCGACAGATCGGCACCGCGGGATTGCGACCCACCGGCGGGCCTGCCGCCTGTACCAACAGCCCCCGCCACTGTCGGGCCAGGGCCGAACGCACGGGCAGCGACACCAGCCGTTCGGCCCGGGCAGCCGTCAGCCGGCTGGATTCGGGCGGGAGTCCCGAAGCGAGCCGGCCATCGAGGCGGGAGGCGAGCACGCGGGCCAGCAGTCGGATCCACCCGCGGTTGGCCTGCCAGGCGAAACTGTCGTCGTCGTCGGGACCGGCGAGCAGCAGCGCCGTGGGCCCGGTCCGACACCGGTCGATGAGGAGGTGGTGCTGTTCCCTGGCTGCCCGACGTTGTCGGCGGCTGACCTGCCGCTGAGCTTCGGAACGGACGAAGATGCTCACCCCCCTACTTTGCCCCGGCGACAGACCGAACAAAAGTGGCATGATTGACACTGTGCGCGACAAAGCTGCCACTTTCCCGGCCGGCCGACCCCGGCACGGAGGGGGTCCGCTCCCGCCGGAGGCGCGACCGACCCACGACGTGGCGGTCGTCGTCTACGACGGGGTCAACGCGTTCGAGCTCGGCGTGGTCTGCGAAGTCTTCGGCAGCACCGAGATGGCTGATCTCGGTGTCGAGTGGTACCGGCTCGCCGTCTGCGGCCCGGGTCCGGGCCCGGTGACCGTCGACGGCGGATTCCGGATTCAGGCGGCCCACGGACTGGCGCGGATCCGGCACGCCGACACGCTGGTGGTTCCGCCCACCGAGCACCTCGAGCAGGTACCGGTGGAGGTCGTCGACGCCCTGCAACAGGCCCACAGGCGCGGGTGTCGGATCATTTCGCTGTGCACCGGCGCGTTCGTCCTGGCCGAAGCGGGCCTGCTCGACGGTCGCCGGGCCACCACCCACTGGACGGAGTGCGATGAACTGGCCCGAAGGTATCCGGACGTGTCGGTCGACCCCGGTGTCCTCTACGTCGACGAGGGCGACATCCTGACGTCTGCCGGCAGCGCGGCGAGCATCGACCTCTGCCTGCACGTGGTTCGCCAGGACTACGGAGCCGAGGTGGCCAGCCAGCTGGCGCGCCGGCTCGTGGTGCCGCCGCAACGTGATGGCGGCCAGGCCCAATTCATCGACACCCCGTTGGCGACCTTCGGAGACTCCGACCTGTTCGCCGACACGGTCGCCTGGGTGCAGGGCCATCTGAACGAGCCCCTCACCGTCGACGACCTGGCGGCGCGGTCCGCCATGAGCCCCCGGACCTTTGCCCGCCGGTTCCTCGCCACCACCGGAACGACACCGCACCAATGGCTGCAGCGCCAACGCGTCCAGCTGGCGCAGCGGCTCCTCGAGGTGAGCGATCTGCCCATCGAGGTCGTGGCGGAGCGGAGCGGGTTCTGCACGGCCGGCAACCTGCGCAAGCACTTCGGCCGCATCGTGATGACGAGTCCCCAGTCCTACCGGCGTGCGTTCCAGGACCGGCGGATGGCGGAGCCGAACAGCACGCGTGGCGCATGAGGGTCACCCGACAGCCGGCGGTTCGTCCCGGTAAGGTGGGAGCCCGATGAAGGTGCTGATCCTCGGTGCGGGATTCGGGGGACTCGAACTGGCCACGAGGCTCTCCGAGGAGTCGGGCGACGAACTGGAGATCGACCTCATCGACCAGAGCGCCGGCTTCGTCTTCGGCTTCTCGAAGCTGGACGTGATGTTCGGAAAAGCCACGGCCCCCTCCGTCTTCCATCCCTACGGATCGATCGACAAGGCCGGGGTCCGATTCACCCAGACCACGATCCGGTCGATCGACCCCGAGCGGAAGTCAGTCGTCACCGACGCCGGACCGTTCGATGCCGACGTGATGGTGGTGGCCCTCGGGGCCGACCTTGACCCATCGGCCACGCCCGGCCTGGTCGAGGCCGGCCACGAGTTCTACACGGTGCCCGGTGCGTTCGACCTTCGGGATGTCCTCGAATCCTTCGAGGGCGGCAAGGTGGTCATCGGCGTGACGTCGACGCCGTTCAAGTGCCCACCGGCTCCGAGCGAGACCGCGCTCCTGATGCATGACTACCTGACCAGGAAGGGTTGCCGGGACGAGTCCCACATCTCGCTGGTCATGCCCCTCGGGGTGCCGATCCCTCCCTCCCCCGGAGCTTCGACAGCCCTCCTTGCCGCCTTCGCCGAGCGGGGGATCGACTGGCGCCCGGAACGCATGATCACCGGACTCGATGCCGAGCGGAAGGTGGCTCTTCTCACCGGCGGGGAGGAGGTGGACTTCGACCTGTTTCTCGGCGTGCCGGTCCACAAGGCGCCGGCCGTCGTCATCGAGTCGGACCTGGCCGTCGACGGTTGGATCCCGGTCAACCCCATGACGCTCGAGACCGAATTTCCCGACGTCTACGCGGTCGGGGATGTGACCAGCGTCGGAACACCGAAGGCGGGCGTCTTCTCGGAGGGGCAGGCGTCGGTGGTTGCCGACCAGATCATCGCCAAACATCGAGCCAGCTCCGCGCAGAGCCGTTATGACGGCCATGGGATCTGCTACCTCGAATTCGGCGATGGCACGGTCGCCACCGTCGATGTCACGTTTTTCGCAGGAGCCGCACCGGTCGGCGACTTCAACGGTCCTTCGCACGCGCTGATGGACTCGAAGGACGAGTTCGGGTCGAGCCGGATCCAACGGTGGTTCGGACGGACCTGGGGCGGCGGCACCGCCACCGACTGACACCGGTCGGCACGGTCGCCGTCGCGCTCTCCGATGGTGCACGATCAGTGCGAGTCGGGGCGCTCGGGAGCTCGGACCACGGTTCTGCCCATTGATTGGCGACGCTCGATCGCCTCGAGCATTCGGGGTACCTCGGCGAATTCGATCTCCCGCCCGACCACGGGACGGATCTGCCCGCGCTGGGTCATCTGGAGGATGGTGTCCCACATCCGGATGCCGTCGGCACGGGTCATGAAGTTCATGCCCAGGCTCCGGGTCAGACGGGGGTCGTCGACGAAGGAGAAGCAGATGCCGACGAGGTCGAAATTCCCGTAGATGCTCGGTTGGAGACTGACGGGCTGTTCCTCCAAGGTGATGTCGGCCGCGAACCCGACGATCAGGTGCCGTCCGTTGAAGGCCATCGTCCGGAAAGTGTCGGTGGTCACCTGCCCGCCGACGGAGTCGAAGGCCATATCGACACCGCGCCCGTTGGTGATGTCGTCCACGTAGGCGACGAAGTCGTTGTCGCGGTAGTTGACCGCATGGTCCGCACCCAACTGACGGCAGAAGTCGACCTTCTGGTCGGTTCCGGCGGTGGCGATGACGATGGCGCCGAGGGCCTTGGCCAGCTGGACCACCCCCGAACCGACGCCGCCCGCCCCGGCGTGGACGAGGACGACATCGCCGGCTTTCACCCGGCCGCGTTCGCAGAGGGCGAGCCACCCCACCAGGTAGGGGAAGTACATGGCAACCCCGTCGACGAAGCTGAGCCAACCGGGCAAGGTCTGTGCGGTTGCCGCATCGAGCAAGGCGGCAGACGCGTAGCCCCCTTGCACGCCCACGGTGACTCCCACCACCCGCCGCCCGAGGAGCGCTTCTGCGCCCGGCCCCACCGCATCGACGACGCCCGCCGCCGCCATGCCGGGCACGAACGGCGGCTCGAGCTTCAACAACCCGTACCGGCCGCGGACCGTGTCGATGTCGTTGAAGTCCAGACAGAACGTCTCCGTGGCCACCCGCACCTGGTTCGGTCCGGGCCAGCCGACGTCCACGGTCCGGATCTCCAGGGCGTCGGTCGGTGCCCCGAGCCGGGCCGCCACCCACGCCGTCGCCGGCACCGGGCCGGTCTCCGACTGAGTGCCTTCCATCACAGAGTGGTCGAGCCGTGGTAGGACACCGGCAGCTCCTTGATGCCGTTGAGCCACGATGATCGCAGCCGCCGCGGTGGCCCGAGGAGGCGGACATCGGACAGTTCGTCGGCGATGGCATCGAACATGATCCCCACCTCGAGTCGGGTCAGGTTGGCCCCGATGCAGAAGTGGGGTCCGCCGCCGCCGAACGTCACGTGTGGATTTGGATATCGGCCGATGTCGAAACGTCGAGGATCCTCGTAGACCTCGTCATCGAAATTGGCCGACGCGAAGTACATCCCCACCCGGTCGCCGGCGCGGATGGTCCGATCGCCGATCTCTGTGTCCTCGGTGGCCGTGCGTTGGAGCACGACGGCCGGGGAGGCGTAGCGCAGGATCTCATCGACCGTGGTCGAGGGTCGTTCCGTGCGCCAACGCTCCCACTGGTCCGGGTTCTCCAGAAAGGCGAGCATTCCGTGGGCGATGGCCTGACGGGTCGTCTCGTTTCCGGCCACGGCCAGGATGATGAAGAAGAATCCGTATTCCTCGCTCGACAGCGTCTGCCCCGACGCGTCGGGACGTACGAGTCGACTCGTCACGTCGCCGAGGTCCCGGGCCTTCCGCTCCTCGGCGGAGGAGTAGGCGTAGGCGAGGAGCTCAAATGTCGCCGTCTGGTTCATGGTCCCGTACTCGGGGTCTTCGGTGGCCGCCATCTGGTCACTCCAGTGGATGAGCTGCTCCCGGTCGGCGTCGGGAAAACCCATCAGGCCGGCGATGGCCTGCAGCGGAAGGTGACAGGCGACGTCGGCGACGAAATCGCCCGTCTCCTGCTTGGCCGCCGACCAGACGATGCGTGCCGCCCGCTCGCGCAGGTCGTCTTCGAGCTTGCCCACCGCCCGCGGTGTGAAGCACCGCTTGGCGACGCCGCGCACCCGTGTGTGGCGCGGTGGGTCCATGCACAGCAACAGCTCCTTGGTGGTGTCCCGAGCCACCTCGGACGAATCGAGGAGCCGGACGAATGCCGAGGACTGCTCGACGGACCAACCGGTACGCGCGGTGGAGACCGCCTTCACGTCCTCGTGGCGGGTGATCGCCCAGAATCCCCCGTCGTCGTGACCCGATACAGCCGGGTCCTGGGCGTTCCAGAACACGGGGTCCTCCCGGCGCAGGTGGGAGTAGACGTCCAACGGCAGGTGATCAGCGAGGATGTCCGGATCGGTGAGATCGAACCCCGGCGGTACAACGGTTGACATCGGCGGGCGGCTCCTGGTCGAGATCCAATAGTTGATACGACCCCGTATCAACTATTGTCATCGTAGAGTGGACCCGATCCGGCATCAACCATGAGCCGCCCGATCACCCGGCCGTTCCGCGGGATCAGCGCTCCCGAGCGACAGCGGAGCAGGCGCCAGCGACTCGTCGAGGCGGCATTCGAACTCACCGGGACCCGTGGGGCAGCCGGCCTCGGCGTGGGCGAGGTGTGCGAGTCGGCAGGACTGACGAAGCGGTACTTCTACGAGAGCTTCGACTCGATCGACCAGCTGTGCGCGGCAGTGGTCGACCACGCCATCGACATCATGGTCGACCGCACCGAGCCGTTCCGACCCGGCACCGCCGGCGGGTCGGTCCATGCGGGGATCAAGGCCTTCATCGATGCCCTGCTGGACGACCGTCGCCTGGCTCGGATCCTGATCACCGAGACACAGGCGGGCAGCCTCAGCCGATTCCGCGGGCGCATCGTGGAAGTGGCCGTCGCCGCGCTCCTTCCCGTCGACCGACTGGCCCAGACCGAATCCCTCGACCACAGGCGGTTCATCGCCTACGCGCAGATCGGGGCCCTCGGTGAGATCTGTCTGGCCTGGCACCAGGGAGTCGTATCCATGGGGCGGGTGGAGCTGGTCGACCGGGTGGTCGACCTCTTCGCCCGTATCGCCGCCCCCGGCTGACCGTCGTCGGTCCGGGAGTTGGTGAACCAGCCAAGGTCAAACGAATCGGACCGGAAGCACCCCGGAACTGCCGGTCCTACGTGTCGGACGCCCCGGTCTGGGCGGCGATCACGTCGGTGACCTCGTTGAGCAACGGACGGCCCCCGAGGTAACGGTCGAGGTTCTCCTTGAACAGCTCGGCCTGCCGGCGGAACCGCCCGGTACCGCCGGCAGCGTTGTGCGGAGTGACCCGGATGGACGGATGGGACCAGAAGGGGTGGTCGTCGGGAAGCGGCTCGGTCCGGAAGACGTCCAACACCGCGGCGGAAAGATGCCCCGAATCGAGGCTCTCGATGAGCGCACGGTCATCGACCAGTGTCCCCCGGGCCACATTGACGAGCAGGCAGCCGGGTTTGGTCCGGCGGAGGAAGTCGGCGTCCACCAGGTTCTCCGTCTCGGACGTCGCCGGAGCGGCCAGCACGATCACATCGGCCAGCCCGACCACCCGGCCGAGCTGGTCGGGGGTGACGGTCCGATCGGTCGGATCCGATGGCGACGGGTGCCGTCGGCAGCCGATCACCCTGGCCCCGAACGCCCGCGCCCGGTGCGCGACCTCGGTCCCGATCCCTCCGAGCCCGATGATCAACCAGGTGGTGCCCGAGACCTCGCGCCAGTCGTGGATGTGCCAGCGTCGCGCCGGCACCTGGTCGCGCCACTGTGCTGCGCCCTGGAACTCGTCGAGTACCGAGCGCATGACGAATTCGGCGATGGGCAGGCTGTTGACGTGGGCGTTGGTGACCCGGACCCCATGGGCCACCAGTCGCCCGAACACCGGATCGTCGTAGCCGGCGCCCGGCGACTGGAACCAGCCCAGGCCGGCGGCCTCGAGCATGAAGGAGAAGAACGGGGCCAGTGGGGCCCCGGCGCGGAACAGATCCGACGTCCCCCAGGCGATGTCCGGCCGTGCACTGTCCCGATCGATCGAAGTGCCGCGCTCGTCACGAAGAGTCCCGTCATCGTCCATCAGCAGCCAGTCGACTTCCGGTCGGGAGAGCCCGGCACCGAAGGAGCGGTGGGCCACGGCGGTGAGGAGAACGCGCACCCGCCCAAAGCTAACGTCGATGGCCGCGCTGCGTCCCGGCCGTCGGGCGCTGATCGACTCCGGCCATGCCCGGCCGGGATCGTATACTCACGACGTGGGAGGTATCGGGCGGGGTGATGGTGGGGCGGAATCGGGGATCGGGCATTCCCGCCGCCCGGGGCTCGGGTGGGCAGTGAGGCCAGGTTCGCCGCGGACGAGTTCGATCAGAACACGTTGAACCCCGACAGCGCGGTCACCCGACGGCGCGGCGCCGGTCTCGCCGTCGCCCTTCTCATCATGGCCGCCGGTTGCGCGACCGGAGCCACCCCGACCGCCGGTCGGCCCTCCGGCGGCACCCCGACCGCCAATTGGCAGGGAAGCGACCTCCTCTGGGACGCAGTGGGCACGACGACCGGATTCACCGCGGTCGGCAACAGCGGCGTGGTCGTCACGTCGTCCAACGGTGCCGACTGGACGAAGCAACCCGCGACAACCCAGCAGACCCTGCGGGGAATCAGCTCCGACGGGTCGACGACGCTTGCCGTCGGCACGGGGGGCGCAGTCGTGTCCTGGCCGGCCGGCGACCCGGGACGGCCGAGCCTGCACCCGACCGGCACGGTGGAGACCCTCATGGGGGTGGCGGAGCACGCAGGCACCTGGGTCGTCGGCGGGAGTGGGGGCGCGGTGCTCACCTCGACCGATCTCACCCGCTGGACCCGTCGGGCGTCAGGCACCCGAGGCGACATCTTCGCCGTCGCCTACGGGGCAGGCCGATTTGTCGCTGTCGCCGATGATGGGAGCATCGTCACGTCGGCCAACGGGGCATCGTGGTCCCAGGCGGTGAAGCCCGATGGCGTGTGGCTCTGGGACGTCGCCTTCGGCGATGGCACGTTCGTCGCCACCGGTGCCGGGGGGACCGTCCTGCAATCAGGTGACGGGCTGACCTGGACGGAGCGTTCGTCGGGGACGAAGCAGGTGTTGAGGGGGGTCACGTATGCGCGGGATGCGTTCCTCGCCGTCGGCTCCGACAGCACGGCGCTCACCTCGCCGAACGGGGTGACATGGACACCGGTCCATGTCGCCGACACCGGGGTCGAACTGTGGCGACCTGCCGCGTCGGCGACGGCGTGGCTGGCCGTTGGAGCGGGCGGGACCCGGCTCGTCTCACAGGACCTCAAGACGTGGAGCGATGCCGACACGACGCGCGACGCCTTCTACTCGGTGGCCAGCGACGGCGCCCAGACGCTGGCGGTCGGCGTCAACGGCAGTATCGGCCGTCTGGGGGCCGACGGACGGTGGGTCATCGTCAGTACCGCTCCGGGACGACGAGAGCTTCGCGGCATCGCCCATTTCCCGACCACATGGGTCGTCGTCGGGGGCGGCGGCACGATACTCACCTCATCCAACGGCGCTTCCTTCACCGCTCGCGCCTCCGGCTCCACCGCAGAGCTCTGGTCGAGCGCCTCCGGCAACGGACGAATGGTCGTCGTCGGCGCCGGTGGCACGGTTCTCGATTCCACCGACGGGGGCACCACCTGGCAACCTGCACGCAGCCACACGAAGTCGACGTTGTTCTCGGTCACCTCCGGCCCCGACGGATTCGTCGCCGTGGGTGTGGACGGGACGATCATCCATTCGGCCGACGGCGTGACCTGGTCCCCGGTCGCCGGTGGGCTCCGTTCGACGCTACGGGCCATCGCTTCCGACCGCACCGGTTATGTGGCTGTCGGCGTCTCGGGTCGCATCATCCGATCGTCGGACGGTCTCGCCTGGCGGGACGACGCCGGCATCACCGTCGAGACGTGGCGGGGGGTCCTGGCCACGCCCACCGGGTGGATAGCCGTGGGAGGTGGTGGGTCCATCGCGAGGTCCAACGACGGCACAACCTGGGCCCCGGTTCCATCCGGTACCTCAGAGGAGCTCTTCGCGGTCTCGTCCTTCCCGACCGGGGTCATCGCCGTCGGTGGCGTGGACGTCACCGTCACCTCCCACGACGGCTCGCACTGGTCGGCTCCGGGCTGACGCCGGGCTGACGCCACTGCCGCGCGGAACCGCCGCGACGGGAAGCCCCGGCCGCGGCGGTTCCGCACAGGCAATGCGCGATGTGTGGCTAGGCGGGCGTCGTCAGGACGCGACGAACTTTCCGGTGAGAATCCACTGGCCCGTGAACCCGTTGAACGGCCCACCGACAATCAGGCTCGCCCAGGTCAGTGTGTAGACATGGGTGGTCGCGTTGTAGGTGCCCGACACATGCGTCGTCGGGGTCGGATAGCTCCCGCCGGGCTTGGGCGAACCCTGGTTGAAGTACAGGCCGTGCCACGATGCGCTCAGCGCCTCGAGATTGCCCGACAGTTTGCCGGAGGTATCGGTGACGCTCGGGGCCTTCACGGACGTTTTGGTCTGGGGGTCAGGGTTCTGGGTCTCGACAGAGAAGTTGAGTCCGGCAAACGCCTGGGGTTTGATGATCTTGGCGGCCAGCGAATTCCCACTTGCGTCGAATGCGGGGTTCGGCGCCGCCTGGAACGCACCGGTCTTCAATCCACCTGACGTTCCGGAACGCAGGAGCGTGTAGGTCTTGTCCGTCGCCGTCGAGCTGGGATTGGCGAAGTAGCTCGTGTCCGGACCGTTCAGTTTCTGACCGGGATCGAGCATCCGGAAGTACGATCCGGTGGGCTTCGCAGTCTTGCCCACCCCGGCGCTGATCCTGAAGGTCCCCACCAGGGTCGTCGATTTGGCCGACGCGGTCGTCGCTGCGGACACGGCCGCGGCACTGACCACGGCCGTTGACACGATCAGCGCGGCTCCAGCGGCCATGGCGACCCGTCGGTACATCTTCGGTTTCGTCATTGTTCTTACCTTTCGCTTTCTTCTGCATTGGTCTTGTTCGATCAGGTTGATCGACTTCGGTGTTGCGCCCGATCCGCTTGGGAACCGGGCTGTCTATTCGCCCCCACTGATGTGCTCGGTTCAGTGTGTCGATCCTCCTTTGACGGGTGATGGAGAGGTCATTGCCCCTCTTCCTGCCGGGTACGCCGTGACCTCTTGGTCGGAACCATCAGCGCGCCGCCTGCGGCGATGACCACGATCGGGAACCACAAGGGGATCGGCAGACCTGTGAGCGGCAGTGTGCCATCGGCCTCGGCCGCAGGCGTCGGTGGATCAGCCGAGGATGAACCGGCCGTTCCACCGGAGACCGTTCCGCCGGTGACGTCGGACGAGCTCCCTCCCGAGCTGCCCGAGGTCGAGGCCGGGGCCGTTGTCGCCGATGGTGCGGTTGTCGTCGGTGTCGACGACCCGGAGGCAGGCGCGAAGGTGCCGACCAAGTGCCACTGGCCGGTGAATGAGCCGAAGGGCCCACCCACGATCTCGCTGGTCCAGTCCAGCGTGTACGCGCCCGTCGTCGACGCGTAGGTACCGGTCGGGCCCGACGTGAAGCCCGGTGTGCCCCCTCCGGGCTTCGGGGCTCCCTGGTTGAAATAATTGCCGTTCCACGCGGCACTCCAGGCCTCGAGATTGCCGGTGAGCGACCCGGACGGGCCGACGTCGACCACCGGAGCGGGAACCGGCTGGTGGGTCTGAGGGTCGGTCGCCTCGGTGCTCACCGAGAACTTCACGTTGTAGAACGTGGCCGGCTGAATGATCTGGGCGGCGAGCGCGTTGCCGCTGCTGTCGAATGCCGGTGACGGGGCGGGCTGGTAGCCACCGGTCACGACACCGCCGCCCGTGCCCGGCACGAACAAGGTGTAGGTCTGGTCGCTGCTGCAGGTCGATTGGCTGTTCGACAGATAGTCGCTGTCGGGTCCTCCGGGTCCCTTGCCGGCCACGATCATCCGGAAGTACGAGCCCTCCACCTTTCCGCCCGAACAGCTGCCGGCTTCAATCCGGAACGTGCCGACCAGCGGTGAACCGGTCGAGGCCGAGTCGGCGGCCGGCGTGGCCGCGCCGGCCGGGGGGACCTTGTTCTTCGGTGGTGCCGGGGCCTTCGCGGGACGGGTCGTGGTCGTGGCCGGCGGGGCCGTGGTCGTGGCCGTGGTCGTCGGGACGGTCAGCGGTGACGTGTTCGTGGGCGCCTTGGACGCCGTACCCGCGCCACCTGGCCGAGCGACCGCACTGGACGGCGTCGCACCGATCGGTCCGATGGCCAGGACCACCGCCGCTGCTCCCGACGCCAGCAGGAGGGCGCGACCCGGGGCGAGATTCCTCGAGCACCCTCGGGCTCTGATGCCTCTCTTCCCAACGATCCGCATCGAACTCCCTCTCCGCACCCGTCACCGGACAGGAACGGGCTATTTCCTACTATTTCTACCGATTAACTATACTTTCTAGATCCCCCCCGGGTCGCCGTCAAGTTGGGTGTCGGCTCGCCGTCAAGGGCGCCGCGGTGCCAAGCCCACGAGGACACAGGAGGAGATGGGGACTAGGTTGGCCCGCTTATCTACATTGTCTATCGATATACCCAGGATTAGAGTGCCAAACACGTTCCTGCCATTCGAAGCTGCCACCATCGCCCGCGGGCGGGTGGCGCCAGGCGTCCGGACAGCAGGCCCCCTCGACCGGCCCTTCCACCAAGGAGGTGAGGATTCATGCCGCCGGCCACACAGATGATCGCCCCGGGTGCACCGTTGCCGACGGTCGACCTGCCCTACGCACCGCCGGTCATCACCGCGCCACCGGCGCCCCTGCGCCGCCCGAAGGCGCCCGCTTTTGCACTGCTCGCACTCGGCGTGCTTTTGGTCATTGGTCCGATCGTCGGGGGCTTGTTCGTCAAGACCGCGGCCGGCGAGCAGATGATCGACGAGTTCGCGCCGTACATGCAGAACGGCTCCCTGGCCCGCTACGGAACCGACATCGCGACGTTACGGGCCGGCGCCGCAGGCATCCACGACGTCTACCGGACCCAGGGCATCACCGGGGGTCGGTACCCAGGGCTCGATGAGTTCCGCACCCAGTCCACGGCGATCCTGGGTCGGGCCGCGGGCCTCCTCGATCGCGTGCGGGCGACCCGGCCCGACTACCAACGGATTTCCGGTATCGGTGGGTTCGAACGGATTCCCTTCCTGATCGTGGCCTGCGGAGCGGTCGCCATCTACGGCGCCTGCGTGTTGCTCGCCGGCCGGCGCAGCCGCGCCCGGCCGACGGTCCTCCTGGTCGTGGTGGCGTCAGCGGCACTGGTGGCCTATCCCTTCGTGAGTGGCCTCTTCGGTGGTGCACAGTCCGGCCAGCGGATGCTGCACACGCTGGGGCCAGTGATGACTCCACACGAGGTCCGGCTGCTCCAGGACGATTTCGTCGTGCTCGTGAATGCCGACGGTCAGCTGGACACCACCTTCCGGAGTGTCGCGCAGCCCGGCCCATCGGCAACGCAGATCACCGCCATGGTCAATGGCTGGCCGAGGATTTCGTCCGATCTCGCCTCGCTGGTCGGCGTCATCAACGACAACATCGGCAACTTCGACGCGCTCGACGATCTCGATACGCGCACTCGCCAGGCCCGACTGGGGGGTCTGGGGACGTTTCCCTGGCTGTTGGTAGGAATTGGGGCCCTCACCGCGGGCCTGGCACTAGCGGCGGCTCCACGCCGCGGAAGGGAACCACAATGAGGATCAAGCGGGTACTGATGGTGACGGTCGCCCTGGCCATCACCAGCTTCGTCGGCGCGGCATGTTCGACCACCGCGTCACCGGCACAGACGACGGGTGGCGGCGGAAGCCGCCAGCTCATCGGTCTGTTCCGCCTGACTCCCGGGACGGACGTGAGTGGTCAACTCGCCGGCAGTTGGTTCCGGATGTTGGAGCCCGGCGGCACGGTGGCCAAGGGTAAGTACATGAGAAATGCGGCTTCTCCGGCCGACGGCGGACTGGCCACGCTTCTGACGCCGGGAACGGCCGGTGGCTTGCGGACAGGCGGCTACCAGTCACAGCCCGCACCGGCGTTCGACACCGGAGGCAACTCATTGGCGGACTCGATTCTGCAACCGACCACGTTCTTCGGCGTCAAGTTCAGTGTTTCGACCAACCGGACGGACCTGCAGACCAAGACCGTGGTTCCCCCGCCGACGATCGTGCTCCGCAACGGCAAGCTCGCCGCCAACCTCGCCTCATGGGCGGCATCGTGGAACAAGCAGAACTTCAACCAGGGAGCGCCCAAACCGGTGCAGAGCACGGCGGCCAAGTCACCCGGGCAGGCCCAGGCCCAGCGGGCTTGGGACTGGGTCTCCCAGCGATGGCTCGGTGCGGTACCGAAGGCGACCATCACGGGGAACGGAGCGACCGGCACGATCGACCTCAGCACCGGTCGGTTCACCCTCGAGTGGACCAGCCTCATCGTGGGCGGACCGTTCAACGGGTTCACCGGGATCTGGCATCTCCAAGGCGTGTACCACGCCTCGGGGCAAGCCCCCGCCGGCGCATGAGATGATCCAGTCCTTCCCCACCTCTATGCCGGCTCAGCTCGATCCGCTTCCTGTGCCGGTCGGGGCGCGTGCAGCGGCGGAGATCGTGGTGGAGGACGCAACCAAGGTGATCGACGGCGTCACCGTGCTCGACCGGGTGTCGTTCACCGTCCGGCCCGGCTCCGTCACCGCCTTCCTCGGCCCCAATGGGGCGGGGAAGTCGACGACACTCCGGGCGATCTTGGGCATCGATCGCCTGACTGCAGGTCGGACGGCCATCGGCGGACAGTCGTTGCGCAATTACCGCCAGCCCCTGCAGGTCGTCGGCGCCCACCTCACGCCGGATGCGAGTCACCCCCGTCGCACGGCCCGCGGGCACCTGCGGGTGGTCGCCGCCAGCAACGGACTTCCCCGGAGTTCGGTGCAGTGGGCGCTCGACCTCGCCGGGATCACCGGAATCGCCGATGTTCCGGTCGGCCGGATGTCCTTGGGCATGCGGCAGCGATTGGGCCTGGCCGCAGCCCTGATCGGCGATCCCGCGGTCGTCATCCTCGATGAACCGCACAACGGTCTCGATGCCGCGGCGATCCGGTGGCTGCGGGTGGTGCTCCGCTCCCTGGCCGGTGCCGGGCGCACCATCCTCCTGTCGAGCCATCTCATGTCCGAGATCGAGCTCATCTGCGACGACATCGTCATCATCAACGGAGGGCGGCTGCTGGTGGCGACCACATTGGTCGAGTTCGTCGGCGGGACGGCAGGTGAAGGGCGACGGGTCTCGCTCGAGGAGCGGTACCTGCATCTGGTGGGTGAGCTGTGAAGTCGGCATGGTGGGCGGAGCTGGTCAAGATCGCCACGGTGCGGGGGCAATGGATAAGCGCGGTCCTCGCCACCCTGGCCATTCCGCTGGCCTCGTTCCTGGTCGTCTCCACCGGGGGCCTCAGCCCCGGAGAGTCATCGACCAGTGGAGCAGCGACCGGGTCGATGGCGGGGCTGTTGGCCTTCGGAGTGTGGAGCACGACGATCGCGTCCGGGGAGTACGCCAACGGGACGATGGTGCTGAGCTTGGCCACGGTGCCGCGCCGGCTGGTGCTGGTGGCCGCGAAGCTGCTGGCGGTCGCCACCACCGCCGGTGCCGGTGCGGTCATATCAGCGCTTGCCGGGCTGCTCATCGTACTCGGGGTGCGGGCGCCCGATGCGCACGGGATCGGCAATCCGGCCTCGCTCGTCAGCATCGTGGTGGCGGTCGTCACCGTGGCGGTGCTGGGCGCCAGCATCGGCCTGATCACCAGATCCCCGAGCGCGTCGATCGTCATCGTGGCGTTGGCGCTCCTGCTGCCGAGGGCGGCGAGCGGCCTGCTCGGTGGCTTGGAGCCCTGGGTCGTGGGTGCCAGCCCCGATACGGTCGTCACCCAGATCGTGGGTGGCGTGCAGCTGCCGGCCAGCCAGACCTACCCGGCGGGAACCTGGGCTGCCGTGCTCACCATGGCGGCCGCGGCCGTGGTGGTCGCCGGCGGCAGCGCCCTCGTGTTCGTCCGGCGCGACGGGTGAACGGCGGCGAGGGCAACGACCCCATTGTCTATAATTTCGACTTGATTAGTCATCTTTAGTGCTAGGGTGGAGCTGTGGTGCCGCTTCACGCCATTGCCCCAATCGGCCAAACGCCCAGCCCTCGGGTCCGACTGTCCGGTCGCGCCGCCCATCCGAGCAACCAGAGCGGAGGCGGTCTGCTGGGGGAAGACCTCCCAGGGGCGCTCTCCTTTGGAGCCCTTCGGGCCATCGCCACCGGCTTCGCCCAGGTCAATTCGCCCGTGCCCCCCGACGAGGACGATCCCTCCACGCCTCGTTCGGTACGCCTGCTGGCCACTGTCCACTACGACGTGTGGGTCATCACGTGGCCCGACGGATCGGGTCTCGCTCCCCATGATCACGGTGGCGTGCGCAGTGTGTTGCACGTCATCGACGGTGAAGTGATCGAGATCGTCGCCGACCACGTGGACGAGGAACCACCTCGAGCCCGAATTCTCCGACAGGGGGAGACGGTGTGGGGCAAGCCGTCCCTTGTCCACGACGTGGCCAACACCTCCGGAGCCGACGCCACCACGCTCCATGTCTATTCGCCGCCCCTGGCCGAGATCTCCTTCTTCGATCTCCACACGGACGCCGAACGTCAGCGGTTGCGGACGACGGCCGTGTTCGAGCACGCGCCCGAGGCCGGCTCGGACGGCCTGGCTCCACTTCCGTCGCCACCACTCTCGCTGGTCATCTGAGGTCGGCGACGCTCGAAGGGCAGCTCGGAAGCAGCCCCATCGAAGATGGCTCCCAACGCAAAACGGGCGGTGACGAGATCGTCCGGTGGCGGCTTCGATCGGCTGCTCATGAGCGCCCGCGGTGATGACGACAGGCGCGCCATTCCCTACGACGTCGACCGAATTCGAAACGATTTACAAATCGACAGCACCGCGAGAATGGCGTAAGAAGTGGGTGGTGCCTGCCCCCCGGCGCCAGCGAAAGGACGATCGAGATGCCAGACGACCCAGGGGCGAATCTCGCCCTCAGCGATGCCGCAGCCAGGCAGCTCGCGAACGCCACCAAGACGACCGCCCAGCTCTCGCTGATCACGCCACGATGGCTGGTGCATCTTCTTCAGTGGGTCCCGGTCGAGGCTGGCATCTATCGCCTGAACAAGGTCATCAACGTCGACTCCATCGATGTGGCCTGCCCGCCCCGGGACGAGTCCGAGCTGCCGCAGACCTTCGTGCCGTACGACGAATCTCCCCGTGAGTACTTCCTCAACTCGGTCGCCACCGTGCTCGACGTGCACACGAGGGTGTCCGACCTTTACTCGAGCCCCTACGACCAGATCAAGGAGCAGCTGCGGCTGACCATCGAGACGATCAAGGAGCGCCAGGAAGGCGAGTTGATCAACAACGCCGACTACGGCATGCTGGCCAACGTCGCTCCCGAGCAGACCATCACCACACTGACGGGACCCCCCACCCCGGACGACTTGGACCAGCTCCTCACCAAGGTCTGGAAGGAGCCGGCCTTCTTCCTCGCCCATCCTGTGGCCATCGCCGCGTTCGGACGCGAGTGCACGAGCCGGGGCGTGCCGCCCCCGACCGTCAGCCTCTTCGGCTCGCAGTTCATCACCTGGCGGGGGGTGCCCCTCATCCCCTCGGACAAGGTCGGGATAGAGGCGAACAAGACCAAGATCCTTCTCCTGCGGACCGGCGAAAAGCGCCAGGGGGTCGTCGGGCTCTTCCAGCCCGGGCTCACCGGCGAACAGGGCCCGGGACTCGCCGTCCGCTTCATGGGGATCGACAGGAGCGCCATCGCGTCCTACCTCATCTCCCTCTACTGCTCGCTGGCCGTCCTCACCGACGACGCGCTGGCCGTGCTCGATGGTGTCGTCGTCGATCGCTACCACGACTACGCGCTGAAGTACCGCAAGTAGGCCGTCGTGACCGCTGAGCTGCCGTTCTCCGATCATGTTGTCGATGTCGACGAGACCGGCGGAACCGAGACCGGGATCGACCTCCGTCAGTTGGCCGCGCTGGCCAACGACTTCTTCAGATCCGTACCTGGTCATGACCTCGAGGAGCCGTTTCCCACGGGGCGAGCAGCACTCGGCCGGCTCGATAGTCCGGTCGGTCTGACCCCGCCGCCGCACGGCCTCGCCCCGCAATCCCTCCTGGATCTCCCGAACGCGCCGGTGTCCACGCCGGTGCTCGCCGAGGTGGATGAGCACGTCTGGGCGGTGCCGACCCGCCTCCACGACCCCGGCGTCGGTGTCACGACTCCGGTCCAGCCGTCATCGACGTCGAGCGGGTCCCCCGATCACGGCCTCGAAGGCAGCGGACCGGCTCGAGGAGGCATCCCTTCCGGCCCGGAGGTCCCGGCCACCCCCTCGGTCAGCGAGCCGGCCGGGGCCTACTACTTCCTGTCCGAGGCGACGTCTGCTCAGGGCACGCCGGGCGCGGTCAACGCCGCATCCCTGGCCGAGGTGCCGACCGGCGGGGGCTCGCTCGAGGATCTCCTGACCGGGCTTCCGGACCAGCATGGCGTCGCACCGACCACCGAGCATCCCGAGCGCTATTACCTGCCCTCCTCCGGACCTCCGGCGGCTGACGCCAGACCGATCTTCGACGTCGGCACCATCCGACGGGACTTCCCGATCCTCTCGGAGCGGATCAACGGAAGGCAGATCACCTGGCTGGACAACGCCGCCACCACGCAGAAGCCACGCGCGGTGATCGACCGGCTTTCCTACTTCTACGAGCACGAGAACTCCAACATCCACCGCGCCGCACACGATTTGGCCGCCCGTGCCACCGACGCCTACGAGAAGGCCCGCTCGACGGTAGCCAGGTTCGTCGGCGCTGACTCACCGGACGACATCGTCTTCGTCCGTGGCACCACGGAGGGAATCAACCTCATCGCGCAGAGCTGGGGCGAGCAGTACATCAGCGAAGGCGACGAAATCATCATCTCCCACCTCGAACACCACGCCAACATCGTGCCCTGGCAGCAGCTGGCGGCGCGAACCGGAGCGGTGCTGAAGGTGATCCCCGTGGAC
>JBEKIU010000068.1:0-18647 GCA_050011635.1 Acidimicrobiales bacterium
TCGGCTCTGGGACCTCAGAAGCGCCACTCCCTCTGACAGGCACTGGTGGGGCTGGTGGAGCGGTGGTGGGGCAGGAAGTGTGGGGCAGGCAGGGATCGAACCTGCGACCGAGGGATTATGAGTCCCCTGCTCTGACCACTGAGCTACTGCCCCTGGGTTGGTCGATGCGCGACGGCTTGTGTCCCATACCCCCCTCGGCGGCTCGCCGCCTCGGGGGGTGGTGGGATTCTCCCCAGACCGGGAAGGGTACCGGGTTGCCCCCGCTCCACGTCAACCTGGCGTGGCAGTTTCCGAGCCGGTCTCAGGTCGATACCGACAACTCGACGTGCATGGAGCCGAGCACGGAGATGCCGTTGCGCACGCCGTTCGTCGACCATTCCATCAAGATCATCCCATGTCCCGCTCTCGTTCCCGAGGGTGCCAGCACATCGGCGATGGGTCCGGGGAGATAGCCCACCCGCTGTCCACCACCGAAAATCGCCAACGCGCTGCGATCCGAAGGATTCGCCGGCTCGTGCCTGATCTCGATCTTCTTCCCCGCCGCGAAATGAGGAAGCTGGAGGGCCTCGTCGTGAAAGGTGACACCGGCCACCCTGGTGTAGAAGACGCCGGGAAGTACCGGTGCACCGTCATCCTCGACCAGCTCCACCGTCCTGGCCTCGTCGAGGAACGGCTTGTACCCGAAGCCGACGATCTCCCCGTCGGCCTGCTCGATCAGGCATCGATCGTCGGCCAGGAACACGGGGAGGACGATGGCGTCCCCTGCTCGCCTCTCATGACCTGGCATCGTTGACCGTCCCTCTGTCATCGCTGCTTCCTCGCATGGCCCAGCGCCGCTACGCCGATCGGATTGTTCTTGTTGTCGATACCTCTGTTGCCGGTCTCCGACCCACGTTTCACGCCACCGCACCCCTACCGACCGAGTTGTGACGCCGCGTAGTGACACCGTGCGAGAGAGGCTAGCGGAGGGGGCCGGCCACTCTGGGCATCGGCCGGAGCCGAAAGGTCCCGTACCTGTCCTTCCCCAGCGACGTCAGGTACCCCCGTGGACGGCTCCGACAACCAGCCAGGCCGGCTTGGCTGCCGTCCAGAACGCGTGGACACGTCGGTCACCCGTCTCCACCTCGAGGTGCGCCAGCCTGGCCTTCAAGCGGGTGACCCACGCATTCGTGATCCGCGAGATCCGCAAATCGAGATGGACACCCAGCGCGAAGGTGGCGAACAGCAGACGGCGGTCGGTGAGAACCAGGAACCCCTCGGCTTCCGGCTCATCGTGCCCTGCACCGAGCTCTCGCCACTTCGCCAGCGTGTCGAACTGGATGGCCTCTCCGGCGTCGAGTCTGTCAGCCACAAGCTCCCACCGCTGCGGCATCGACGGGTCACGCCGCAGCCTCTCCCATGGTCGCTCAGTGGTCAGATCATTGTGCACCAGCCCCGCACCCAACTGCCCCTACCGTCGGATAATCCACAAATGACATCCCTCGGAATCTGCCGACAGCCTACCCCGTGGGGAGGCGCCCCGCGGCATCTGCACGATCCCCAGGGACAGAGCGAGCGGTCGGATTTCCGCCGCCGGAACGCCCAGGTCGTGACCCCCAACGAGATCAGCCCGCTTGTCCGGTGCGGCTCCGTCCGTCATGCATCGGGGCCAGGGGAGGTCCTGCCCGCTCCCTACATCGCCGGACCGGGCTCCGCAGTCATGTGTGGTGTGGCGGTCGGTCGTTGTCCTGTCGGTCGGCCCAACAGCGGTCGCACTCGTCGCAGTACCTGCCAGCTCCCGAACCGCAGCGGTCTCCCGGGGCATGGGTGTCCGAATGACCGCAAATCCCACACCCCTTCGAATCCCTGGCCGGCACCGGGAAGAGCGTACGGCAGGTGGGTCCCCGGTCGGAGCGCGGGCGGGCCCTCCGGCCGGGGCTGACCGTCAGAGCGCGTCCCGGCAATGAGGGATATGGTGGCGCTCGGTAGCGGTTGTCGGGAGAAAGGGCGGCCATGGGGGAACGCCGGGGGAATCGCATCGTACCGGGTGCACTGGCGCTCGGGATCGCCATTGTCGTCGCCGGATGTTCCTCCTCCCCGTCGACGACATCGACGACATCGACCAGTGCCGCTCCCACCACATCGTCGACGGCTGGGAAGGCGACAGGCAGTGCACCGGGGGTGACGGCGACAGCCATCAACGTGGGCGCCATCTCCACCCTCAGCGGCTCCATCGCCGCTGACTTCGACGGCCTGGCTCCCGGAGTCAAAGCCTACTTCGACATGGTCAATGCCCAAGGCGGCATCAACGGGCGGAAACTGAACCTGGCCTACAACCTCGACGACGGTGGCCAGCCCAGCCAGTTCACCCAGCTGACCCACACCCTCATCGACCAGGACCACGTCTTCGCGGTGATGGTGGCGTCGTACTGGTTCACTCCCAACTACTTCGTCGAGACCGGCACGCCCACCTACGGCTACAACGTGAGCGGGAACTGGGCCAACGCCCCCAACCTGTTCGGTGCGGGTGGAAACTCGGTGCAGAACTACGGGGCCGGCGTTCCGTCCTACGTGTACTTCATGAAGAAGACCAAATCGAAGTCGGTTGCGGTGATCAGCTACGGGCCCGCCATCACCTCGTCCTACAATGCCTGCTCGACCGCGGCCAACGACCTGCGGAAGAACGGGTACAACGTGAGCTACGAGGATGTCGGTGCCCAACTCGGTGGGAGCTACTCGTCCGCTGTGCAGCGAATGCAGCAGGCCGGCGCCGACATGGTGATGTCGTGCATGCAGGAGAGCGACAACATCACCATGGCCCGGGCCATCCAGCAGTACGGCCTCAAGATCACCCAGCTGTGGCTCAACGGGTACGACCGGTCGCTTCTGACCCAGTACAGCGGTCTGATGAAGGGCGTGTACCTGGGGCTCTCGGGGACGGTCCCCTATGAGGCGGCACAGATCGACAACGCCTATCCCGGCATGAAGACCTACATCGAGGAGATGAACAAGTACGAGCCGGCCTTCACGTACAACGGCACTGCGTTACAGGGCTGGCAGTCCGCCGCCCTGTTGGCCGATGCCATCAAGGCGGCTGGGAAGGACCTGACCCAGGCCAACGTCATCAACATCACCAATCACTTCACCGCCAACA
The DNA here is from genome assembly GCA_050011635.1 of Acidimicrobiales bacterium. Lineage (GTDB taxonomy): Bacteria > Actinomycetota > Acidimicrobiia > Acidimicrobiales > RAAP-2 > Bog-756. Next base: position 3,134 of record JBEKIU010000068.1, read on the forward strand.
ACGGCGGCGGTGTCTCCACCGTCACCAACTGGGAGACGGCCCACACCCAGACCACCTTTCCGATATGCGACGCCTACGTGCAGGTCCAGGGCACGAAGTTCGTGCCCGTCTTCCGCAAGGGCAACCAGGTGTTCGTGTGCCTGCAGAACAATGTGAAGGACCCTGTCCCAGTCACACCACCGGCCGGAACGCCCGGGACGTGAGTCGGAAGGAACGATGGTCCGGGGAGCGTCGAACGCTCACCGGGCCTGGTCGTCAGCCGTTTCTTTTGCGTGAGCCTCGGCCCACTCCAGAATGGCGTCGGCCGCGCCCTGGTTGAAGATCACGCCCAGGTGCCCGACGTTCGGCACTTCGAGGACGGTGTGCGGCCGGGTCGGTCGAGTGGCCCGCTTCGAAACCAATCGGTCTCTCGCCGCGGTGACCACCAGGATCGGTGGACGCGGGCCGGGAATGGCGTCCACGCCTCTCAGATAGGAACTGTCGGTCCCCATTTCCCTCATGACCGGCAACGGGCCGAAGCGTGAAAGGAAGTGGCCCCGGTGGGGAGTACAGATGGTGACGACGGCGTCGATGGGTGCTCCCAGCGCCGCGGCGTGCTCGGCGACGAGTCCTCCCATCGAGTGCCCGACGACAACGATGGCGTCATGGGTCTCGGCCAGGTGCTCGTTGAGCCTGACCAGGCGCTCCGCCGAGGTGGTGAGTGGTCCGAAGGCCAATCGCTCGTTGAAATACTTTGTTCGCCAGCCCTGTTCACGGGCACTGCGCCGGATCGGAGTAAGAGGCCACTCGTTGCCGGGAGCGGCAAAGCCTCCTACGAAGACGAGCGCTCTGCTCATCGTTCATCACGTGGATTCGACGTGCGGTGTACATCGCGCCCGTGCTGCATCGCACCGGCTGCGGTGAAACTGCCCCTGCGGTGAAACTGCCCCTGCCCCTTCACTGCCCCCCACCCCACTGTCGAGCCGGATGCCTCGTCCCCTCGGGAAAATTCTGACACAATCACATCCCTCCCGCCATCATCACATTTGACGATGGCGGGCGCGGGTACCGGTCATTCGGGGCGTGGCGGGCGGGTCCATCGATGCGAGATCCCGTTCCTCGTCGTCTCGGCGATCTCGTCCGGTCCGAAGCATCGTTGCACCTTCGCCCGGGCTTCCGATCTGGTCATGGGCATGCTTTCGATCTGTCCGTCCGTGAACTCGACAGTGACCATGTCCACCCCGGATTCATTCCACGACTCGACGGCAACGAACCTGTCCGCATCGCCGGGTGTGGCAACGCCGACCGGATCGACGGGGGACACAGGATCTGTCACGCGATCAGGGATCGTTCGGTGTCGACCTCGGGTGGCAACGGACCCTTGGAAGCATGTCCGAGCATGCCCACGAGACACAACGCCATGGCAACGCCTCCCATTCGCTCCGATCGAACCAGAAGCGTGCCGAGTTCGATGGCCCCCCTCGCAACCATCGTCGCCCACGTGCGGTAGGGACTCCGGGGTCCTTTGTCACATTGTCCACCGTCGGACGGCCCGGACGGTGGATGCACGTCGCGCTCCCCGCTCGGGGACCGTCCGGTGGGCTCGATCTCAACCCCGTGCTTGGGATCCGCCACCGCGCCAGCCTCCCGACACTGCCCGCCCTAGGAGAGGTCGTCGGCGATCCGCTCGGTCCACCAAGCGTTCAACTCGGACTGGAGCGCCTCATCGAAGCGACCATCGACGAGCAGCACATCAGCCCCTTCGTAGATCACCCGGTCCACGCCCGGTTGGTTCTCGAGCCACTCGATGCAGCCCTGGACCAACGCCGGTCGAAGTTCGATCCGCTCCGACAACCAGACCTCGCCACCTTCAGGTCGGGATCGGCAGTTCACGTCTCTCGACGGTGGCGGAGGCGGCTCATCGATGGGATCGCTCATACCGCACCACCGGGTACATCGGATCGAAGTGGGAACACCACGCCAAAGGGATCATCGAACGTCCATGCAGAGGCGGCTCCGCCGGCCATGAGACTCCACTGTCCACCAGCCTCCGCCGGCACCGAGTCGCCATCAGCCACGAGCCGCCGGGGCTCGGCCATCCATTCCCACTGCGCACAGACCATGCTCCGGGGGAGAGACTCGAACTCTCAACCTAGCGGTTAACAGCCGCTCGCTCTGCCGATTGAGCTACCCCGGATGGCACGCTTGGCTGCGCGACGGTGCGGCAGCGCGAAAGAGGACACTAGCCGGTGGGCACCCGGTTCACGGGCAAAGATGCACGGCTCCCCCACTCCGGGCACAATGGGCCGGTGAAGTTTCGCGTGGGCACGGCCATCGCCTTTTGCATCGGATACACGCTCGGGACCAGGGCGGGCCGGGAGCGCTACGAGCAGATCGTTCGCTTCGCCGGTGGGATCGGCCGTTCACCCCCGGTGTCCGGGACGGCAGGACTGATCGGCAGCAAATCCAAGGCCGCCGCCACCCTCGGGGTCGAGCGCCTGAAGGACAGCATCGGGGTGCGCCTGGGTTGGCGGGACGGGGACCAGGCTGCTGACGCCATCGCCCTCGATCTGGCCGAGGATCTGGCCATCGCCCTCAACGGCCGACGGTCCTGACCCGCCCCTGGGCAACGGGCCGAGCTCAGGCTTCGTCGAGGTAGTCGCGGAGCAGCTGGGCGGACTCCGGCCGGCGCAACTTGGCCAGCGTCTTCGCCTCGATCTGGCGGATGCGCTCCCGGGTCACCCCAAAGGCCTTGCCCACCTCCTCGAGGGTGCGGACCTTCCCGTCCTCGAGGCCGAAGCGCAGCCTGACCACATCCTGTTCACGGGGCGACAGATGGCCGAGCGCCTCCCTCAGCGCATCGTCGAGCATCATCCGGGCGGCCGCATCGTCGGGCACCACCGCCTCCCGATCCTCGATCAGGTCGGACAGGCTGAAGTCGTCCTCGTCGCCCATCGGTTGCTCGAGGGACACGGTGTCCTGGTTGATCCGCTGGATCTCGCGGACCCGCTCGATGGTGAAATCGACCCTTCCGGCCACTTCCTCCGCACTCGGCTCACGACCGAGCTCCTGGAGGAGCTGGCGCTGGGCCCAGACGACCTTGTTGATGGTCTCGACCATGTGGACGGGTATCCGGATGGTCCTGGCCTGGTCGGCGATGGCCCGGGTGATGGCCTGGCGGATCCACCAGGTGGCGTAGGTGGAGAACTTGAAACCCTTGGTGTGGTCGAATTTCTCCACAGCCCGCATCAGGCCGAGGTTGCCCTCCTGGATGAGGTCGAGGAAGGCGAGCCCCCTGTTCCGGTACCGCTTGGCGATCGACACCACCAGGCGGAGATTGGCCTCGATGAGGGCCTCTTTGGCCTGCTGGCCCCGGCGCACCAGCAACCGGTCGGAGACCCGCCCCGGGTAGGCATCACCGCGCTGGCCGTCGAATGCGGCCAGGCGCTCGGCCGCCTCGTTGCCGGCCAGGATCCGCTCGGCCAGCTCCACCTCGAGCGCAGCGTCGAGCAGCTTCACCTTGCCGATTTCCTTGAGATACATGTGCACCGGGTCGGCGGCCGAGCCCCTGAAGCCGTCCCCGTCGGCATACCCGTCCGAAGCCGGCGTACGCCGCGCCGGCCGCTCCTTCTTGCCCGGTGCCTTGGCCGCCGGATCCGGTTTCCCGCCGGCCGGCCCGGTCGACGGTTCGACGGCGAGCTCCGGGGTCACCGCGGACGGGTCCAGACCCGCCACCTGGACCGCCGGAGGGGCGACGTCGGCCACCCGTTCCTCGTTGCCGCCCGATATCAGTGGGAACCCTTCGAGCAGGCGGTCCGAGAGGTCGTGGGCCACCGCCCCGGACATCGGCACCAAGGTCGTCTCGCCGGTGTCGTAGGTGAACTCGATGCCGGCCTCTCGGATCCTCTCCACGACCTCGGAGATCAGGTCGGCGCTGAGCTCGACCGTCCGCAACACGGTCATCACGTCGTCCTGGGTCAGGCCTCCTCGAGCCCGCCCCATGCGGATCAGGGCTTCGAACTGATCCGGCGGGAGAGCATCGATCGCTGCGGGCGCGCCGGCCTCAGGACCGGAGGGCGGACCCTCCACCGGCCTCGATACGACCGATACGGATGGTGCGCCCTGATCGGCGGTCACGAACCCCGCCCCGAACTGTCCTTCTGTGCCCTCACTACCAGCCAGGCTACCAACCTGGCCGTGGCCGCGACCGCAGCCGCGGGATCGTCCAGCTCCTGGACCCAGGCGGAGGCGGCAGCGGCCTCCTTGGCGGCCTCGGGTGACGTCCGGGCCTCGGCCGTGATCACCTGCAGTTCCCCCCGGGCCGCATCCCGGACCAACTGGAGGACAACGTCGTCCGGCTCGCCCACCGGCTCCTCCACCGTCAGGCGCATGAGGAGGGCGCTGACCTGGGGTGGAGCCGATGCGATGATCTGGCGGAGCTCGGCGTCCGGATCGGCCTCGGCCAACACCAGAAAGGCCTCCCGCTGCAGCTCGTCGCGGAACAGGGCGGCCTCCAGGCGGTGGCCGACGTCGGCTGGCCGGTGGATGGCCAGGCGCAGGGCCTCGAGCCCGGGACGGAACTCTCGGGCCGGCCGGAAGGCGCCCGATGCCCCGTTGGGTCCGGCGGCGGGTCTCCTCGGAACCCCCGCTCCGTCGAACCCGTCGGCGTCCCAATCGCCGTCGTCGGGCTCCCGGACCCACGGCTCGTCCTTGGCCCCGGCCGAGGACCGGCCCGTTCCCGCCGCCTCCGACCCGGGACGGCGTGGTGCCTCCGCACCGGCAGCCTTGCGTGGCCCTTCCTGGCGGAGCCGCTCGAGCCGGTCGCGCAGCAGCAGGGGCTCGAGCCGGCAGCGCTCCGCCACCTGCATCAGGTATTGGTCGCGGACCAGATTGTCGGGATGCTCGGCCACCGCGGCCAGCGCGGAGTCGGCCGCCTTGGCCCGACCCTCAGGGGTCGAGAGCTCGGCCGCATCGAGGATGCGCTCCACCCGGAACTGGAGGAAGGGCTTGGCGCCCTCGATGGCGGCCCGGAGACCGTCCGGATCGGTCCGGGCCATCTCGCCGGGGTCGGACCCGAGGGGCAGGGCGGCCACGGCCACGTCCATGGACAGCCGGCGCTCCCACTCGTAGAACCGACCGGCAGCCGACTGTCCGGCCCCGTCGGCGTCGAAGGCCAGCACCACCCGTGAGGCGAAACCGCGGAGGAGTTTCACATGCTCCTCGGCCAGGGCCGTCCCGCAGGTGGCCACCGCCCGCTCCACTCCGGCCTCGAACAGGCCGATGACGTCGGTGTACCCCTCGCACACCACCACCTCCTCGGACTTGATGATGTCCTGCTTGGCCCAGTTGAGCGCGTAGAGGGTACGGCGCTTGGAGTAGATCGGCGTCTCGACCGAGTTCTTGTACTTGGCCGGGTCGGAGCTCCCGGGCAGGACCCGCCCACCGAGGGCCACCGGATGGCCGGAGGGATCGCAGATGGGGAACAGGATGCGGGCCCGGAAGGCGTCCTGCAGGCGGTGGCGCCGGTTGACGAAACCGAGGCCGGCGGTCTCGGCCACCTCCTTGGTCAAGCGCAGTCCGGTGCACAGCTCGTCCCAGGCGTCGGGAGCCCACCCCAGGCGGAAGCGGCGCACCACCTCACCGTCGTACCCTCGGCTCCGGAGGTAGTCGCGGGCCTGGCCGGCGTCGGTTCCGACCAGCAGGCGTTGGTGGTACCACTCGGTGGCCTGCTCCATGGCGTCGAACAGGACCTTGCGCCGCTGACTGTCCCGGCCCGTGCCCGCGTCCTCGCGGATGGTGATCCCGGACTTGTCGGCCAGACGCCGCACCGCATCGACGAAGTCGAGGTGCTCGATGGCCCGGACGAAGCTGATGGCGTCCCCGGTGGCGTGGCAGCCGAAGCAGTAGTAGAGGCCCTCGTCGGCGTTGACGCTGAACGAGGGGGTCTTCTCGCCGTGGAACGGGCACAGTCCGACCCACCGGCGCCCCTGCCGCTTGAGCGCGGCATGCTCCCCGATGAGAGCAACGATGTCCGTTGCGGCCCGCACCCGGGCGACGTCCTCATCGGGGATCCCCATAGAGGACGACGGTACCGCGTCGCCGCCCGCCTCCGTCCGCCGACGCGGCCGGGGTCAGCTCCTGGCCTTGGACCGGGATTTGGCCTTGGATGCGGTCGCCTTCCGCCGGGCCCCCGAGCCCGGTCCGGCCGCGGTGTAGCCGGCCAGGACGGCCTGGGCCGCGGCCAACCGGGCGATGGGCACCCGGAACGGCGAGCAGCTCACGTAGTCCAGACCGGCCTGGGCGAAGGTGGCGATCGACTCGGGGTCGCCCCCGTGCTCGCCGCACACGCCGACCTTGAGGGTGGGACGGGTGGCCCGTCCCCGCTGCACACCCAACCTGACCAGTTCCCCGACCCCGTCGGGATCGACCACCTCGAACGGGTTGTTCTTCAACAGGCCCTGCTCCAGATAGGCCGACATCATCCGGCCCTCGACATCGTCTCGGCTGAAGCCGAAGGTCATCTGGGTCAGGTCGTTGGTCCCGAACGAGAAGAAGTCGGCCTCCTCGGCGATCTCACCGGCCCGCAGCGCAGCGCGGGGTGTCTCGATCATCGTGCCGATCAGGACCTCCAGCGAGCCCGCCTTCGCCTTGGACGCCTTGGCCGACCGGGAGCCCGGCCCGGGCAACGATGCTGCCGCCCGGGCCTCGGTGATGGCCGCCTCCACCCAGGTACGGGCGAGGGCCATCTCCTCGCGGGAGACGGTCAGGGGGATCATGATCTCGACGACCGGGTGACCGCCCGCGGCCACCCGGTCCAGCGCCGCCTCCATGAGGGCCCGCACCTGCATGGCGTAGAGCCCGGGCTTGATGACCCCGAGCCGCACCCCGCGCGTGCCGAGCATCGGGTTGTACTCGTGCCACGCCTTGGCCGCTTCGAAGAGCCGGCGCTCCTCCTCGGTCAGGCCGGTCGTCGCTTCCTTGATGGCCAGCTCGCCGGTGTCGGGGAGGAACTCGTGCAGCGGAGGGTCGAGGAGCCTGATGGTCACGGGGAGGCCGTCCATGGCCTCGAGGATCTCCTCGAAGTCGGCCCGCTGGGCCACCCGCAGTGCTTCCAACGCGCCCTCCTCCTCCGCCGGGGTCGAAGCCAGGATCATCCGGCGCACGATGGGGAGGCGGTCCTCGGCCAGGAACATGTGCTCGGTGCGGCACAGCCCGATCCCCTCGGCCCCGTGATGACGGGCCGCCGACGCGTCGGGCCCGTTGTCGGCGTTGGCCCGCACCCCGAGGTGGCCGGCGCGGATGTCGTCCGCCCACCCGAGGATGGTCTCGAACTCCGGCGGGGTCTGGCCCTCGACCACCGGGACCTGGCCCAGCATGACGGTTCCGGTGGTGCCGTCGACCGAGAGCCAGTCACCCTCGTTGACCACGACGTCGCCGACCGAGAAGGACGAGCCGGCCACCCGGACGGCCTCGGCCCCGACCACCGCCGGCTTCCCCCAGCCCCGGGCCACCACGGCGGCGTGGCTGACCAGGCCGCCCCGGGCGGTCAGGATCCCTTCGGCGGCCAGCATCCCGTGCACGTCCTCGGGGGACGTCTCGCTGCGCACGAGCACCACCTTCTCGCCCTGTTCGGCCGCGGCCTGGGCGTCGTCGGCGGTCAGGTAGACCCGGCCCACCGCGGCGCCCGGGGATGCACCCAGCCCCTTGGTCAGCACGTCGTACCCGGTGCCCGCGAACTGCGGGTGGAGGACCTGGTCGAGGTGGTCGCCGGTGATGCGGTCGACCGCCTCCTCCCTGGTCAGGCGGATGGCCCGCTCCCCCACCATGTCGACGGCCATCTTGAGCGCCGCCCGTCCGGTGCGCTTGCCCACCCTGGTCTGGAGCATCCACAACTTGCCCTGCTCGATGGTGAACTCGGTGTCGCACATGTCGCGGTAGTGGCCCTCGAGGCGGGCGAAGATGGAGAGCAGCTCGGCGTGGATCTTCGGGAACCTGTCCTTCAGGGCGGCGAGCGGCTCGGTGTTCCTGATCCCGGCGACCACGTCCTCGCCCTGGGCATTGACCAGGAAGTCGCCGTACTCGCCGGTGGCGCCGGTGGCCGGGTCACGGGTGAAGCCCACCCCTGTGCCCGACGTGTCATCACGATTGCCGAACACCATGGCCTGCACGTTGACCGCCGTGCCCAGGTCGTGGGCGATCCGCTCCCGCACCCGGTAGGCGATGGCCCGGGGGCCGTTCCACGAGGCGAACACCGCCTCGATCGCCCCCCGCAGCTGCTGGTCGGGATCCTGGGGGAACGGCTTGCCGGTGTGCCGCTCCACGATCTGCTGGTAGGCGTCGACCAGATACCGGAGCAGCTCGATGGGGACCCCGGCGTCGGAGGTGGTCCCGGCCAGTTCCTTGGCCGCGTCGAGGAGGCTGTCGAACTCGTCCCCCGGGATGCCGAGGACGATGCGCCCGTACATGGCCACGAACCGCCGGTACGAGTCGTAGGCGAACCGCTCGTCGTCGGTCTGCTTGGCCAGGCCCTCGACCGACTGGTCGTTGAGCCCCAGGTTGAGAACGGTGTCCATCATCCCCGGCATGGAGAATTTAGCCCCCGACCGCACCGACACCAGCAACGGGTCGCTCGGGTCCCCGATGCGCTTCCCCATCTTCTTCTCGAGTCTCGCCCTGGCCTTGGCCACCTCGCCGGTCAACCCGTCGGGCCAACCGGCCTCCATGTAGTGGCGGCAGGCGGTGGTCCCGATGGTGAAGCCCGGAGGCACCGGGAGCTCGAGCACCGATGTCATCTCGGCCAGGTTGGCACCCTTGCCACCGAGGAGGTCCTTCATGTCCATGGGAGGCTTGCGATGGGCATGGTCGAAGTCGAAGACGTACGGCATCGGGGCAGGGTCTCCTGAGGTGGATTCGAGGTGGGCTTCACTGCCGCGTCCGGTGCCGGGACGACGCACGGGCGCAGGTCTTCCAGACTACCTGGCGGCCGTCCGGGCCCGGGACGGCGGTGGCGGGCTCCGCCGGCTCGGGGTTCAGGCCCGGTCGACCCTGCCGCGCAGCTCGGCCACCAGCCGGTCGACCGGTACCCGCTCCTGGGCGGTGCTGTCCCGGTCCCGGACCGTCACCGCGCCGTCCTCCAGGGAGTCGAAGTCGACGGTCACGCACCACGGGGTGCCCACCTCGTCCTGACGGCGGTACCGCTTGCCGATGGACTGGGTCACGTCGTAGTCGCACATGAAGTGGGGCTGCAGCGAGGCCAGCACCTCCCGGGCCAGGGGCTCGAGGGTCTCCTTCTTCGACAGTGGGAGCACGCCGACCTGGTAGGGGGCAAGCCGTGGGTGGAGCCGCAGGACGGTGCGGGCCTCTCCCCCGACCTCGTCCTCGTGATAGGCGGAGAGGAGGAAGGCCATCATGGTCCGGGTGGCGCCGGCCGCCGGCTCGATCACGTAGGGCACGTAGCGTTCGCCGGTGGGCTGGTCGAAGTACTCGAGCCGCTCCCCCGAGGCCGAGGCGTGGGCCTTGAGATCGAAGTCGGTGCGGTTGGCGATGCCCTCCAGCTCGTCCCATCCCCAGGGGAAGAGGAACTCGACGTCGGCGGTGGCCGCCGAGTAGTGCGACAGCTCGTCGGCGCCGTGGTGCCGGAGCCGGAGCTCGGACTCGGGGATCCCGAGTCCCGTGTACCAACGGAACCGCTCGTCGAGCCAGTACTCGAACCAGTGGTCGGCCTCGGCCGGCGGTACGAAGTACTCCATCTCCATCTGCTCGAATTCCCGGGTGCGGAAGACGAAGTTCTGGGGGGTGATCTCGTTGCGGAACGACTTGCCCACCTGGGCGATGCCGAAGGGCGGCTTCTTGCGGGTCGTCTGGAGCACGTTGGCGAAGTTGATGAACATGCCCTGGGCCGTCTCGGGACGGAGGTAGGCCACCGCTCCCTCGTTCTCGACCGGACCGGCATGGGTCTTGAACATGAGATTGAAGGCCCGGGCGGGGGTGAACTCGGTGGAGCCGCAGTTGGGGCACACCCCCTCGATCCGGTCCTCGCGCCACCGCTGGTGGCAGTGCCGGCAGTCCACCAGGGGGTCGGTGAAGTTGGCCAGATGGCCCGAGGCCTCCCATACCGCGGGCGGCGAGAGGATGGCCGCGTCCAGGCCCACCACGTCGTCTCGCCGCTGGACCATGGCCTCCCACCACGCGTTCTTGACGTTGCGCAGCAGATTGACCCCGAGCGGGCCGTAGTCGTAGGTCGAGCGGAAGCCACCGTAGATCTCGGCCGACGGGAAGATGAAGCCGCGCCGCTTGCACAGCCCCACCACCTTCTCCATGAGATCGGGCGGGTCTGCTTCCGGGTCAGGCATAAGGGGGAATGGTACCGGCTGGTCTCCGTCCCCCGACCCCGACCGGTGGCGGCCCGCCCGGGGTGATCTCCAATCGGGCCGTCACCGCGTTGGCCAGCAGCCGGCCGCGCACGGTGAGCACGGCGCGCCCGGCCCTTCGGGCGACCAACCCGTCGAGATCCGGGTCCTCGGCCAGGGCGTCGGCGGGGACCCCGGCCGGGGTCCGCAAGGAGAGGGCCAGCGCTTCGAACCGTCGCTGCCCGTCGGTGAGCACCTCCTCGCCGGCGACGGTCGGCCGCCCGGCGGCCACCAGGGCCACATAGCGGTCGGGCGTCCTCACGTTCCACCACCGCCGTCCGGCCCGGTGCGAGTGCGCGGCCGACCCGATGCCCCGGTAGTCACCCTGCTCCCAGTAGAGGCGGTTGTGGCGGCACTCGTGCCCGGGACGGGCCCAGTTGGAGATCTCCTCCCACCGGTACCCGGCCCCTTCCAGCACGGCGTCGGCCAGCTCGTACCTCCCGGCCTGGGTGTCGTCGTCGGGATGCCGGGCCGGGTCGCCGGCCAGCGGGGTCCCCGGCTCCACCGTCAGGGCGTAGGCGCTGACATGCGGCGGGGGGTGGCTCATCCCGATCACCTCGCGGAGGCTCCGTTCCCAGTCCGCGTCGCGCTCCCCGGCACCTCCGATGATGAGGTCCATGTTCCAGGAGGAGAGCCCGGCCCCGGCCACGGCGTCGGCGGCTTCGCCCACCTGGTCGGCACCGTGGCGTCGCCCGAGCCCGGTGAGCACATGGGGAACGGTCGACTGGACCCCCACCGACACCCGGGTCACCCCGCCATCCCGGTAGGTGGCCAGCAGCTCGGGAGTCACGTCCTCCGGATTGCACTCCACGGTCACCTCCGCGCCCGCCTCACGGGGCACGGCCTCGAGGACCGCCATCAGCAGGTGGGCCGGGAGCCGGGACGGGGTGCCGCCCCCGAAGAAGACCGACGTGGCCGGCGGCATCCCCTCATCGTCCCGGGCCCGCTCGATCTCGGCCACGCAGGCCGAGGCGTAGTCGGCCATCAGGTGGTCACGGTCGGTGTAGGTGGCGAACGCGCAGTAGTCGCAGCGGGACCGGCAGAACGGCACGTGGACGTAGACCCCGAATGGCGCCGGCCGGCTCACCGGCGCCCGCCCTTCGCCGGCCGGCCCGTCCCCCACCGGCCCGGGAGGGTCACGACACCTGTCCCGACCGCACCGAGCGGAGACGCCGGTCGAGGTGCGCCTCCATGGCCTCGGTGGCCAGCGTGGTGACCTCGTCGGTGACCGGCGACCGGGGCTCGGCCAGCACGCCGGCCAGGCCCCCGCCCAGGGTGCGGCGCAGCAGGGCCAGCCCGTCGGGGGACAGGGCCCGTCCGCGCCGGCAATTCCGGCACAGCACCCCTCCCTCCACCTGATCGAAGGCCACCAGCACCTCGGGATCCTCCTCGCCGCACGACACGCACACGTCGAGGACCGGGGCGGAGCCTTCGAGGGCCAGCACCTTGAGGAAGAACGCGGGCGCCACCATCGGGGAGTTCCGTTCCGCCAGCGCGCCGACGGCTCCGACCAGCATCTCGTACAGGCGGGGGTTCGCGTGCCGCTCCTGGCCGATCTGGTCGACGACCTCGAGCATGGACATGGCCGGGCCCATCCGGTCGAGGTCCTCTCTGACCGGCCGGAAGGTGTCGATGACCTCGGCCTGGTTGATCATGTCCAGATCGCCCCGACCCTGCCATCCGAGGAGGGCGACGTGGCTGAGCGGCTCGAGCCGAGAACCGAACTTCGACGTCGTGCGCCGCACCCCCTTGGCCACCGCACGGACCTTGCCGTGCTGCTCGGTCATCAAGGTGACGATCCGGTCCGCCTCACCGAGGCGGATGGTGCGCAGCACCACACCCCGGTCGCGAAAGAGGGTCATCTCGGCTCGCGAGGCTCCTCGGCGGCCGGTCTCGGCCGGGGGGATGTCCCGTTGGTGGGCTTGACCGCGGATCCGTTCGTCCCGGGCGAGGCCAGGGGGGCCTGCCCACCGCCCACGGGGCGACCGGTGGGTCGGCCGTGGCTCCGGCTCCCCCGCAGCAGGTTGTTGGCGGCGATGAGGCCGAGCAGCACCGGTGGGATCACCACCAGGGGGGCCACGACGGTGAAGCCGGCTACGTCCATCAGCACGATGAAGCCGTAGAGGAGCACGCCGAGCACGATGCCGGTCACGATCCACACCCCGCCGGCATCATCGGGCCGGCGGTGGCCGGAGCCCCCGGCCATCAGGTCACGCCTCCGTACCGGCGCTGGCGCTGCTGGAAGTCGCGGACCGCCTCGAACAGATGGGTGCGACGGAAGTCCGGCCACAGCACATCATCGAAGACCAGCTCGCTGTAGGCCAATTGCCAGAGGAGGAAGTTGGAGATCCGCCGCTCACCCGAGGTCCGGATGACGAGATCGGGGTCGGGCATATCGGGGAAGTACAGCCGCGACCGGATCGCCTTCTCGTCGACCTTCTCGGCCGGCACCCCGTCGGACACCAGCCGCTTCACCGCGTCGACGATCTCAGCCCGGCCCCCGTAGTTGAACGCCATGGTCAGCGTGCAGCGGCGGTTCCGGGCCGTCAGCTCGATCGACTCGTCCATGCGCCGCAGGACCCGCTTCGGGACCCTCCAGCCGCGGCGGCCGGCGAACCGGATCCGCACACCCTTCTCGTGCAGCTCGTCGCGCCGGCGGACGAGGAGGCTCTCGTTGAACCCCATCAGGTAGCGGACCTCGTCGGCGGGACGCCGCCAGTTCTCGGTGGAGAAGGCGTACATGGTGATCCAGGGGACGCCGAGCTCGAGCGCCCCCTCCACCGCGTCGAGCAGGGCGGCCTCGCCCGCCGCGTGCCCCTCGGTGCGAGGAAGACCACGACGCGCCGCCCACCGGCCATTGCCGTCCATGACGCAGGCCACGTGGGTGGGGACCGGACCACCGACCAGGTCGGCCGCCGTCAGGGTGGAACGGTGCCCGCCACTGGCTCCTCCGGTACCGGCCTGTTCCCGTTGCACGCTGCGAACCTACAGTGTCACCGGCGTGGGTCGTGCCCGCCGGCTCGAGGTGACCCCCGGGGCCGGACCGTGATCCCCGTGTCCTGAGCGTGGGTGTCTTGAGTGCCGGGGCTGTGGGCACTAGACCCTCCCCATGTCCCCGCAGGATGCCGTGGCCATCTTTGCCGCCGGTCTGGCCGCGGGCACCGTCAACGTCATCGTCGGCTCGGGCTCGCTGATCACCTTCCCGACCCTGCTCGCGCTGGGCTATCCCCCGGTGCTGGCCAACGTGTCCAACAATGTCGGTCTGGTGCCCGGAAACGTCAGCGCCACCGTGGCCTACCGGGCCGAGCTGGTCGGTCAGCGCGGCCGCCTCCTCCAGCTCGGGTGGGCGTCCGTGCTCGGTGGGTTGATCGGGGCGGTCCTCCTGCTCGGCCTGCCCCACAGCGTGTTCAAGGCGGCCGTGCCGGTCCTCATCGCCCTGGCCGCGGTGCTGATGGCGCTCCAGCCCAGGATCAGCGCCGGGCTCGAACGACGGGGCACCCGACCCGCGCACGGGGGTCCGGCCCTGACCGCAGGGGTCCTGCTGACCGGCATCTACGGCGGCTACTTCGGTGCGGCCCAGGGGGTGGTCCTCATCGCCCTGCTGGCCATCTTCATCGACGACGACCTGCAGCGCCTCAACGGCACCAAAAACGCGCTGGCCCTCACGGTCAACGCCGTGGCCGGCATCTTCTTCGTGGCCACCACCCACATCTCGTGGTCGGTGGCCGGGCTCATCGCCGCCGGGTCGGTCATCGGCGGCCAGGTCGGCGGCCGGTACGGGCGGCGGCTCCCCGCCCCCGTCCTGCGGTCGACCATCGTCGTGGTCGGGCTGGCCGTCGCCGTCGGCCTGGCCGTGGCGTGGCACTGACCGGGCCGGATCGGGAGTCGGCCGGCTCCGCCGATAGGGTCGGTGGATGAGCGACGAGGTGACCGCCATGCTGGCCCGGGTGGCCGCGGCCCTACCCGGTGGGGGCGAGTCGCGTCCGGGCCAGCGCCAGATGGCCTCGGCGGTGGGGCGGGCCATTGCCGGGCAGCGCCACCTGGTCGTCCAGGCCGGCACCGGCACCGGCAAATCGCTGGCCTATCTCATCCCCGCGGCCCTCTCCGGCCGGCGGGTCGTGGTCGCCACCGCCACCAAGGCCCTCCAGGACCAGCTGGCCAACAACGACCTGCCGTTGGTCGCCGCGGCCATCGGTCGGGACCTCTCCTTCGCCGTGCTCAAGGGGCGGAGCAACTACCTGTGCCGCCAGCGGGTGGCGGAGATCGGCGGGCGGGGTGAACAGCTCTCCCTCACGCCCACCGGTGCCGAGCCCCCCGATGCCGACGATCCCCTGACGCCGGCCGGTGGCGGTTCCGACGGCGGTTCCGGCTCCGATGGCGGTTCCGATACCTCCGATTCCGGTTCCGATACCTCCGACGGTGACGGCCCCGGCCGGGGTGGCCAGGGGGACCTCGACAGCGGCCGGCTCGGCGAGCAGGTCAAGCGCCTCGTCCGCTGGGCCGAGGACACCACCACCGGTGATCGGGCCGAGCTCGAATTCGAACCGCACTTCCGGGCCTGGGCCATGGTCTCGACCACCGCCCGCGAATGCCCGGGTGCCTTCCGGTGCCCGTCCGGCCGGGACTGCTTCGCCGAGGATGCCAGGGCCCGCGCCGCCGGTGCCGACGTCGTCGTGGTCAACACCCACCTCTACGGCGCCCATCTGGCCAGCGGCGGGGCCGTGCTCCCGCCCCACGAGGTGGCCGTGTTCGACGAGGTCCACGAGGTCGAGGAGGTCATGACCGACAGCCTCGGTGTCGAGATCGGCCCGGGACGCTTCAGGGCGCTGGCGGCCACCGCCCGGCCGCTGCTCGGCCCGGGCACGCCTGGCGGGGTCGACGCCGCTGATGCCGTGTCCGACGTGGCCGACCTCTTCCAACGGGCCCTCCGCCCGCTGGCCGGGCTTCGCATCCCCCACGACGAGATCGTCGTGGCCGGTCCGGACGGGCCGGTCCCAGACGCGGAGGGGCCGGACGAGCTCCCGGCCCCACGGGCACAGCCGTTGGGCCTCGACCTCGGCCTGCCCGAGGTGGCCCCCCCTGCTCCGGCACCGCTCCCCCGCCCGGCCCCGGCCCAGTCGGACGGC
>JBEKIU010000069.1:0-18501 GCA_050011635.1 Acidimicrobiales bacterium
GGATGGTCACCGTGGATCCACCGGCCACCGGGCCGGCGTTCGGGAGCACGGCGTTGACGATGGGGGTGACCACACCGATGGTGGTCGAGGCCAACGGCTGGAAGACGTACGGCGGAGGCGAGCTCGGCGTGCCGCTGAACACCCCGGACGGGTAGGCGACGACCGGCACGGCACCGATACCGGCGAGGTTGGTGTCGGTGTCGAACTCACTGATCGTGGTCTGGATGACGGTCCCGCTTGCACCCGATGCCGTGAAGGATGCGCTCCAGCCCGGAAGGGTCAGCGTCCCACCGCCGGCGAAATGCGCCGGCCCGGTGCTGGTCTGGATGTACGGGGTCGAGGTGGACCCGAGGAAGGACGCAGAGTGCGCCGTGGCAGTGCAGTTCGCACTGGCCGCCGTGCAGTAGGTCACATCGTAGCTACCGTGCGTGGTGACGCCCTTGTTGACGAACGTCCACGTCAGGCCGGTTGAGAGACTCCCGGCCTTGAACGTGGCCCCCTTCGGCACGGGAATGATGTCATTGAGCCCGTTGATGTAATTGATGTTGAACCCGCTCTGGGTGGTCGGGACGACCTGACTGCCCCCACCGAACGCCGTGGTGAACGTGCCACCGGGCTTCTCGAGCGCCGGCTGCGTCACGTTCGCGCCGATGGAGATCGAGGTGTAGAGGCCGAACTCACCGATGTAGCCGGCAAAGTTCTCATTGACAGATGCCGCGGACGCCGGAGTCGGAGCCACCCCCAACACCGCCAGGGCGCTCAGAACGAGCATCAACGCGCCGCCCAGCGATGTAAGTCGAACGAACCTCGTTCGTTTTGATCTCATCTGCGTCTCTCCTTAGGTTTCACGCGGCGTGGACGATGCCGTCCACCCCTCCCTTTCCGACATGATCGGCTGACGCAGTCTTACCCCGGACCCCCCCGTTTAACTCTTCAACCACGGCGCAACCTAGGGGATGAGATGGTCGATTGCAACAGCGACACCCGCCTCGAGGCCGAAATTCGTACCCCGTCGCCAGCGTCCGGGTCGACCGGTCTCCGGCCGGGGGATCGGCCCGGCGCCGGCTGGGGCAAGTGGGCCTACAATTCCCGAGATGCCCTGCGACCGATCCGGCCCGCATCCCCGGACGACCGGATGAGCTCCGCTGAGGCCGGGGTGTTCACCTCCGGCCAGCTCGACCAGTTGGTGTCGTTTTTCGAGGTCAACGGGCATGCGACCCTGCGGGGCGTCTTCGGGGAGGCGATGCTGGCCGAGGTGGAGGACGAACTGGCCGGAGCGCAACGGCTCCTGGTGGAGGGCAGCCTCGATGCCCGCCACGGGACGGTCATCCTCGACGAGCCCGATGCCACCATCGACGGCCGGCCGTTCGCCCACTATGTCTGTTTCGCCACCACGGCCTCGCACAAGGCCGACCGGTTGGTCCACCACCCGGCTCTCGTCGAGGTCGCCGGCCGTCTTCTCGGCCCCAACGCATGGCTGCTCGATGACGAGCAGTTCGGCGTGGTCTACCAGGATGCCCGGCCTGACCCAGGTTCGGGTTATTCCCGCATCGGATGGCATACCGACCACCAGTCCGGTCCCCACCTGGACATCTGGCCCGGGGTCGCATTCACCGTTCACTTCGATCCCACGTCTCCGGCCAACGGCTTCCTCCGCGTGCTTCCCGGAAGCCACCTCGGCGGAACCGAGGGCATACCCGCCGGCTTCGAGCGGGTTCCCGGGGAAATCGCCCTGTACCGCGAGCGGGGCGACGTCCTGTTCCATCACGCCGACCTCTGGCACGGCGCGGCCCGGGGCACCGCCGACGGGCCGGCCGCGGTTCGCCGCCATCTACGCGGCAGTTGGCACGGCGGATCGAAGCTCGAGCCCGGGCACGGGACCGAAGACTTCGTGAAGAACGCTCTCCGCTGAGCTCTGTCCGAGCAACCGACCTGCTGGTAGTGTCGAAATTTGGCGCAAGTGATGTCAAATGAGACGGTCCCTCGATCACAGAGCCCGTCCGGGCCGCACGGTCGGCTGGGGGCACCGAGCCCGGTCGCCGCCAACGTCAGCTCAGGGCCCAGAGCCCGGTCGGGCCGCACAACCAAGTGGAGGCACTCAGTCCGATGGAGACCCTACGAACCCCTGACCGCTGCTTCGAGGGTCTTGCCGGATTCGACTTCGAGCCCCACGACGCGGAGATCCCCGATCAGGACGGCGGCACGTTGCGGGTCCACTACCTCGACGAAGGGCGCGCCGACGGCCCGGTCGTCCTCCTGCTCCATGGAGAGCCGTCGTGGTGCTACTTGTACCGGCACATGATCCCGGTGCTGGAAGGAGCAGGCCTGCGGGTGGTGGCCCCCGACCTGGTGGGGTTCGGCCGCTCCGACAAGCCGACGCCACGGAGCGAGTACACCTACGCCCGGCATGTCGAGTGGATGCGCGCCCTCCTCTTCGATCACCTCGCGCTTTCCGGCGTCACCCTGGTCTGCCAGGACTGGGGAGGGCTCATCGGGCTCCGCCTGTTCGCCGAGCACCCCGATCGATTCGACCGGGTGGTGGCCGCCAACACCTTTCTGCCCACGGGCGACGGCACGCCGAGCGAAGCGTTCCTCGGGTGGCTCAAGTTCTCCCAGGAGGTGGAGACCTTCCCCACCGGGACCATCATCAATCTCGGCTGCGCCACCGAGCTCACTCCCGAGGTCATCGCCTCCTACGACGCGCCGTTCCCCGACCAGTCGTACACCGAGGGCGCCCGCCAGTTCCCCACCCTGGTCCCGATCTCGTCCGACGACCCTGCCTCGGCAGCCAACCGGGAGGCCTGGAAAGTACTCGAGACGATCGACACGCCGTTCCTCACCGCCTTCAGCGACGGCGATCCGATCACCGCCGGAGGCGACCGCGTCCTCCAGGCCCGGATACCCGGAGCCAAAGGACGCGACCATGTGACCATCGTCGGCGGGGGCCACTTCCTCCAAGAGGACAAGGGTCCCGAACTGGCCCGTGTGGTGGTCGACTTCGTCGGAGCCAGCTGAGCACGACGACCAACTGAGCGATACTGCTGCAATGACCGATCGCAACGTGATAGGGGGCGAACTCGAGCCCTGTGGCACCGACCCGATGACCGGGTTCTACCGGGACGGGTGCTGCTCGACGGGGCCGGAAGACCGTGGCAGCCACACGATCTGTGCCGTGGTCACCGCCGAATTCCTCGAGCACCAGCGCAGCATCGGCAACGACCTGTCGACCCCGATCGAGCAGTACCGGTTTCCCGGCCTCGTGCCCGGCGACCGTTGGTGTGTCACCGCGGCCAACTGGTTGCGGGCCCACCACGACGGCGCTGCCGCCTACGTCGTGTTGGCCTCCACCCACGAGGCCGCATTGGAGACGGTCCCCCTCGAAGCGCTCAAGGAACATGCTGTCGATGTGCCCGCCGGTCCGGACGGTCTCGACGGCCCGGACGGTCTCGACGGCCCGGACGGGCTCGAGGGCTGAGCGTCAGCCGGAGCGCTTGCGAAGCGCCCTCTTGAGCGCCTTCTTGAGCACCGTGTCATAAGCCTCGAGGCCATCCCGGTACAGCCTGCCCTCCGGACCGGCAGCAATTCCCACCCGTTCCGGGACGATTCCCCAAATGGGGACCTTCGAATCGGTCCACCAAGCCACTGCTTCAGCCAGATCATTGGTGCCCAGCCTGGCGGCACAGATCACCACACCGCGGGGGATCCGGTCACCGATCATGTCGAGGGTGGCCAACACGCGCGAGTACTCGACCCCACCGGCCCGGGTCGGGATGACCACGGCGTCGGCCCGGTCGAGCGCAGCCCGGACGATCCGCTCGTCACCGGGCGGCGTGTCGACCACGGACAGTCCCTTGCCGCCGGCCAGCGCACGGGCAACCGTCCGCTCCGACGGCGCCTCTACCAGATCGACCCCTTCGATCGGACTCTCCTCGAGCCACTCCGCCGACGAGGCCTGGCGGTCGGCATCGATCAACAAGACCGGCGTCCATCCCCGGTCCACCGCGGCAGAGGCCAGGTAGACGGCCGTGGTGGTCTTGCCCACCCCGCCCTTCACGTTGCTGACCACGATGTTCATCGGATCCCCTCGGACCCGGCGTGAGCGCCGGCCTGTCGGAATGTTGCCACCTTCGTGACCATAGTCGAAGTCGTTCCGATCCTGACCAGGGGAAACAGCGCGAATGAGACCGGAGGGGGTCGGACCCGGTGATGCGATCCGAAGCGAGAATCGGTTGCATTCCGGCTTTGACACTCGGACGCGGCGACGGCGAGCATCGGGTGCCGTGACCGACAGCTTCTCGACCGCCACCATCATCGCTCCGACGGGCCCGGGGCGGTACGAGGGATCCATCCCCGAGTCGTGGAACCTCCGACCGCTGCCCCAGGGCGGGATCGTGACCGCCATCGGCCTCCGGGCGATGGCCCATGTCCTGGACGACACCACCCAGCAGCTGCGCTCCCTGCACACTGCCTTCGTTGCCCAAGTGGCCCACGGACCCGTGTCGGTCGAAGTCGAACTGCTCCGACGAGGGCGCTCGATGTCCCACCTTCGCTCGGAGGTGACCAACCCGGGCGCCGCCCGTGGCCACGTCACGACTGGAATCTTCGGCTCGACCAGGCCCGGCTTCTCGTTCACCGATCTCGATCCGCCGAACGAGATCCCGCCTCCCGGGGACTGCCGCTCCTACCGCGATCCCCCGCCACCGGGAGTGGTCCCGTTCGAGCCCACCCCGTTCTGGGCCCAACACGTCGAGGGGCGGCCGGCGCTCGGCCACCCTTTCTGGGAGGAGTACGTCCCGGGCCGGGCGGAAACGGTCACGTGGTACCGATTCGACCAGCCTCCGTTTCTCGACGACGGCACCCTCGATCCTCTGGCCCTGGTGGTGCTGGCCGACACCATGCCCGGCGCGGTGGCCGAAAAGGTCGGCCGCAGCGACCGGAGCTGGTTCGCCCCGAGTGTCGACCTCACCGTCCACCTCCTCGACCACTGTCGGTCTCCGTGGGTGCTGGCCCACAACCGGGCCCGGTTCGCAGGCGACGGCTACGCCTCGGCGGATATGGCCCTGTGGGACTGCGGGGCGGACGGCTCCGGAAGTCCCCGGCTGGTGGCCTACGCAACCCAGGTGTTCCTGTTCTCGTTCGCCACCTGACGGACCCCGCCCCTGGCGGGGTGCGGATACTGCGTCGTTAGACTCCTTCCGATACCCGAGCACCAGTGAGGAGACGACGTGCCTGTGACCGGACTGGCCAATCTGGCGGTGAAGGTGTCCGATCTCGACCGTGCGTGCCAATTCTACGAAGCGGCCGGCGCCGAGGTACGAGACCGGATGCACTGGCACAACGGTGAACGCGCCGACGTCTTCCTCGGACCCGTGATGATCACCCTGTTCACCCGAGCCATCTACGAGGACGATGTGGACCTCCCTGATGAGGGCTTCCTCCACCCCGCCCTGTTCACCGATGATCTCGATGCCCAGCTCGAGGGCCACACCGTGGTGTGGGGTCCCGAGGTCGTCGAAGGCACCTTCGGGAAGCGGCGCATCGCCTTCGTCAGCGCCCCCGGCGGCATCAGGCTCGAATTCATGGAGCAGATCGAGCCACCGGTCGCTTCTGCGCCCAACTAGCCGCCGATTTCACCCTGCCGCTACGGTGTCGGAAGAACGTTCGACGTACAGATGACGGAAGAAGGACGATGGACAAGCAAATTCCGCTGGTCGACTATCTGGTGCTCGGTGACGACCCGCACCTGGTGGCCAATGAGTGCACTGCATGTGGCGCCCGATTCTTCGATCGGCGGAATGCCTGCGCCAGCTGCGGGAAGACCGACTTCAAGAAGGTCGACATCTCCACCAAGGGAGAGGTGAAGGCTTTCACCATCGTGGCCTTCGCCGCTCCCGGTGTTCCGGTTCCCTACGTGGCCGCGCTGTTGGACTGCGCCGGGACGAGCGTGCGGGCGAACCTGATCAACGTGGAGCCCGATCCTGAGCATGTCACGCTGGGAATGAAGGTTCAGCTGGCCACCCAGGTGATCGGCACGGACGACAACGGCACTGAAGCGATCGGGTTCGGATTCGAACCCATAGGAGGTTGAGCACCATGGCATCCGACGACCTTTGGATCCTGGGTATCCACATGACCAAGTTCGGCAAGCACCCTGAGATGGACCTGGTGGACCTGGCCTCCGAGGCCGTACTCGGCGCGCTGGCCGACGGCGGCGTCGAGATGAAGGACATGGGCGTGATCGGGGCCGGCAACCTGATGGCGGCCAATGCCGGCATCGGCCAGCAACTGCAGAAGCAGCTGGGCCAGACCGGCATCCCGGTCTTCAACGTGGCCAACGCCTGTGCGACGGGCGCGACAGCGCTGCGGGTGGCCTGTCTGGCGGTCAAGGCGGGTGAGGCCGACATGGGTCTGGCCTTCGGGGTGGAGAAGCTGTCGGGTGCGGGGCTGCTCTCGGGCGGTAGTCGGAAAGACGACTCCGGCACCTTCCAGCCTTCGGGCCGTTACGGGGGGGTCGCGCCGGTCGACGGGCGCATCGGCACGGAGACCATGCCGGGCGTCTTCGCCCAGATCGGGATGGAGTACGGCCATCGCTACGGTGGCACCAGCTTCGAGCTCTTCGCCAAGATCAGCGAGAAGAACCATTCCCATTCGACGTTGAACCCCCTGGCGGCCTACTCCAAGAAGATGACACTGGAGGAGATCATGGGCGACGTCATGATCGCCTACCCCAACACGCGGCCGATGTGCTCGGCCAACTGCGACGGAGCGGCCGCGGCCGTGGTGGTCAGCGGATCGAAGCTCAAGACGCTCTCCCTGGAGCAGCAGCGGCGGGCGGTGAAGATATCGGCGTCCATCCTGACCACGGATCCGTGGGAGGAGTCGTGTCAGATCCTCCCCGACGTGAACACCCTGACCCGGAATGCCGCCCAGCAGGCGTACGAGCAGGCCGGTGTGGGCCCATCGGATCTCAACCTGGTCGAGCTGCACGACTGTTTCGCCACCGCTGAGCTGGTCCACTACGACAACCTGATGTTGTGCGACGTCGGAGGTGCGGTCGACTTCTTCAACTCGGGTGCCACCTGGCGGGACGGATCGACGCCGGTCAACGTCTCCGGTGGACTCGAGTCGAAAGGGCATCCGATCGCCGCCACCGGGATCGCCAACGTGTGGGAGGTGGCCACCCATCTGCGCGGGGAAGCCGGTGACCGGCAGATCGCCGGGGCCAAAGTCGGACTGACCCATGTCATCGGCCTCGGTTCCGCCTGTGGCGTGCACATCCTGGAGAAGGCCGCCGCCTGACCCTTGCCGTGGCCACCCGGCTCGGGTCGCGGCTCGACCCGAGGGGCCGTTCAGCTGGTGACGTGGACGTCGACCACCACGGGCGGGAGCACCGTCCCGCCGCTCGTGACCAGGTGGATATCGACGAGGTAGGACCCCGGAGTGGTGCCGCCGATCGTCAGGTCCTGGGTTGGCGGTGCCGACGGGTTGCACCCGAGGGGCTGACCGGAGTTCCCGGTGGCGGCGGCGATGGTGAGGCTGCCACTGGACGGCGACACCGTCACCCCGCTCGGGCTGCCGGTGGCGCTCCACTGCACGGCGACACCGCCCGGGGCCGCCGGTTGTAGCCCGAGCGCGAGCGTCTTGGTCTGGCCCGCGTGGATCGAGAGTCCCCCGCTCGGGACCGAGTACCCCACGGCCGGCAACCGGCCCGACGGGAACGAGGGCGGGCTCAGCGCCGGATCCGAGCCCCATCCGGGATCGGGAGCCGACGACAGGCCGAAGGTGAGGGTTCCACCGGTCGACAGGATCGACGACGGCAGCCACGGCTGGTCCCAGTTCGTCGACGACGCAGACGGGGAGGGGGTTCCGGACGCACACGTCGGCGTCGCCCGGGGCACGTCGGCTCCGCTGATGCTCAGGGTGTGGATGTACGGAGCCGAGGCCGATGCCGACGGCGCGTGGATGACGATCTTCTTGCTGGTGTTGTGCAGGGTGATCGAGATGTCGGGGAACAGCGGGCTGGACAGGGCCAGATCGGCCGAGCCCGGGGTGACCGGATACATGCCGATCGCCGCCCAGACGTACCACGACGAGATGGCGCCCAGGTCGTCGTTGCCCGGCTCGTTGACCGGGGTGTCGGAGTAGAGGTCGTCGGCGATCTTCCGGACCACGGCCTGGGTCCGGGACGGTGCGCCGAAGTAGTCGTACTCCCACGGTGTCCACAGGCTCGGTTCGTTGCCGGCCCAGTCGAAGGGGCGGTCCCGGCCGGCGTTCAACGCCGTGAAGAAGGTGTTGAGCTTCTTCGTGGCCTGCGCCTTCCCGCCCATGAGGCTGGAGAGAGCCGAAAGGTCCTGAGGCACGGCCCAGGTGTACTGGATGGCATTGCCCTCCTCGAACCCGAGCTCGCCACCCGGTTCGAGCAGGGAGGTCTGAAAGGCGGGCCCGGCCGGGAAGGTGCCGTTCGCATTGCGTCCCTGCACGTAGCCCGTTGCCGGATTGAACAGGTACTGCCAGTTGTGGGCCCGCTGCATCATGCTCTCGTACAGGGATTGATCTCCCTGGGCCAAGGCGATCTGGGCGATCGAGAAATCGTCGATGGCGTACTCGAGGGTGACTGAGCCCCCGATCGAGTAGTTGCTCGACGTGAGATCGAGTGAGGCCGCGTTCACATAATGCTGGGCCAGGTACTGGTCGAGGTACTGCCGCTCGATCTCGAACCCGTGACCCGTCTCGTCCTGCGTCGCCCCCTTGACCATGGCCGTCAACGCCGCCGACACGTCGAAGTCACGGATGCCGAACGCGTAGGCGGCGGCGATGATCGGGTCTGCCGAATCACCGTTCATCTGCCCCGAATCGCCGCCCACGATCGCCCACTTGGGCAGCCAGCCCCCCTGTTCGGCATCGTTGACCAGCGACTGCACCATGTCGCCGGCCTGGTCCGGAGCCAGCAACGACACCAGCTCGATATCCGAGCGGTAGATGTCCCATTCGGAGAAGTTGGCGTACTGGGTTCTGGTGGTCGATTGATGGACCATTCCGTCCGCACCGGCGTACTGGCCGTTGCTGTCGCTGACCACATTGGGGAAGAGCAGGGAGTGGTAGAGCGCGGTGTAGAACGTTCGCATCCGTGCGGTCGAGCCGCCGCCGACGCGGATACCCCCCAGGATGCCGTTCCAGTCCGTCGTGGCCTGGGACTCCACACGGTCGAGCGACCAACCCTGGTCTTCCGCCGTCAAATTGGCGGCGGCGTTGGCGATGCTGACGAAGGAGATCCCCACCTTCATGAGGACGACCTGGTTGCTCTGGGTGTCGAAGGTGACGTATGCGCCGCATGCCGTGCCCTGGCACGATGTGCTGCCGGGCGAGACGGTCGAGCCTTTCCAGCTTCCGGCGGAGACAAACGGTCGGTTGAAGGTGGCATCGAAGTAGAGCGTGTAGTTGGTTCCGGTCCCACAGAACTGGCCGCTGGTCACCTGACCGGCGATCCCGTCCTGCCCGACCAGGTGGACGCTGGAGGCGCTCACCGGATTGGCACTTCCCGCCACCTTGAAGAGCAGGTTGGCCTGATGGGTGTGCGGGAAGGTGAACTGGGAGATGCCCGTCCTGGTGGTCACGGCCAGGTCCGTTCTCACCGGCGACGGACCCAGGGTCACGCCGTATCGTCCGGGTGCGCTGTGCTCCGTGGAGTGCGAGAACGAGTCGGTGGTCCGCTCGGGGGCGGAGCCGACGGGTCCGACCGTCGGAAGGATGGGCACGTCACCGTAGGCGGCACAGCCGGTGCCGCTCAGATGAGTCAGGCTGAACCCGGAGATGTGTGAGTCCGAATAGGAGTAGCCGCCGCCGGCTCCGGCGCGGTTGGGCGTGGTGTCCGGACTCCACTGGATCATCCCGAACGGCAGGTCCGCACCGGGGAACTCGCCGATCGCTCCGGGGCTGGTGGACCCCACTCCGGTGCCGTCGATCGGATCGACCAGGCTGGCCGGGTCACTCACCAGGGCCGTGGCCCGAGGGGACGCCGACGGGCTGGCCGGGCTCCCGCATCCGGTCAAGGTCAGGCACACGAGGCCCACGGCCAGAACGGCTCCGAGCGCCTTCCGCCTCATCGGGACACACCCACGGGGATGACGGTAGTGGAGCCGGGACCTGCGGTGCCGGAATCCGGCTGGTCCCCGGCCCGGCCCGGTGACCCGGGTCGTGGCCGGCCAGACGTGAACCCTCGGCCCGGACGGGAAACGCGGGAGTTCTCGGATTCTCGTTGAACAGGTGGGTTCCTCCAGGCGTAGTCACTGCTATCGGGGGGTCTAGAAGCCAACGGAGAATGAGCCAATGAGACACGTACGAACCTGGATCCAGACGGGCCGACCCTCTGCGACCAGCCGCCGGCACCGACTCCTTGCCGGGTCCGCCATCGCCGGCTGTCTGAGCGTCACCGCCGCCCTCGCCCTGCCCGGCGCAGCCGGGGCCTTCCCGCCCCCGAGCCCGCCCTCCTCCTTCCTCTCACACTTCTCCACCGTCACCAACGTGGCGTCGACCGTCCCGGCCAATGGAGATGTGAATCCCTATGGCATCACCGTGGTCCCCCAGTCGGTGGGCAGACTCGTCTCGGGCGACACCCTGGTGAGCAACTTCAACAATTCCGCCAACCTGCAGGGAACCGGCACCACCATCGTGCAGGTCTCCCCATGGGGTTCGGTGACGACCTTCGCCGACCTCAGCGGCCCGCTGCCGGGCGCCTGCCCCGGGGGTGTCGGGCTCACCACCGCGCTCACCACCCTTCCCGGTGGCTGGGTCGTGGTGGGCAGCCTGCCCACCACCGACGGAATGTCGGACACGGCCCAGCAGGGGTGCCTGATCGTGCTCAACAGTCATGGGACGCCGGTCGAGACCTGGTCCGGTAGCGCCATCAACGGCCCCTGGGATCTGACCGCCGTCAGCGGGTTCGGCTGGGCCCAGATCTTCGTCTCCAATGTCCTGAACGGCACGGTGACCAACAGCCCGAACACGGTCGACCAGGGAACGGTGGTCCGGCTCAGCGTCCGCCTGAACCCGTGCCGGCCCCCGGCGTTGGTCAGCTCGACAGTGGTCGCCAACGGGTTCGCCGAGCGCACCGACCCGAATGCACTGGTGGTCGGGCCCACCGGTCTGGCGCTCGGAGATCAGGGTCAGCTGTTCGTGGCCGACACCGTGAACAGCCGGATCGCCGTCGTCCCCTCCGCGCTCTGGCGATCGACACCGGTGGGCGGTGGGGGCTTCACCCTCACCTCGGGCGGTTCGCTCAACGGCCCGCTCGGGCTGGCACTGGCACCCAACGGTGATGTTCTCAGCGCCAACGGCGGAGACGGCAACATCGTCGAGACCACTCCGTTCGGGCACCAGATCGCGTCAGTTCAGATCGACCCGGCCGGAGCCGGTGGGGACCTGTTCGGGATCACCATCGCTCCCTACGGACGGGGCGTGCTCTTCGTCGATGACGGTGACAACACGCTCAAGCTGTTCGGGCCGGGTGCCTCACACCATCACTGACCACTGACTCCCCCCACCATGCAGGAGAGGCGTCCTCCCGCCGCCCTCTCCTGCATGGTGCCGAGGGGCCAGGCCCGGAGGATGTCCACCGCCGAACCGGTACACACCGCGCCCCGGGCGCAGCCGCGCAGGACCCCACCGGGTCGGCCGACACACGCAGACGGATCGGCGGACGGGTTAGTGTGAGCGGGGAGGCACGTTCGCTCGGGACCGTCAGGGGGATGTACGTGAACGATCCGGCCACAGGCGCGTCCGGCCCGGCAGGTGGCGCGTTCCGCTGGTCGTCGGCAGTGCTCGTCGCAGCCGTGGTGCTGGTGGGCGCGGCTCTCACCTCCTGTTCGGGCAACAGCTCCAGTCCGGCGGCACAGTCCACGTCGGCTCCGAGCTCCCCGTCGACGCGTCCGGCACCGTCGACGGCCATCAAGGTGGGCGTGATCGCCACCCGGACCGGGGTCGGTGCCGGCGACTTCGCCACCTTCATCCCCGGGATGCAGGCCTACTTCGACATGGTGGACGAACAAGGCGGCGTCAACGGCCGGAAGCTCGTCCTGGCCGACAACCTCGATGACGGCGGAGATCCCGACACCTTCACCCAGCTGGCCCACACCCTCATCGAGCAAGATGGCGACTTCGCCGCCTTCATCTCCACGTTCTGGTTCACACCGAACCTCTTCGCCGAGACGAAGATCCCGACCTACGGCTACAACGTGAGCGGCAACTGGGCCGGCCCCGACAACCTCTTCGCCGCCGGTGGATCGATCCAGGACTACCACGCCCTGGCTGCTCCCGTCGCCTACCTGGTGAAGAAGTCCCACGCCACATCGGTCGCCCTCATCAGCTACGGACAGGGGATCCCCGGTTCGTACCCTGCCTGCAGCGCCACCGCCTCAGATCTGAGCAAGGGCGGCATCAAGGTGAGCTACGCCGACTTCGACGCCTCGCTCGGAGGGAGCTTCACCTCGGCCGTGCAGCAGATGGAGCAGCACGGTTCGAATTTCCTGGTCAGCTGCATCGAGGGCTCCGACGACGTCACGCTCGCCCGCGCCATCCAGCAGTACGGTCTCAAGATCCACCAATTGTGGCTGAACGGCTACGACCAGTCCCTGCTCGACCAGTACAAATCGCTCATGCAAGGCGTCTACGTGGACGCCAACGGATTCGTCCCCTTCGCCGCCGCCGCCGACTTCCCGGGGGACTACCCGGGCCTGGAGCGTTACCTGTCGGCCATGAGGACCTACGAGCCCCAGCACGTGACCGACCAGCTCTCCATGCAGGGGTGGCAATCGGCCGCCCTCCTGGCTGCCGGGATCAAAGCCGCCGGCAACGATGTGACCCAGCAGAACGTCATCGCCCAGACCAACCGCATCACCGACTTCACGTCAGGCGGCATCACCGAGATCGTCAACTGGACGAACGCCCACACCACGCAGACATTTCCTGTCTGCCCCTCGTTCGTGCAGGTCCAGGGGAGCAACTTCGTTCCCGTGGTCAGACAGGGTCACCAGGTATTCATCTGCTTCGGCCAACACGTGAACCTGTTGAACCCGGTGCCGGTTGCGGCTCCGCCCGGTACGCCGGGAGGCTGAGCCGGCTCACGACGGCTGCACGGCCGGCGCCGCCCTAGATGCCGATGTCGGCCTTGATCCGCCCATCGGCGACGGCGCGCTCGAGCGCCCTGTAGTCGCGCTCGGTCGTGTCCGCGTAGGCGGCGGAGAATTCAGCGACGGCCGCATCGAATGCCTCGGACTTCCCCAGATAGGCGGCGATGGCGATGCGGTCACCCGACCGGGCGTGGGCTCGGGCGAGGGTCCAGCCGCACATCCTTCCCCACAGATCCATTCCGGCCGGGGTCATCCCGTCGACCTCCACCGATCCCTTCCAGTCGCGCAGCTGCCTGAAGTAGTAGTCACGCTCCGCTCCGCCCCATGCGAAGCGCTCCCAGCCGAGGAAGATGTCGCTGGCCGCCTGCACCAGGCGCTGGCCGATGACGACCCGCTGCCCGTGGTTGGAGAACTTCGTCTTGGTGGTGAACCGCTCGAGCACCGACGGCTGCGCCTCCTTGATCTGGAGAAAGAGCGGTGCACCGTCTTCGCGGGCCAGAAACAGGGCGATCCACGCATCGGTACCCACGCTCCCGACCCCGACGACCTTCCGCGCCAGGTGGGCAAGCTCGTACTGCTCGAGAAGATGCCTGCGGTCCGGTTGCAACGTGCGGCGATAGGCCCGGACGATCTTGGCCAGCGCCTCCGCGGCCACCTCCGGATCCATGCCGGCGACGAACTCCTCCACCGGGACGATCAGCGGCGGATCATGGATGATCCTCGTCTCGCCGCCGCTCACGTGGCACAGCTTGTCGAACGCCTGATGGCTGTCGTGCGCCCGGGCCTTGTTGATGGCGTTCCAGACCCTCGGCGTCCGCTTGCGGTTCAACAGCGAACTGAACCGGGGAAGGATCTCCTCCACATCGAGGTGGGCGTACCACACCGACATCATCGGAACCGCCGCCAGCTCGCGCATCGTCTCCCGATATGACCGGACGGCACCCTGCACGATCCGGGTGCGCATCTTCTTCGTGACTTCGTTCTCGCGCGCGGCGATCTCGAGGCTGGCGGCCAACCGCTTGACGTCCCACTCCCACGGACCCGGCGCTGTCTCGTCGAAGTCGTTGACATCGAAGAAGAGATGCCGTTCCGGCGAACCGAAGACGCCGAAATTGGACATGTGGGCGTCGCCGCAGAGCTGTGCCTCGAACCCCGAGGTCGGCGTGGCGGCCAAGTCCTCGGTCATGGGAAGGGCTGCGCCCCGGTAGTAGGAGAAGGGCGAGACCAGCATGCGGCCGTAGCGAATGGGGACGAGCTCTTCTATCCGCGTCTCCGCCTGATGTTCGAGCAACTCGATGGGGTCGGTCCGGTCCGCGGGCGGGTCCCACTCGGCGTGCCTGGCCAGCGGGACATCGAGGCGCGCCTTCTTCCCCTGCCTGGCCCGTTCCTGTGACGAGGACCCCCGGGTCCCCTTCTTGGCCCGGAACGCACGCCCGTCGCCGATCGTCGCCGTCACACCCACCGCCGCGGCGGCCCTGCCTCCCTCCACCTTCGCGTCCTGCTTCACGTTGGCGCTCCCTGCCTTCCACCGGCCCCATCGCCGGATCCGGCCCCATGACCAGACCGGGCGACGGCCCGACCCTCGAATCTATAGCTCGCGGCGCCGCCTGACGAACGTGAACGAACCGGCACCGCCGGCAGCCACCGGCGGGTGGACCGGGCTACTTGAGAATGTTGACGGCGCGGGCGACCACCAGAATGGCCACCAGCAGCGAGATGGACTCTTCCAACATCATCATGAGCTTGGCCCACGGCTTGACCGCAGAGACGTCCGTGGGGCTGAATGCGGTTGCCGCGGTGAAGGACAGGTGGAGATAGTCGACGAATTTCGGGTACCAGTTCGCTTCGACGAAGCGGGGGTTGACCATTTCCGGGAAGATGAACGCCGGTCTCGCGGTCGTCCCGCGGGCCCGGGCCGGCGCCCCACCCCGGTCAACCTCCCAGAACCAGAGGGCGAAGGCGATCACGTTGGACACCCAGATCGCCCCGCCGGCAATGAGCAGCTTGTTGGCGTCCTCGGTGAACGGCTTCGTGCTGAGAATGCTGGCCACCAGCCGGCCGGCCTCGAGGGCGTTGTCCGCCGAGATCAGGGCGATGAGCCCGATGGTCATGGCTCGGATCCACCGGGTCTGCCGGTCGATCCGGCCGGGGTCGCCGATGATGAGGACGACGAGCAGGACGGTCACGACCACCAGATACCACCACCGTGCGTCGCCCAGAAGTTCGGGCGGGAGGGAACGCAACTCGGTGGGCAGGACGCCGTGGAGGACGCCTGCGGTGAGCACCGCCAAGGCCATCGGCCAGCGTGGCTCACCGATATCGCCGTGTTGCGGCCGGGCAGGTCCAGGGCCGTCCTTCACGGAATCCGTCATGCAGGCGACCCCGGTTCGATGGAGGCGCCGCATGCGGGCGACCCCGTCGGCTGGATCGCCGCCGCGGGGATCCTGGTGAGCTTCGGCTGTGACCTCATCGTTCTGGCTCTCATGGTGATCGGGCTTGGCCCGGCGCGTTGGCCCCAGTATGGAACACCGCCGGGTCCCGGCTGGCTCCCCGCCGTCTTAGGCGGCAGCACCGACCACCGGTGCCGAAAGGTCGACACCGACCAGAGAGCCGAGGAAGCTGGCGTCCCCGTAGGAGTAGAGCGCCCCGTCCCGGCCGACGATCCAGTAGCCGTGGCCTCCGGCGGTGCCGACGATCCCCGCAATGGGCACCGGACTGACGATGCCCTGACCGGGTACCGAGCCGTAGAAGTCCGCATCCCCGAAGGCGAACACCCCGCCGTCCGAGGCGACCAGCCAGTACCCGCCACCGTCCGGGGTGGTGGCCATGCCCACGATGGGCTTGTTGAGAACGATCGAACCGGTCGATCCATGGAAACCGGCGTCCCCGAAGGAGAACACCCCGCCGTCCGCGCCCACCAACCAGTACCCGCCACCGTCCGGGGTGGGGGCCATGCCCACGATGGGCTTGTTGAGAGCGATCGAACCGGTCGATCCGTGGAAACCGGCGTCCCCGAAGGAGAACACCCCGCCGTCCGCGCCCACCTGCCAGTAGCCGCCACCGTCCGGGGTGGCCGCCATGCCCACCAGGGGCGCATTGAGAGGAGCGCCACGGGTCGAACCGAGGAAGGCCGCGGTGCCGAGGTTGAAGACCTGTCCGTCGGCGCCCGACATCCACAGTCCCTGATGGCCCGACGGCGTGACCTGCAACTGTTCGATCAGCGTGTGGATGGTCGTGTTGTTCCCCACGTTGGTGATGGCGAAACCGGTGGCCAAGCAGCCGGTGTCCCGCAGGCAGGCGACGCCACCCAGATAGCCGAGGGCCACGACGTTGGGACTGGGGTCGACCGACCACTTCACGCCGTTCCAGCTCTCGATGAACGGGCTGGGGCTGGCGTTGTTCTGGCCGAGCGTCGCATCGGCGACGCCGGTGGCCCAGCAGTCCGAGGCGTCGACGCACGTCACCGCGGTCAGGAGGTCGTCAGGAATGGTGGGATCGGGGCTCGGCGTGGTGCTCCAGGCGGAACCGTTCCAGTGCTCCACCAGCGTGGTGGAGGGACGGCCCTCGGCGTCCATGGTCGCCCCCACCGCCCAGCAGCTCGAGGAATCGGTGCAGCTGACCGCGCTCAGATACTGGCCCAGCGGGCTTGCCGCTCCCGGCAGTGGCGCGATGGTCCAGGTCGAGCCGTTCCAGTGCTCCACCAAGGCTGCACTACCCGACACGGCGGGGTAGACCCCGGGGAAGAGGTTGTACTGGACCTGATTCGGACCCGAGAACCCGACGGCCCAACAGTTCGACGGCCCCGAGCATGTCACCGAGTCGAACTGGTCGAAGGGCTGGCCGGAGGACGCCCGCTGGACCTGAGACCACCGCGATCCGTTCCAGTGGATGATGATGCCGGCCAGGAGGTTCTTGTTGCCGTCGAGCGTGCTGCCCACGGCCCAGCAGTTCGACGCGCCGGTGCAGGTGACCGAGAAGAGGTAGGCGTCGACGTCGGGTGTGGGCACCACCGACCAGGCGGAGCCGTTCCAGTGCTCGGCCAGGGGGAGGGGGGCCTTCGGCCCGGTTCCGGCTCCCGCCTCCGCGCCCACGGCCCAGCAGTCGGCGGCACCGACGCAGCTCACACCCCACAGGAGGGACGCCCTGCTTCCGGGTGGGACGGCGTCGGGGCCGACCGACCACGTCGACCCGTTCCAGCGGTCGATCAGCGCGCTCGGTTGTGAGTTGTTGCCCAGGCCTGAGAAGGCTCCTCCCACCGCCCAGCAATTCCAGGTGCTCGTGCACGTGGTGCCCATCAGGAGATGGCTGCCCGAAGCTCCCGAATCGGGGCTGGCGATGATGTTCCATCCCGAATCGGTCCCCGCCTGGGCGCTCGGAACCGCGGTCGTGAGTACGAACAAGCCGACAGCCACGGCTCCCACGCAGGCAACGATGGCCCGTCCCGGACTACGTCGGTCAATTTTGTGCATCTCTGTGTATCGTCACTGACTCTGACAGCTTTAGCCATCACGTCGGGGACCAGGCCCCGCCGCCCCGGGCGACGGGCGATCCGACCCTGGTGGACCGCGCACCAGTAGGAGCGTGATCGACGCCTGCTCGTGGCCCCGGCGGCTACCGTTCGGTGGATGAGCGGACCCCGGATCACCATCGTGGGCGGCGGCAGTACCCACTGGACGCCGCGGCTCCTTGTGGATTTTGCCAACTCCGAGGCCCTGGGTGACCTCGAGATCACCCTCATGGACAAGGACCCGGACTCGCTTCCCCTGATGGCAGAGGTGGCCGCGCACATCGCCAAGGTCCGCGGCATCGGGCTGTCGGCTCGCACGACATCGGACCTCGACGACGCCGTCGACGGCGCCGACATGGTGATCATCGCTCTCTCGGTGGGCGGATTCGCCAGCATGCGTCACGATCTCGAGATCCCTGCCCGTTACGGCATACGACAGCCGGTCGGCGACAGCGTCGGTCCCGGCGGGATCACCCGGGCGCTGCGGAGCGTCCCGGTCGTCACCGAGGTGGCCCGGACGATGGAGCGCAGATGCCCGGAGGCCCTGATGATCAACGTGAGCAATCCACTGACCGCGTTGTGCCGCGGCGCGGCGCGGGAGTCGAACATCCGGGTGGTCGGCCTGTGCAACGAGTTGGTGGGCCTGAAATTCTCGTTGAGCCTGCTCTTCGACGCACCGATGCACGAGATCGATCCGGTCTCGGCTGGTGTCAACCACCTGCCGCTCGTGACCCAACTGCAGATACAGGGTGCCGACGGCTTCGCCATGCTCCGATCGGTCCTGGAAGATCCCTCCGCCCTCGGCGGGGAGTCGATCTGGATGCCGCCGGTCGAGGGCATGCACTGGCAGAAGGTGTCGGGCGGCGATGT
>JBEKIU010000070.1:0-18493 GCA_050011635.1 Acidimicrobiales bacterium
GTCGCCGCAGACCGTGTCCACCATGACCGCCGTCACCTGGTAGGGGTCCATGTTGGCGTTGGGGCGACGGTCCTCGAGCCAACCCTTCTTGGCCTTGGCCACCGCCCACGGAATGCGGATAGAAGCGCCCCGGTCCGACGTGCCGTAGCTGAACTTGGTGAAGTGAGCCGTCTCGTGGGCACCCGTCAGGCGGCTCTCGATGCCCACGCCGTAGACGGCGATGTGCTCGTCGATCCGCTTCCCGATGGCCTCGCAGCCGGCGATGATGGCATCCCAGCCCCCGTCCTCCCGCATGGCCTTGGTCGAGAAGTTGGTGTGGGCACCGGCCCCGTTCCAGTCGCCCATGATGGGCTTGGGCTCCAGCGTGGCGTAGACCCCGAAATCCTCGGCGATGCGGAAGAGCAGCCACCGGGCCACCCACAGGTGGTCGGACACGTCGAGCGGCGAGAGCACGCCCACCTGGAACTCCCACTGCCCCATCATCACCTCGGCGTTGGTGCCCTCGATGCCGATGCCGGCATCGATGCACGCCGCTGTATGGAGCTCGACGATCTCACGGCCGGGCATCTTGTCGCCGCCGACCCCGCAGTAGTAGGGGCCCTGTGGCGCCGGGTAGCCGAGCGCGGGCCAGCCCAGGGGCCGGCCCTCCTTGATGAACGTGTACTCCTGCTCGATCCCGAACATGGGCTCCTGGTCCCCGTATTTCTCGACCACCTCGCGCAGCCTGGCCCGGGTGTTGGTCGGGTGGGGGGAGAAGTCGGTGAGCTCGACCTCGCACATGACCAGCTTGTCGTCCGGGCCTCTCAGCGGGTCGGGGACCATGAACACCGGCCGGAGCACGCAGTCCGAGTCGTGCCCGAGCGCCTGGTTGGTGCTCGACCCGTCGAATCCCCAGATTCCCGGGTCCTCGCCGTCCTTGATGACCTTGGTCTTGCTCCGGAGGAGCGGTGACGGCTCCGTCCCGTCGATCCAGATGTACTCAGCTTGATAAGGCACATGAACTCCTCTATTGCTCGGTTGCTCTGGTACTTCGGCGCCCTCTGCTCAACGTGCCTCACCCGTCCCCAGGGGACGAGCCACCGGGCCGGACTGCTGCCGTGCCGCTGGCAGGTGAGTGTCCAAGGACATTTCACTATCGCAGCGAGCCGTTTCTCCTCCGTTACCCGACTGTAAACGGAGCATGAACTGAGCGACGGGGCGCCCGGTGACGAGCGTACCGGAGCTGACAGCCGGCCCGGATGGGCGACACTTCCCGGCCGGGCGGGCAACCCCACGACCACGTGGCCATCAGGGCGGGGCAGAAAAGGCCAGGCAGCAGCGCCGGTAGGCTGACCACATGCCCCAAGTGCGCGTGGCCGCGTGCCAGATCAACACCGTGGTGGGGGACCTCGACGGCAATGCGCGCCGGATCGCGGCAGCGCTCGACGCCGCCGAACAGGGCGGGGCCGACCTGGCCGTGTTCCCGGAGCTGACCGTCACCGGCTACCCGCCCGAGGACCTGCTCGGGCGACCGGCCTTCGTGGCCGACAACCAGGCCGTCTTCGCCCGGGTGGCCGCGGCCGCCGGGAGCTGCGCGGCCGTCATCGGCTACGTCGACAGTGACCCGTCGGGCCGGCTGTTCAACGCCGCCGCCCTGTGTGCGGAGGGCCGGGTGATCGGGCGCTACCGCAAGCGCCTCCTCCCCAACTACGGGGTCTTCGACGAGCAGCGATGGTTCGTGCCGGGTGACGACCTCCCGCTCAGGTTCGTGGTGGCCGGCGTGCCGGTCGGGATCACCATCTGCGAGGACATGTGGGTGCCGGGGGGGCCGATGGCCGGGCAGGCCGCGGCCGGAGCCCGCCTGCTGGTGAACCTCAATGCCTCCCCCTACTCACGCGGCCGGCGTGAGGAGCGGTTGGCTGTGCTGCGCGAGCGGGTGGCGGAAACCGGATGCCCTGTCGTCTACGTGAACCAGGTCGGTGGTCAGGACGAGCTGGTGTTCGACGGTGCGTCCATGGTGATGGGCGCCGGGGGCACCTTGGTGGCTTCGGCCGCCCAGTTCGTCGAAGCAGTGCTGCTCGCCGACGTGGACGTCGACGCCGTGCCCTCTGACCAGGGCGACGAGGATGCCGGCACCGGGGTGGTCGTCGTCACCACCGCCTCCCGGCGACCGGCGGACGCCCCGGTGGCTGCTCCCCTGGCCGCCGTCCTCGATCCCGAGGCCGAGGTCTACGAGGCGTTGGTGCTCGGCACCCGCGACTACATGGGCAAGAACGGCTTCGCTGACGCGGTGATCGGGCTTTCCGGCGGCATCGATTCGTCCCTGGTGGCAGCCATCGCCGTCGACGCGCTGGGCCGCGAGCACGTCCACGGGGTGACGATGCCGTCCCGCTACTCGAGCGAGGGCTCGGTGGCCGATGCGGTCACCCTGGCCGCCAACCTCGGGATCGATGTGGCCACCGCCTCCATCGAGGGAGCCCACCGGGCCCTGGCCACCACGCTGGACCCGTTGATCCCGGGCCAGCCCACCGGGCTGACCGACGAGAACCTGCAGTCGCGTATCCGGGGCGTGCTGCTCATGGCGCTGTCCAACGCCAAGGGATGGATCGTCCTCACCACCGGCAACAAGAGCGAGATGGCCACCGGGTACTCGACCCTGTACGGGGATTCGGCCGGCGGGTTCGCGGTGATCAAGGATGTCCCGAAGACCCTGGTCTACGCGTTGTGCCGCCACCGGAACCGGAGGGCCGGCTTCGACCTCATCCCCGATCCGGTGCTGACCAAGGCGCCCTCGGCCGAGCTGCGTCCCGATCAGCGCGACGACGAGTCGCTGCCCCCCTACGCCGTCCTCGACCCGGTGGTGGCGGGCTACGTGGAAGGCGACCGTTCACCGGACGACCTGATCAGGGCCGGGTACGACCCCGAGGCGGTGGGCCGGGTCGTGGACCTGGTCGACCGGGCCGAGTACAAGCGCAGGCAGATGCCTCCCGGGGTCAGGATCTCGGCCAAGGCGTTCGGGAAGGACCGGCGGATGCCCATCACCAACCACTACCGGTCGGGAACGGCCGCCCCCCCGCCACCGTCCGGGGCACAGCACGGGGAGACGCCGGCGGTTGTCTGAGCTCTTCGGCCAGGACGGGCCCACGAGGACCGGCGACCCGATCCCCGACCCCGACCCCGAGCCCGTCTCTGTCCCCGGTCCGGCCGGAGGGTCGCTGCCGTTGACCCTCGGTGCCACCGCCGCCCTGGTGGGGGAGTACCGGTGGATCGAGAACGCCCTCTACGGGCTGCTCGGTTCGTGGGTGACCGACATGCCCGTCGCCGCCGTCAAGCTCCACCTCGACCAGCAGAGCCTTCGTCACGCCTGGCACGCCGAGCTCTGGGCCGACCGCCTTCCTGTCCTCACCGGAGCGGACCCGATGAGCCTGACGGTGCCGTCGGCCACCAGCGCCGCGCTGTTCGCGGCCCTGGACGGGTTCGTTCCGACATCGGGCCTGCCCGGCTCGACCTGGCCACCGGCGGGCGAGGAGCCGGCCGGCCGGCCCGGCGCGCTGCCGCGGCTGGCCGGGCTCTACCGGGTGGTGCTGCCCCGGCTGGTCACCAGCTACGAGCGCCACCTCGGCGTGGCCGGCCCGGTCACCGACGGCCCCGTCGCCCGGGCCCTGAGGCTGGTGCTCAATGACGAGATCGAGGACTGGCAGGCCGGCGAGCGCCTGGTGGAACGCCTGGTCACCCGGCCACACGACGTGGCCGCCGTCCACGAGTTCCTCCAGCGCCTGGAGACGGCCGTGGTCGGGGCCGGCGCCCGGTCCGGGCTGGTCGTCCTTCCCGCCTCCGTGCCTGAGGACTGACCCCAAAACGGGCCTCGCCACCGGCCCCGTCGCTTGGAGGGCTTGACGCGTCCGGTAAACTTCGAAAGCAGCAATCGTTGCGCCCGAAAACGCAGACCTGAATCAGCGAGTACCGGTTTCGTCGGTGGCGCTGGGCAAAGGTCGGCCGTCCCTCACGTCGTGGGGAAAACGAAGGACCTGGTGAAGTTGGCAAAGGAGCGCCTCGAGCGAGACGACGAAGATCTGGTTCGGTTGTATCTGACCGATATCGGCCAGTATCCCTTGCTGACCAAGGACGACGAGGTTCGCCTGGCTCAGGCCATCGAGGCCGGTCGGGAGGCGGACGCCCAGCTGGCGGCGGCGCCGAAGGGCCTGACCCCGGCCAAGAAGCGGGAGTTGAGGCGGACCACCCTGCAGGGTGAGGGCGCCCAACAGACGTTCGTGCAGTCCAACCTCCGGCTGGTGGTGTCCATCGCCAAGAAGTACCAGGCGTCGGGTCTCCCCCTGCTCGATCTCATCCAGGAGGGCAACCTGGGCCTCATGCATGCGGTCGAGAAGTTCGACTGGCGGAAGGGCTTCAAGTTCTCCACCTACGCCACCTGGTGGATCCGCCAAGCCATCACCAGGGGCATCGCCAACACCGGCCGGACCATCCGGCTGCCGGTTCACGCCGGCGACACGCTGGCCAGGGTCCAGAAGGCCCAGGCCCGACTCGAGCTCAAGTACGGTCGGCCGGCCACATTGGCCGAGCTGGGCGCCGAGGTCGAGATGCCCGAGGACAAGTTGGTCGAGGCGCTGCGGTTCCGGGCCGAACCGCTCTCGTTGTCGGAGCCCCTCCGCGAGGACGGCGACGCCGAGCTCGGCGACGTGGTCGAGGACCGGTCGGCGGAGTCGCCCTTCGAAGTGGCCGCCGTCTCGTTGCTGCCCGAGGAGATCGGGCGACTGCTCTCACCCCTCGACGAGCGGGAGCGCGAGATCCTCCGGCTTCGCTTCGGTCTCGACCGGGGCGAGCCGCGTACGCTCGAAGAGGTCGGCGAGCACTTCAATCTGACCCGTGAGCGGATCCGCCAGATCGAGGCGCGTGCCATGTCCAAGTTGCGGCATCCGTCGTCGGATACCGGGGCGCGCGACCTCCTCACGGTCTGAGCCTTCGCGGGCCGGCCGGGTCCCGGCCGTCGCGTCGTAACCGGGTCCACGCGCCCTACGCAATTCGGCACCGTGGACACCGCGCCACTGCGGGTACCGTGCGCGCCGCGGACAGCGCGGGAGCGGGACGTGATCGGAGCGGTTACCATCTCTGCTCATGAAGAAGCTTCTGATCCTCGCCATCATCGTTGCCTTGGGTGTCGTCGCCGCCAAGCGGCTCCGTCCTTCCTGAGCAACCCGGGCCGCCCACCTCGGGCGCCGGCCAGAGAGGCACACCCCGAACAGCTATCGCTGCGGCCTCCGTGCGAGCCGCCAGGCGACCAGCGCACCGACTGACGCCGCCGCCGTTATGGCTCCTGCAGCCGCGGTCACCGACCAACTGGGAACGCTGACCCGGTCGCGCAGACGGACCGGTTTGGTGAACTGCATCACCTCCCAGTCGCGCTCTCGGGCGACCTTGGCCAGTACCCGGTCGGGGTTCACGGCCACCGGGTGGCCCACCGCCTCGAGCATGGGGAGGTCGGTGTAGGAGTCCGAGTACGCCGAGGACTCGGAGAGATCGAGCCCCTCCTGGCGGGCCAGTTCCTCGATGGCTTCGGCCTTGAAGGGGCCGTAGGCGTAGAACTCCATCTCCCCGGTGTAGCGACCGTCGTCGTCGACCACGGGGCGGCTGGCGATGGCGCCGTCCACGCCGAGGTGCTCGGCCAGCGGGGCCACGATGACCTCCGGCGATGCAGACACCAGGTACACCTTGTAGCCGGCCGCCCGGTGGGCCTCGATCAGATCGAGGGCCTCGGCGTAGATGATCGGCTCGACCGTCTCTTCGAGCGCCTCGCGCACGATCTCTTTGATCTGGTCGTGTTCCCAGCCCTTGGTCAGCATGAGCATCGACTCGCGGATCCGG
Organism: Acidimicrobiales bacterium; assembly: GCA_050011635.1. GTDB lineage: Bacteria > Actinomycetota > Acidimicrobiia > Acidimicrobiales > RAAP-2 > Bog-756. Next base: position 5,860 of record JBEKIU010000070.1, read on the forward strand.
GCCAGCTTCTGCTCGCTGGCCCCGAGGTGGAGGTAGATGATCTGGGTGACCAGCGCCCGTGCCACCAGGCGTCGGTTGATCAGTCCGCCCTGGTAGAGCGGCCGACCGAATGCGGGGATCGACGCCTTGGCGATGACCGTCTTGTCCAGGTCGAAGAACGCCGCTCGCATCATGTCAATGGCCCACCAGTAGCTGCTGGACCACATCCTCGGCATCCGAGGTCACGAGCACCAGCACCTCGTCGCCGATGGCCAGGCGGGTGTCGCCCCGGGGCACGATCAGGCGGTCGTCGCGCACCACGGCCACCACCGTGGCGTCCCGTGGGACCCCGAGGTCGACAAGCGACACCCCGGCGGCCGGCGAGTCGTCGGCCAGTGTGACCTCCACCAAATGGGCGTTCCCGCCCTCGAACCGGAGCAGCCGGACCAGGCTGCCCACCGACACGGCCTCCTCGACGAGCGCTGTCAGCAGCTGGGGGGTGGACACCGACACGTCAACGCCCCAGCTCTCGTTGAACAGCCACTGGTTCTTCGGGTGGTTGACCCGGGCCACGACCCGGGGCACGGCGAATTCCTGCTTGGCCAGCAGGGAGACCACCAGATTGTCCTCATCGTCGCCGGTGGCCGCCACCACCACGTCGACAGTGGACAGACCGGCGGCGTCGAGGGACGAGACCTCGCAGGCGTCCGCCACCACCCAGGTGATGTCGAGGTCGTCGCGGATGCGGGCCACCAGGTCCGGGTCCTGCTCGATGACCAGCACATCGTGCCCACCGGCGTGGAGGTCCGAGGCGATAGCCGTCCCCACGCTTCCGGCCCCGGCGATGGCCACCTTCATCACCGGTCACCGCCGGGTGCGCCGGGCGACCCGGCCGTGCCGGCCGCGCCGGCCGCGGTGCCGTTTCCTCCCGGGCCGGCCGCCGACGGGCCGGCCGCCGAGCGGCCGACTGCGGCCGCGGACCCGTCGAGCCGGGAGCGGAGGCGCTCGAGTGCCGTGTCCGACACCACCAGGTGGACGACGTCCCCGTCCTGGCCGACCAGGTCCCCGAAGTCCAGCCGGGCCACCCCGGCCCGGGTCACGGCCACCACCGCCACCTCGCCGGGCTTCGAGAGGTCGGCCAGGCGCTTGCCCGCCCAACGCTCGGGGAGCTCCCGCTCGACCAGTGAGAGGGTTCCGGTCGGGTCCGACCATTCGGGCTCCAGCTCGCCGGGCACGAGGCGCCGGCGGACCTGGTCGATGGTCCAGGACACGGTGGCCACGGTGGGGATGCCCAGCCGGAGGTAGATCTGGGCCCGCCGGGGATCGTAGATGCGGGCCACGACGTTGGGGATCTCGTAGGTCTCGCGGGCGATGCGGGCGGTCAGGATGTTCGAATTGTCGCCACTGGTCACCGCGGCCAGGGATGACGCCTCACCGGCCCGGGCCCGATCGAGATCGCCCCGGTCGAAGCCCGAACCCACGATGGTGGTCCCGGGCCAGTCCGAGGGGAGCCTTCGGAAGGCCTTGGCGCTCCGGTCGATGATGGCCACCGAATGCCCCTGCTCGACCAGCCCGACGCCCAGACCGGAACCGACCCGACCACAACCGACGATGATGACGTGCACCCGAACCATGCAACACGCATCGCCACGTGATCACAACTCACCCCCGGGATCCGGCGCCGGGTGTGGGCTCCCGGACGCAGGCCGGAGCGGTCGGCCGAAGGGACCGGCGGCATACCGGCCGGGGTCGGCGCCCATGATTTACTGAGGGGGTGGACCCATCGGTGACCGGAGACGTGGATCCGGCCCCCACGACGGAGAACGGGTCCGGGATGGCGGTGACCCAGCCGGCGTCGGTTCCCGGCCGGAGATCGCCGGCGGCCATCACCGCGGTGAAGCTCGACCTCCCCGAGACCCTCCGCTACCGGATGAAGAACGTGCTGCTCGGGCCGCCGCTGGTCAACGAGCAGCTGAGCGGGGAGCGCCTGGGCCGACCGTCGGCCCTCGGTGTGCTGGCGCCCGACTGCATCTCGTCTTCGGCCTACGGCACCGAGGAGATGCTGACCCAGCTGGTCCCCTACGTGGGACTGGCCGCTTTCGCCCTGGTGGTACCGGTGACCATGGCCATCCTCGGGGTCCTGTTCTTCGTCACCCTCTCCTACCTCGAGGTCATCCAGCTCTACACCAAGGCCGGCGGGTCCTATGTGGTGGCCCGCGAGAACTTCGGGCCGAAGATCGCCCAGATCGCGGCCGTGGCCCTGCTCATCGACTACACGGTCACCGTGGCCGTACAGACCTCGGCGGGCACGGCCGCCCTGACCAGTGCCTTTCCGGCCCTGCTGAAGGGGCCGGCCGGCAACCTGACCGTGCCCATCACCGTGGCCGTGGTGCTCCTGCTCCTCTACGGCAACCTGCGGGGGATCCGGGAGGCGGGCAAGTTCTTCGCCTTCCCCACCTACTTCTTCATCGCCAGCCTGGGTCTGGTGGTGGTGTCCGGCTACATCAAGAAGGCCTTGGGCGAGCTGGCCGTCCACGCCATCCCCGCCGCCGGGGGCGCCAACCCCCCCATCGCCGTCGGCCACCCCGGCAACGGCCTGCTCTACGGGGCCTCGTTCATCATCATCCTGCGCTCCTTCGCCAACGGCGGATCGTCGCTCACCGGCCTCGAGGCCATCTCCAACGGGGTCGGGTCCTTCCGCGAGCCCACGGCCCGGCACGCCCGCCAGACCCTGGTCGTCATGAGCAGCGTCCTCGCCTTTCTGGTCCTCGGGGTCACGCTCATCGCCCACTGGACCCACGCCGTGCCCTACGTCTCCGGGTCGCCCACCGTGGTGTCCCAGGAGGTGCGCTACGTCCTCGGCACCAGCCCCGTGGCCCAGGTCCTGTTCTACGTGGTCCAGTTCGCCACCGTGCTCATCCTCTACACCGGCGGCAATACCAGCTTCAACGGCTTCCCCTTCCTGGCCAGCTTCGTGGCCGAGGACGCCTACCTGCCCAAACAGCTGACCCGCCGGGGGCACCGCCTGGCCTTCTCCAACGGGATCATCGTCCTCACCGTGGTGGCCCTGGCCCTCATCCTGGCCACCCGGGCCCAGGTGGACAGCCTGGTCGCCCTCTACGCCATCGGCGTGTTCACCGGCTTCGCCATGGCCGGCGCGGGCATGGTCAAGCACCATCTCGACGATCGGGGCGATCACTGGCGCAGGAGTGTGGCCGTCAACGGCTTCTCGGCCATCCTCACCGCCTTCATCGTGCTCATCTTCGCCACGGTCAAGTTCAAGGAGGGGGCGTGGGTGGTGGTGCTGGTCGGCCCGCTCATGTACTACGGGCTCGTCCGCCTGCACCGCCAGTACGTCGACGAGGAGAAGCAGCTGGAGCAGGGCGCGGCCGAGGCGGCGGAGGCACCGGTGCTCAACCGCCACACTGTCATCGTGCTGGTGGACCGCCTGGACATGGCCACGGCCCGGGCCCTCCAGTACGCGCGGACGCTGCATCCGGACGAGCTCCGGGCCGTCCACTTCGCCATCGACGACCGGGAGTCGGCCGAGCTCGAAGCCGAGTGGAGCCGGCTCGGCCTGGCCCGGCTCCCCCTCGACGTCGAGGAGTGCGAGGACCGGCGTCTGACCCGGGCCGCCCTCGAGCTGGCCGCCGAGACGGTGGCCGACGGCCAGACCGAGCTGACCTTCCTCCTCCCCCGGCGCGGCTTCGCCGCCGGCTGGCAGCGGGTGCTCCACGATGCCACCGCCGACCACATCGCCGACGCGGTGGGGCAACTGGCCCACGTCAACGCCACCGTGGTGCCCTACCAGCTCACCGGGGGGTGGTTCTCGCGGCGGCGCGAATGGCGGCGGAAGCCGGTGGGGCCCGATGCATCGGGGCAGACCTCGCGGCCCACCAGGGCGGCACGAGCCGCGGACCGGGCCTCCGACCGGGAGGCGGCAGCCAAGGCGTCCTTCGACCGCACGGCCTTCGGCGAACGGGGGCGGGGCACCACCCCCATCGGCGAGGCCCAGTGGCGCACGCGTGTGCGGGTCGCCGGCCGGATCAAGTCGGTCCGGGTGCAGCCCCGGGCCGGCACCTCCAATCTCGAGTGCGTCCTGGTCGACGATTCCGGCAAATTGCTGCTCGTGTTCCAGGGCCGGCGCCGGATCCCCGGCATCCAGCCCGGGGCTCGGCTGGTGGTCGAGGGGATGGTGGGGGACTGGGCCCGCCGCCAGGCCATCCTCAACCCCGACTACGAGCTCATCGCCGGTCCCGAGGCCGGCGTGGAGCCGATCTGACCCGTGGCCGCGACCGACGCCGGGCCACCCGGACGGGGCCGCCTGGCCTGGCTTCCTTGCTCAAGGACCCCATTTGTCGGTATCTTCTGCCCCCGTTGCCGGGATCGGCGTGCCATGACGGCGCGCCCCGGCGTACGGCCACACGGCCGAGGCCTCGCAGGGGGACGGTGTCCTCGACGGTTGCGGTGGGCCGCGGTCGCTGCAGTGGGCGTATGAAGGATTCTGAATCAAGACGACTCTGACCATGCAGGATCCCGACCATGCGGGATACTGACCATGCAGTACACCGAAGGGAGCCTCACCGATGACCCACCTCCTGGCTGAAGGGGGTTACCAGATCTTCTCGCTCCACAACAGTGAGAAGACCTGGCTGTACTTCGCACTCGTCTGTGCGGTGGCTTCCATCGTGGTGGCGCTGTTGTTGGTGCGCGGTGTCCTGGCCGCCGACCAGGGCACGGCGACGATGAAGGACATCGCCAAGGCCATCCAGGAGGGGGCCGAGGCCTTCCTGGCCCGCCAGTTCAAGACCATCGGGATCATCATCATCCCGCTGGCCGTCCTCATCTTCTTCACCGCCACCAAGGTCACCCACACGGCCTACCTGTGCGCCGGGTCGGTGACCAGCACGTCGTTCCATGTGGGCTGCATCTCCCACACGGTGACCGACCTCACCTTCGCCCAGGCCGGCATCTACCGGGTGATCTGCTTCCTGGCCGGGGCGATCTGCTCCGGCCTCACCGGCTTCATCGGGATGAGCCTGGCCGTGCGGGGCAACGTACGCACGGCGGCCGCCGCCCGCGAGGGCAAGATGGCCCCCGCCCTCAAGGTGGCCTACCGCACCGGAGCCATCACCGGCCTCCTCTGCGTCGGGCTGGGCCTGCTCGGGGCCACGGTCATCGTGCTCATCTTCCAGAACACCGCCACGTCGGTGCTCATCGGCTTCGGCTTCGGGGCCTCCCTCCTGGCCCTGTTCATGCGGGTCGGCGGAGGCATCTTCACCAAGGCGGCCGACGTGGGTGCCGACCTGGTGGGCAAGGTGGAGGCCGGCATCCCCGAGGACGACCCCCGCAACGCCGCCACCATCGCCGACAACGTGGGCGACAACGTGGGTGACTGCGCCGGCATGGCCGCCGACCTGTTCGAGTCCTACGTGATCACCATCATCGCCGCCATCATCCTCGGGGTGACCGCCTTCGGCTCCATCGGCAGGAGCGGGGACGCGGCCAAGACGGTGATCTTCCCCATCGCCATCCCGGCCATCGGCATCCTGGCCACCATCGTCGGGGTCTTCGTGGTTCGGGCCAGCAAGAACGACAAGAACGCCATGGCCCCGATCAACCGCGGGGTGTGGACGGCCGCCGTCCTCACCATCGGCGGCTCCGCCGTGGTGGCCGGCGCCTACCTCCACTACTGGAAGGCGTTCTACGCCGTGCTCACCGGTGTGGTCCTCATGCTGGTGGCCAGCCAGATCACCGAGCACTTCACCTCCACCGAGCGGGGCCCGGTCCGGGAGGTGGCCGAGACCGCTCGTACCGGTCCGGCCACCCTCACCCTGGCCGGCCTGGCCCTCGGCCTCGAATCGTCGGTCTGGGCCATCATGGCCATCGTCCTGGCCATCGCCGTCTCCATCGGCCTGGGCGGCGGCAACATCCAGCTCACCCTCTACCTGGTGGCGCTCACCGGCATCGGTCTGCTGTCCACGGCCGGCATGATCGTCTCCGAGGACAGCTTCGGACCGGTCTCCGACAATGCCGCCGGTGTGGCCGAGATGTCCGGCGAGTTCACCGGCGAGGCCGAACGGGTGATGGTCAGCCTCGACGCGGTGGGCAACACCACCAAGGCGGTCACCAAGGGCGTGGCCATCGGCTCGGCGGTCATCGCCTCGGTGGCCCTGTTCGCCTCCTTCATCGAGACCATCGGCAGCCAGCTCAACCTGCACCCACCGCTGGGCGCTCCGGTCAACTGGCTGTTCGACCTGCCCCAGACCTCGATCAACATCTCCCACCCGACCATCTTCATCGGGGTGCTGATCGGTGGCTCCATCGCCTTCATCTTCTCCGCACTGGCCATCCGGGCCGTGGGCCGGTCGGCCGGGACCGTCGTCCAGGAGGTGCGCCGCCAGTTCCGCGAGCACCCCGGCATCATGGACTACACCGAGAAGCCCGAGTACGGGAAGGTCATCGCCATCTGCACCACCGCGGCCCAGCGGGAGCTGGCCACCCCGGCCCTGTTGGCCGTGCTCTCGCCGGTCATCGTGGGCTTCGGCATCAACTACTTCGCGCTGGGCGCCTTTCTGGTCGGGGCCATCCTCACCGGCCAGCTCATGGCCAACTTCCTGTCCAACTCGGGTGGTGCGTGGGACAACGCCAAGAAGTACATCGAGGACGGCAACGAAGGGGGCAAGGGATCCGAGGCCCACAAGGCGGCCGTCATCGGCGACACCATCGGCGACCCGTTCAAGGACACCGCCGGCCCCGCCCTCAACCCGCTGATCAAGGTCATGAACCTGGTCTCCCTCCTCATCCTGCCGGCGGTGATCACCCTGCACCCGCACACCGGTGCCCGCCTGGCCATCGCCGGGGTTTCCCTGGTCGTGCTGTTGCTGGCCATCGCCTTCTCCAAGCGCAAGACCGACGCCATGGACAGTGACCTGCCGGCCTCCGAGGTCGCGGCCCTCGACGAGGCAGCTACGGTGGCTATGGAGTCTTCACACGACTGAACCTCTCCTCCATCGAGCTCGGGCGGACCCGGTGGCGGTTCCCCGGGGTTGACAATGCCTCACCCCACCGTCCACCCTGAGGCCAAAGCCATGGCACCCACCGACCTGACAGAGACGCTCCCAGAATCCGACGCCGGCAACGGCGCCTCTGGCGGCACACGTGCCCGGCCGGGAGCGAAACCCCTGGTCATCGTCGAGTCGCCGGCCAAGGCCAAGACCATCGCCGGGCTGCTGGGCTCCGGCTACGTGGTGGAATCGTCGATCGGTCACATCCGGGATCTGCCCCGTCGGGCCGACGAGGTCCCCGCCGCCTTCAAGGGCGAGGCCTGGTCCCGGCTGGGAGTGGACGTGGACAACGGGTTCAAGCCGCTCTACGTGGTCTCGGCGGAGAAGAAATCCCAGGTGGCGAAGTTGAAACAGCTGGTCAAGCAGGCCAGCGAGGTCTATCTGGCGTCGGACGAGGACCGGGAGGGGGAGTCGATCGCCTGGCACCTCCTCGAGGTGCTGGCGCCGACGGTTCCGGTCAAGCGGATGGTCTTCCACGAGATCACCCGCCCGGCCATCGAGCGGGCCGTCAACGAGTGGCGTGACCTCGACCGCCGCCTGGTCGACGCCCAGGAGGCCAGACGCATCCTCGACCGGCTCTACGGCTACGAGGTATCGCCGGTCCTGTGGAAAAAGATCATGCCCCGGCTGTCCGCCGGCCGGGTCCAGAGCGTGGCCACCCGGATGGTGGTCGAGCGTGAACGGGCCCGGATGGCCTTCCGCTCCGCCGGGTGGTGGGGCATCGATGGGACCTTCACCGCCCCCGAGGCCGCCGCGGCCGCCGAAGGGACACCCCGGTCCTTCACCGCCGCCCTGGTGGGTGTGGACGGCGTGGCGCTGGCCTCCGGGCGTGACTTCGACGAGCGGGGTGCCCTCACCTCACCGGGGTCGGTGGTCGTGCTGGGCGAAGCCGAGGCCCGGTCGCTGGCCGCCGGACTGGCCGGCGCGCCCTTCACCGTGAAGTCCATGACCCACAAGCCGTTCCGCCGCTCACCCTCGGCTCCGTTCATGACCTCGACCTTGCAGCAGGAGGCGGGGCGCAAGCTCCGGTTCAGCTCCAAGCGGGCGATGCAGATCGCCCAACGCCTGTACGAGGACGGATGGATCACCTATATGCGCACCGACTCGACCACGCTGTCGAGCCAGGCCCTGTCGGCGGCCCGGGCCCAGGCGTCGGCCCTCTACGGAGCCGAGTACGTGCCGGCCCAGCCGAGGCACTACGAGCGGAAGGTCAAGAACGCACAGGAGGCCCACGAGGCCATCCGGCCCGCCGGCGAGTCGTTCAGGACCCCCGACGAGGCGTCCCGGTCCCTTTCGGGGGACGAGTTCCGCCTCTACGACCTCATCTGGAAGCGCACGGTGGCCTCCCAGATGGCCGACGCCACCGGGACCAGCGCCCAGGTCCGCCTGGTGGGGACGTCGGCCGCGGTCGACGGGCAGCCGGCCCGGGAGACGGAGTTCTCCGCCTCGGGCAAGGTCATCCAGTTCCCGGGGTACCTCCGGGCCTATGTCGAGGGCGAGGACGATCCGGAGGCGGAACTGGCCGACCGTGAGGTCCACCTGCCCGCCATGTCCGAGGGGGACGCGGTGTCGGTCGACGACCTCGATCCGGGGTCGCACGCCACGCAGCCACCGGCCCGCTACACCGAGGCTTCGCTGGTCAAGGCCATGGAGGACCTGGGGGTGGGCCGCCCGTCCACCTATGCCAGTGTGATCGCCACCATCCTCGACCGCGGCTACGTGTGGAAGAAGGGCACCGCCCTCGTCCCCTCGTTCACCGCCTTCGCGGTGGTCGGGCTGCTCGAGCGCTACTTCGCCGATCTGGTCGACTACGGGTTCACCGCCTCGATGGAGGACGACCTCGACGCCATCGCCTCGGGGAACGAGGAGTCCCTGCCCTGGCTGACCCGCTTCTACTTCGGTGCCGAGGGTGCCGAGGGCGTCAAGGGCGCCAACGGGGGAGCCGAGGGCGCCAACGGGGGAGCCGGCGCCGGGCTGGAAAACGGTCGCGGGAACGGCAACGGCGCCGCGGTCAGCGCCACCGTCCCCGTGGCCGGGCATGTGCGGGGCCTCGGCCTCAAGCGGGAGGTCAGCACCTACCTCGGGGAGATCGACGCCCGCGAGATCAACTCCATCCCCATCGGTGTCGGCACCGACGGCCAGGACATCGTGGCCCGGGTGGGCCGGTACGGGCCTTACCTGCAACGGGGAGAGGACCGGGTGTCCATCCCCGACGACCTGGCTCCCGACGAGCTCACCGTCGAGCGGGCGGAGTCCCTGCTCGAGGCCCCGTCCTCCGACCGCACGCTGGGCCAGCACCCCGAAACCGGCCTACCGGTGCAGGTCCGGGCGGGCCGGTTCGGTCCCTACGTGCAGCACGGCGAGCTGGTGGAGGGCGGCCCGAAGCCCCGTACCTCGTCGCTGTTCGCATCGATGGCACCGGAGACGGTCACCTTCGAGCAGGCCCTCGACCTGTTGCGCATCCCGCGGGTGGTCGGCACCGATCCCCAGACGGGCGAGGAGATCGTCGCTCACAACGGCAAGTTCGGCCCGTACCTCAAAAAGGGCACCGACACCCGCAGCCTGACATCCGAGGACCAGATCCTGTCGATCACGGTGGACGATGCGCTGGCCCTGTTCGCCCAGCCCAAGGCCCGCGGCGGCCGAAACGCCAAGGGACCGCTGCGTGACCTCGGGGCCGATCCCGACACCGGTCTCCCCATGGTCGTCAAGGACGGCCGCTTCGGTCCTTATGTGACCGACGGCACGACCAATGCCTCGTTGCGCAGGGGCGACGACGTCGAGTCCCTCACGGTGGAGCGGGCGTCCGAGCTCCTGGCCGAGCGACGGGCGGCCGGGCCCTCGACGCGGAAGAAGGCGGCCAAGAAGGCGCCGGCCAAGAAGGCGGCGGCGAAGAAGGCCCCGGCCAAGAAGACCGCGGCAAAGAAGACCGCGGCAAACAAGACCGCGGCAAATAAGACCGCGGCAAATAAGACCGCGGCAAACAAGACCGCGGCAAACAAGACCGCGGCAAACAAGGCGGCGGCAAACAAGACCGCGGCAAACAAGACCGCGGCAAACAAGACCGCGGCCAAGAAGGCGGCGGCGATCAGGGCGCCGGTCGAGCGGGCAGAGGACCAGTAGCCCGGGGTGACCGAAGGTCGGCGGGGTCGTCTCATCGCCCTGGAGGGGATCGACGGTTGCGGCAAGTCCACCCAGGCGCGCCGCCTGTCGGAACGGCTGGGTGCCCTCTTGACCTTCGAGCCCGGTGCCACCCGGTTGGGAACGGAGCTGCGGCGACTCCTCCTCGGCCGCGATCAGCCTCCGGTCAGCGAGCGGGCCGAAGCGTTGCTGATGGCCGCCGACCGGGCCCAGCACCTCGCCGAGGTGGTGGTGCCGGCACTCGACGCGGGAACCTGGGTGGTGACCGACCGGTTCTCCGCCTCAACGCTGGCCTACCAGGGCTACGGGCGTGGGCTCGACCGGTCGGAGCTGAGCCAACTCGTCCGGTGGGCTACCGGCGACCTCGTCGCCGATCTGACCGTACTCGTCGAGGTCCCGGTGGCGGTGGCTTCGGGCCGGCGAACGGGCACCGACCGAGACCGCCTCGAAGTGGAGGGCGACGCCTTCCTGCGGCGGGTGGCGGACGGTTACCGGTGCCTGGCCGCCGAACGTTCGAGCCCGTGGTTGGTGGTCGACGGCACGGGCTCGGAGGCCGAGGTGGCCACCGCGGTGTGGTCGGGCGTCCGCGACCTTCTCGGGCCTCTGCCCGGCGGCGCCGATGCCGCGGACGAGCGGGGGTCCGGCCGGTGACCGGGACGGTCGACACCTCGGCCGGAGCGACCGCTCCGCCCGACCCGTCGGGGGTGCCGGTGCCGGCCCTGTTCGAGGCGGTGGTCGGCCAACCGAAAGCGGTGGCCCAGCTGATGGCGGCGGCGCGCCGGCCGGTGCACGCCTACTTGCTGCACGGTCCCGTCGGATCGGGGAGGCGGGCCGCTGCCCGGGGCCTCGCCGCCGCGCTCTTGTGCCCGTTGGGCGGGTGCGGCCAGTGCAACACGTGCCGGAGGGCCCTCGCCGGGACCCACCCCGATCTGGTGGTGGTCGAGCGCACCGGCCCCTCCCTCGACGTCGACACGGCACGGTCCATCGTGAGCCGGGCTCAACGCCGTCCGCTGGAGGCGTCCCGCCAGGTACTGGTGGTCACGGACGTCCATCTGGCCGGCAACGCCGTTCCCGCACTCCTCAAGACGGTGGAGGAGCCTCCCCCGTCCACGGTGTTCATCCTGGTGGCCGACGACCTTCCGCCCTCGCTGTCGACCATCGCGAGCCGGTGCGTGAAGATCCCGTTCGACCCCGTCCCCGGCGGAGTGGTCGTCGACTGGCTGGTGGCCCGCGGGGTCGATCGTGCCCACGCCGAATCGGTGGCCCGGGCCTCGGGGGGACGACTCGACCGGGCCCTGCTCCTGGTCAGCGACGCCGGCTTCGTGGCCCGCCAGGACCAGTGGAGGTCGGTGCCCTCCCGACTGGACGGCACCGGCGCGGTGGCCGCCGAGACGTCCGACGAGCTGCTGGCAGTGGTCGACGAGGGCCTTGTCCCGTTGCGCGAGCAGCACAGCCACGAGCTGGCCACCCTGGCCGAACAGGCCGAGCTGTTGGGGGCCAAGGGCGTTCAGGGACGCAAGCAGATCGAAGACCGGCACAAGCGTGAGGAGCGGCGGTGGCGGACCGAGGAGCTGCGGTTCGGCCTGGCCCTGCTGGCGGAGATGTTCCGCGACCGGCTGGCGGCCGTAGCGGAGTCGGGGCCTGCGGCCGGGACCCCGGGAGGTGCCGCCGAGAGCCATCGCGCCATACGCCAGATCGAGGCGATCGATCGGGCGTCGGAGGCCCTGGGTCGAAACGCCAACGAGTCCCTGTTGATGGACGCGTTGATGGTCGAGCTGTCGGGTATGACCGAATGAGCAGGCGCGCCGACCCCACCGGCCGATGTCATCGGGGCGGCGAGGGACGGGAACCAGTCGATGGGAACCAGTAGCCAAAGCCATGTCCCTGTTCAGATAGCCTGGCTCACCGCGCCTGGGTAGCTCAGTCGGTAGAGCAACGCACTCGTAATGCAGACGTAGGCACGCCTATCAATCCTGGTCAGGCCATCATTTGTGCCTCTGAGTGCACCCATTTGAACCCTCCGCGGCCCCTTGTTAGGACGATGTTAGGACGAACGACCCGGACGTCACCGTCTGGGTTCCGAGCAGGTCGCAGGGAACTCGGCATCATTCCCACTAGGGCCCGCCGGCCCCCGTCCTGCTGTTCCGCCCGTCAAGTGGCATCGAGGGGCAACCTCGAGCGCGGTCTGCGGCGGCCATCTGGCGAATCGCCGGAGAGTGCCCGATCAGGCCCGGGAATGTGAATCGAAAGGGAAGACAGGTCGATAGCGTTCGCGAAAGGCGCTTCCCCCATCGGAGTGGGCCTGGGCCACGGCTTCAGCAGGGAGAGCGCGCGTCGCGACTCGGTCGGTGTCGCCTAAGAGCCCTGTGAACTCCTCGAAGCGGCGCCAGATCGTGGGATGAGCGCTCGGAGCACAGAGGGCGTAGATGGCCTGGTCGAGTTCCCCG
>JBEKIU010000071.1:0-18292 GCA_050011635.1 Acidimicrobiales bacterium
CCCATCCCCGGAGACCGAGTAGCACCCGGAACCGGCGGCCCGGACCCCGTTCAGCACCCAAACCGAGACAACCGACCGAACCCAAGACCCTGAAACAAGGAGTTACGACAATGGCAGGCACCCTGACCAAGGACCAGATCCTGGACGGCATCTCCGAGCTGTCCGTCCTCGAGCTGAGCGAGTTGCTCAAGGAATTCGAGGAGCGCTTCGGCGTGACCGCCGCCGCTCCGGTGGCCGTGGCCGCCGCCGCCCCCGCGGCCGGAGGAGCCGACGCCGGTGGGGGCGACGAGGAGAAGACCGAATTCGACGTGATCCTCACCGCCGCGGGCGACAAGAAGATCCAGGTGATCAAGGAGGTGCGCTCTTTGACCAGCCTCGGCCTGAAGGAGGCGAAAGACCTGGTCGACGGTGCTCCCAAGCCCGTTCTGGAGAAGGCCAACAAGGAAGACGCCGAGAAGGCCAAGGCCCAGCTCGAAGGGGCCGGAGCCACCGTCGAGCTCAAGTAGCCGGGCCCGGACCCCGGTCGCCGCGCCGTTGCGGTGACCGGGGAGCCGGTCGGTCATGGCGGTCCCGGACCGGGTTGCGGCTGGTCCGCACCCCGGTCACGACAGGGAAGGTGGCGGCATGGGACCCGGAAATCGGCGTGTTCCTTGACGACGGACGGCAGGTCTTCTACCGTGTGCAGGCCTGGATCGGGGATTCGCGCCCTTGGGCTTGTGATTCTGTGCGTGTCCGGTTAGGATAACTGGTTGCCGTGCCTGCTCCTTTTGCCTTCCTCAGTGTTTTGGCTGATTGACGCGCGCCCTGGCGACCCTTTCCGACCGCTCCTGCGGTAGCTGTCGACCCCTCAGAAGTCCCCGATATGTCCCGAGAAGTGCCCGAGAAGTTCACCCCGAAACGTTGATTCACCGCAGTATCCCGTCGTCGCCCCATTCACCATGCAACTGGGAGGAGTAGGCCGTTGCCTACACGGTCCAACAGCCCGGAACGTTTTTCATTTGCCAACATCGATGAGGCCCTGCCCTTGCCGGACCTCGTCGCCATCCAGCGTGACTCCTTCCAGTGGTTTCTGGACCGGGGTCTGGCCGAGACGTTCAACGACATCAGTCCGATCGAGGATTTCACCGGCCAGCTGAGCCTCGAGCTGGAGTTCGATCCGACCGACCCCGACCTGCGCCCGCCACCGAAGTTCTCGGTCGAGGAGTGCAAGGAGAAGGACATGACCTACGCCGCGCCCGTCTTCGTGCGGGCCCGGTTCATGAACGCCGGCACCGGCGAGATCAAGGAGCAGACGGTCTTCATGGGGGACTTCCCGGTGATGACCGACAAGGGCACCTTCATCGTCAACGGCACCGAGCGGGTCGTGGTGAGCCAGCTGGTCCGTTCACCGGGGGTCATCTTCCAGCCCGGACGTGACGCCAAAACCGTGTTCACCGGCACCATCCACCCCTACCGCGGGGAGTGGATCGAATTCGATGTCGAGGCCAAGCCGTCGAAGGACGTCACCGCCGGCTGTCGCGTGGCCCGCAAGCGTCGGCTCTCGCTCTTCGTCCTGCTTCGCGCCCTCGGCTACGAGGACCAGGCCTTCCTGGAGCGCTTCGTCCGCCACTTCGACTTCCTCGAGGGGCAGTGGGAGAAGGAGCAGAACCTGGCTCCGTCACGCGAGGAGGCCCTGCTCGAGATCTACAAGCGGGCACGTCCCGGGGAGCCTCTGTCGGTGGAGGCGGCCCGCCAGTACTTCGAGAACGCCTTCTTCAATCCGAAGCGCTATGACCTCACCCGGGTGGGCCGGTACAAGCTCAACCGCAAGCTCGGGCCGGAGATCGAGCGGATCGCGGACATCTTCAAGATCGACCTCGAGCGCCCGTCGCCGACCCAGGGTGTGCTCAGCCCGTCGGAGATCCTGGCCTCGGCCACCTACATGCTCCACCTGGCCAAGCACATGGCCGACGGCGAATCGACGTACCGGATCGACGATCAGGACCACTTCGCCAACCGCCGGATCCGCTCGGTGGGCGAGCTCATCCAGAACCAGGTGCGTGTCGGTCTGTCCCGCATGGAGCGGGTGGTCCGCGAGCGCATGACCACCCAGGACGTCGAGGCCATCACCCCGCAGACCCTGATCAACATCCGGCCGGTGGTGGCCGCGGTCAAGGAGTTCTTCGGTACCAGCCAGCTGAGCCAGTTCATGGACCAGAACAACCCGCTGTCCGGGCTGGCCCACAAGCGCCGTCTGTCGGCACTCGGGCCGGGCGGCCTCTCCCGCGAGCGTGCGGGCTTCGAGGTCCGTGACGTGCACACCTCCCACTACGGCCGCATGTGCCCGATCGAGACCCCGGAGGGCCCGAACATCGGCCTCATCGGCTCGCTGGCGACGTACGCCCGGGTCAACGAGTACGGATTCATCGAGACCCCCTACCGGAAGGTGGTCGACGGCCAGGTGACCAAGGAGATCCTCTACCTGGCCGCCGACGAGGAGGAGGAGCACGTCATCGCCCAGGCCTCCGCGGCGCTGGACGACGGCGGACGGTTCACCGAGGAGAAGGTGCTCGTGCGACGGGGCCCCCAGGGGACCGGCGTGCGGGTGGGTGCGACGACGACGTCGTACGGCACCACCTCGGAGATCGACTTCGTCCCTCCGGCCGAGGTCGACCTGATGGACGTGTCCCCGAAGCAGATCGTGTCGGTGTCCACCGCGCTGATCCCCTTCGTCGAGCACGACGACGCCAACCGGGCCCTGATGGGCGCCAACATGCAGAAGCAGGCCGTTCCCCTTGTGGTGCCCGAGGCCCCCTACATCGGCACCGGGGTCGAGGCCCGGGCCGCCCGCGACGCGGGCGACGTTGTCCTGGCCGAAGGTGAGGGAACTGTGGTCGACGTGTCCGGCGACCAGATCACGGTGGAGTACAAGGCCGGCACCAAGGACCGCAACGGCAACGTGCTGGCCAAGAAGGTCTACCGCCTGGCCAAATTCCGCCGCTCCAACCAGAACACCGCCATCAACCAGAAGGTGATCGTCGAGGAGGGGCAGAAGGTCTCGGCCGGTGACGTGCTGGCCGACGGCCCGGCCACCCACAACGGCGAGCTCGCCCTGGGCAAGAACCTCCTGGTCGCCTTCATGCCCTGGGAGGGATACAACTACGAGGACGCCATCATCCTGTCCGAGCGCCTGGTGAAGGACGACGTGCTCACGTCGATCCACATCGAGGAACACGAGGTGGACGCCCGCGACACCAAGCTGGGGGCCGAGGAGATCACGCGGGACATCCCCAACCTGTCCGAGGAGATCCTGGCCGATCTCGACGAACGTGGCATCATCCGCATCGGGGCCGAAGTGGGCCCGGGCGACGTGCTCGTCGGCAAGGTCACCCCGAAGGGCGAGACCGAGCAGACCCCGGAGGAGAGACTGTTGCGGGCCATCTTCGGCGAGAAGGCCCGTGAGGTCCGTGACACCTCGTTGAAGGTTCCCCACGGTGAGCAGGGAACGGTCATCGATGTGCGGGTGTTCTCCCGCGACGATGCCCACGAGCTGCCGCCCGGGGTGGAGCAGCTGGTCCGTGTCTATGTGGCCCAGAAGCGCAAGATCTCCGAGGGTGACAAGCTGGCCGGCCGCCACGGGAACAAGGGGGTCATCTCGAAGATCCTCCCCATCGAGGACATGCCGTTCCAGGCGGACGGCACCCCGGTCGACATCATCCTCAACCCGTTGGGGGTGCCCAGCCGGATGAACGTGGGCCAGGTGCTCGAGTCCCATCTGGGCTATGCCGCCCGTTGGGGTTGGGAAGGTGCCGGTGAGGTCGCCCGCCCGCCGCTGCGAGGCACGGAGACGAAGACCCGCCCCCGCACCAACCCTGCGGTGTGGGTGTCCACGCCCGTCTTCGACGGCGCCCACTGGGACGAGGAGGCCGACGCCGGCCGCCACCCGACGATCCAGCAGATCTTCCGCCGCCTCAACCCTGACGGGGTCGACGGCGACGTGCAGGTCACCGACGACGGGAAGTCGACGCTCTACAACGGCCGCACCGGGGAGAAGTACGACAACCCGATCTCGGTCGGCTACGTCTACATCCTCAAACTCCACCACCTGGTGGACGACAAGATCCACGCCCGGTCGACCGGTCCGTACTCCATGATCACCCAGCAGCCCCTGGGTGGGAAGGCCCAGTTCGGTGGGCAGCGCTTCGGCGAGATGGAGGTGTGGGCCCTCGAGGCCTTCGGCGCCGCCTATGCGCTCCAGGAGCTCCTGACCATCAAGTCGGACGACGTCCTCGGTCGGGTGAAGGTCTATGAGGCCATCGTGAAGGGCGAGAACATCCCCGAGCCGGGGATACCAGAGAGCTTCAAGGTGCTCATCAAAGAAATGCAGTCGTTGTGCCTCGACGTCGAAGTCCTGGCACCGAGTGGAGAAGAGATCGAGATGCGAGAGCTTGACGAGGACGTGTTCCGCACGGCCGAGGAGCTCGGTATCGACATCAGCCGGCCCGAACGCGGGTCGGACGAGGAAGACGCACGCCGCGCCGCGGAAAGGGGCTTCTGATGCTAGATGTCAATGACTTCGACCAGTTGAGGATCGGACTGGCGACCGCCGACTCGATCAGGGGGTGGTCCAACGGCGAGGTGAAGAAGCCCGAGACCATCAACTACCGCACGCTCCGTCCGGAAAAGGACGGGCTCTTCTGCGAGAAGATCTTCGGCCCCACCAAGGACTGGGAGTGCTACTGCGGGAAGTACAAGCGGGTCCGCTTCCGGGGCATCATCTGCGAGCGCTGCGGGGTGGAGGTCACCCGGTCGAAGGTCCGGCGCGAGCGCATGGGCCACATCGAGCTGGCGGCACCGGTCGTGCACATCTGGTACCTGCGCGGCACCCGGAGCTGGTTGGCGTACCTCCTCATGGGCACCGAAGCCCGCGAGGAGCTGAAGGCCAAGCAGCTCGAGAAGGTCATCTACTTCGCCGCCAACCTGGTCACCTGGGTCGACGAGGCCAAGCGCCACGAGGACCTGCCCGACCTCGAGGCCGAGCTCCTCGTGGAGATCGCCGATATCGAGAAGAAGCGGGACGTCGAGATCGACCGTCGCTTCAAGGCGCTCGAGGGCGAGCTGGCCGAGCTCGAGAAGTCCGGAGCCAAGGACACCGAGGTCAAGGCCCGCCAGCGGAACGTCGAGAAGGAGATCACCGGTGTCCGCGAGCGGTACCAGAGCGAGATCGAACTGGCCCAGCGGTCGTTCGACGAGTTCAAGAGCCTCCATTCCCGGAAGATCCTCGAGGACGAGATGCTCTGGCGCGAGCTGCGGATCCGGTACGAGGACTACTTCGAGGGCGGGATGGGCGCCGAGACCATCTCCCGGCTGATCGACCGCATCGACCTCGACGTCGAGGAGGTGAAGCTGCGCGAGATGATCGACGCGGCCGACGGGCGCAAGCCCCTCTCGGCCCAGCGCCGCCAGAAGGTCATCAAGCGCCTCAAGATCGTCACCGCCTTCAACCGGCGCGACGAGAACGGGCGCCGGGCCAACGACCCTCGGGCCATGATCCTCGACTCGGTCCCGGTGATCCCGCCCGACCTGCGGCCGATGGTCCAGCTCGACGGCGGACGCTTCGCCACCTCCGACCTCAACGATCTCTACCGGAGGGTCATCAACCGGAACAACCGGCTGAAGCGGCTGCTCGACCTGGGCGCACCCGAGATCATCATCAACAACGAGAAGCGCATGCTGCAAGAGGCGGTCGACGCCCTCTTCGACAACGGTCGCCGCGGTCGGCCGGTCACCGGGCCCGGGAACCGGCCCCTGAAGAGCCTGTCGGACATGCTGAAGGGAAAGCAGGGTCGGTTCCGCCAGAACCTGCTGGGCAAGCGCGTCGACTACTCGGGTCGATCGGTCATCGTGATCGGACCGACCCTCCAGCTCCACCAGTGCGGGCTGCCCAAGCTGATGGCGCTCGAGCTGTTCAAGCCCTTCGTCATGAAGCGGCTGGTCGACGCCGAGTACGCCCAGAACATCAAGTCGGCCAAGCGCATGGTCGAGCGCCGCCGTCCGCAGGTGTGGGACGTGCTCGAAGGTGTGATCAAGGAGCATCCGGTGCTGTTGAACCGGGCGCCGACCCTGCACCGCCTGGGGATCCAGGCATTCGAGCCGGTGCTCGTGGAGGGGAAGGCCATCCAGGTCCACCCGCTGGTGTGCACCGCCTTCAACGCCGACTTCGACGGCGACCAGATGGCCGTGCACCTCCCCCTGTCGGCCGAGGCCCAGGCCGAGGCCCGGGTGCTGATGCTCTCGGCCAACAACATCCTGTCGCCGGCCACCGGGCGCCCGATCACCGTGCCCACCCAGGACATGGTCTTCGGCATCTACTACCTCACCCTCCCCGTGGACGGGGCCAAGGGCGAGGGCCGGGTGTTCCGCCACGCCTACGAGGTCGAGACGGCCTTCGACGCCGGGGACATCGACCTCCAGGCCAAGATCGTGATCCGGCCAGAGGCCGGTTCGCACCTGGCCCAGTCGGTCGCCCTGGCCAAGGGAGCGGAGCTGGACGGTGACGGCAACCTGAGCGGGCTGGCCGAGGACGACCGGATGGAGCTCGAGACCACCGCCGGGCGCCTGTTCTTCAACACCGCCCTGCCCGACGGCTACCGCTACATCAACGACATCGTCGGGAAGCGCAACACCGCCATCGGCTCCATCGTGGAGGAGGTGGCGGCCAACTTCCCCAAGCGGGAGGTGGCGGCCAGCCTCGACCGGATCAAGGCACTCGGCTTCCGCTACGCGGCCCAGTCGGGTCTGACCATCTCCATCAACGACGTGCGGACCCCTCCGGACAAGCAGATCATCCTCGACCGCTACGAAAAGGAAGCGGAGAAGGCGGAGGCTCAGTTCAAGCGCGGGATCATCACCGACGACGAGCGGCGCCAGAAGGAGATCGAGATCTGGACATCGGCCAACTCCGAGGTCGGGAAGGCCATGGAGAAGTCGCTCTCCACCATCGCCTTCAACCCACTCGACATGATGGTCGACTCCGGCGCCCGGGGGAACAGTCAGCAGATCCGTCAGATCGCAGGCATGAAGGGGCTGGTCTCCAATCCGCGCGGTGAGATGATCCCGAGGCCGATCAAGTCCTCCTTCCGCGAGGGCCTCTCGGTGCTCGAGTACTTCATCTCGACCCACGGCGCCCGCAAGGGCCTGGCCGATACCGCCCTGCGTACCGCAGACTCCGGCTATCTCACCCGTCGCCTGGTCGATGTGGCCCAGGAGCTCATCGTCCGCGAGGACGACTGCGGCTCGGTCCGTGGGATCTGGATCGAAGGCATCGTGCCCGACGGTGCCGGCAGCCGCTCGTATCTCGAGACGAGGGTCAACGGCAGGATCAGTGCCGAGGCGGTCACCCTGTCGGACAAGTCGAAGATCGAAGCCGGCACGGTCCTCACCGAGGAGATCGTCAATCGGCTCCGTGACGATCCGGCCGTCGACAGGATCCGGACCCGATCGGTGCTGACCTGTGAGGCCGAGCAGGGTATCTGCGCGGCCTGCTACGGCCAGTCCCTGGCCACCGGCGAGATGATCGAGCTGGGCGAGGCGGTCGGGGTCATTGCCGCCCAGTCCATCGGTGAGCCCGGGACCCAGCTGACCATGCGGACCTTCCATACCGGCGGCATCGTCGGCGAGGACATCACCCACGGCCTCCCCCGCGTCGTCGAGCTCTTCGAAGCCCGCACGCCGAAGGGTGCCGCGGTCCTGGCCCGCCATTCCGGTGTGGTCAGGGTCGACGAGGACGAGTCGGGTCGCCACATCACGGTGGTGGCCGATGACGGCGAGGAGCACACCATGCTGGTGGCCCAGCGGGCCCACCTCGAGGTGGTCGACGGCCAGGAGGTCGGCGCCGGTGACGCACTGGTCGAGGGCCCGAAGGACCCGAAGGAGCTCCTGGAGGTCAAGGGCATCCGCGAGACACAGCAGTACCTGGTCGAAGAGGTCCAGAAGGTCTACCGCGACCAGGGTGTGTCGATCCACGACAAGCACATCGAGTTGATCGTGCGCCAGATGCTCCGCCGGGTGCTGGTGGCCGAGCCCGGCGATGCCTCCTTCCTCCCCGGCGAGCGGGTCGACAGCCGTTCCTATGCCGAGGTCAACCGGCAGTTGGTCCAGGACGGCAAGCGTCCTGCCGAGGGCCGGCCCGAGCTGATGGGAATCACCAAGGCGTCGCTGGCCACCGAGAGCTGGCTGTCGGCGGCATCGTTCCAGGAGACCACCCGGGTGCTGACCGAGGCCGCCATCGAGGGCAAGTCGGATCAGCTGTTCGGTCTCAAGGAGAACATCATCATCGGCAAGCTCATCCCCGCCGGTTCCGGCATGGAGCGGTACCGCGACATCAAGCTGGAGATGCCCGGCGCCGAGGCCATGCCGTTCTGGGCGCTCGGGTCGGAGGGCGACGCCGGCACCGAGGACCTGGCCGCATGGCTGCGGGACACCGGTGGCGACGCGTCGCTCGGGAGCTTCAGCTCGGAGATCGATGCCAGCTGGCTGGGCGCGGTACCGGCATCGGAGGAGCCCGCCGACGAGTCCTCGGAATTCGGGGGGATCGGTGGGCCGGCGGTCTCGGACGGTCCCTTGGAGGCCGGAGCCTGACGGGACGGGGCGCCGACGGGCCCGCCGGGTCGGACCCGTCGCCGTCCCGGTATGCTGGTCGGGTCGTCCCGCGCTTGCCCGGCAGGCAGGGATGCCGTAGCATTAGTTCTTTGCGGCTGCGCGCCGAACGGTAGATCCTACCCGCCCGCAGCCAGCTGAAGTTCGCCTGACGAAGTCCTGAAGCATCCCCGCAGTCCACAACGTAGAGGTAACGCGTGCCCACGATCTCCCAGCTCGTCCGCAAAGGCCGGGCTACCAAGCCGACCAAGTCGAAGACCCCGGCCCTCCGGGGTGCACCCCAGCGACGGGGCGTGTGCACCCGCGTCTATACCCATACCCCGAAGAAGCCGAACTCGGCGCTGCGCAAGGTGGCCAGGGTCCGCCTCACCAGCGGCCTCGAGGTGACCGCCTACATCCCTGGCGAGGGCCACAACCTCCAAGAGCACTCCATCGTGCTCGTCCGTGGCGGCCGGGTGAAGGACCTGCCCGGGGTCCGCTACAAGGTGATCCGGGGCACCCTCGACGCATCGGGCGTGCGTGAGCGGAATCAGGCCCGAAGCCGCTACGGCGCCAAGAAGGAGTCCTGAGGTGCCCCGCAAAGGTCCTGCCGTCCGCCGTGAGCTCATGCCGGATCCCGTCTACCACTCGGTGCTGGTCACCCAGGTGGTCAACCGGGTGCTGAGCCGGGGAAAGCGCACCCTGGCCGAGCGCATCGTCTACGACGCCCTGTCCGATGTGGCGGAGAAGTCGGGAAACGACCCGGTGGCCGTCTTGAAGAAGGCGGTGGAGAACACCCGCCCCGAGCTGGAGGTCCGCAGCCGTCGGGTCGGCGGCGCCACCTACCAGGTGCCCGTCGAGGTCCGGCCCCGCCGGGCCACGACGCTGTCCATCCGTTGGCTGGTCGGGTATTCCCAGCAGCGGCGCGAGAAGACCATGGCCGAGCGCCTGTCCAGCGAGATCCGCGACGCGGCCAACGGCATCGGCGCCGCGGCGAAGCGCCGCGAAGACCTGCACAAGATGGCCGAGTCCAACAAGGCCTTCGCCCACTACCGCTGGTAGGGAAGGGCCCACGAGGCCCCCGCTCCGGCAGCGGGCACGACCGACAAGTACTACCCGAGAGCTGATCAATCATGGCTGAAGCAAGCACCCGCCACCATCCCCTGGCCAAGACCCGGAACATCGGGATCATGGCCCATATCGACGCGGGCAAGACCACGACCACCGAGCGGATCCTCTACTACACGGGCAAGAACTACAAGATCGGCGAGGTCCACGAGGGTGCGGCCACCATGGACTGGATGGTCCAGGAGCAGGAGCGGGGCATCACCATCACCTCGGCCGCCACCACCTGCATGTGGCGGGACACGGTCATCAACATCATCGACACCCCGGGCCACGTCGACTTCACGGTGGAGGTGGAGCGATCCCTGCGGGTGCTCGACGGCGCCGTGGCCGTCTTCGACGCGGTGGCCGGGGTCGAGCCCCAGACCGAGACGGTGTGGCGCCAGGCCGACAAGTACGCGGTCCCCCGGATGTGCTTCATCAACAAGATGGACCGGACCGGTGCCGACTTCGACCAGTGCGTCGAGATGATCAAGGACCGCCTGGACGCCACCGTGGCCGTGATCCAGCTGCCCATCGGCTCGGAGGGTGACTTCCGGGGCGTGGTCGACCTCGTGCACATGCGGGCCCTGGTGTGGGACGACGGGATGGGCGAGGAGTGGACCGAGGAGGAGATCCCCGTCGAGCTGAAGGCCAAGGCCGAAGAGGCCCTCCACCAGCTCATCGACGTGGTCTCCAACCACGACGACACCATCATGGAGAAGTACCTGGGGGACGAGGAGATCACCCCTGAGGACCTCCAGCGGGCCATCCGCACCGTCACCCTGGGGAGCCATGCCGTCCCCATCCTCTGCGGGTCGGCCTTCAAGAACAAGGGCGTCCAGCCCATGCTGGACGCGGTGGTCGACTACCTGCCGAGCCCGCTCGACATCCCGCCGACCATGGGCACCGTCCCCCGCAAGGAGGGTGTCACCGTCGAGCGCGCCCCCGACGACACCGCCCCGTTCGCCGCGCTGGCATTCAAGATCATGACCGACCCCTACGTGGGGAAGCTCACCTACCTGCGGGTGTACTCCGGAACCCTGACCAAGGGCTCGGGCGTGCTCAACTCCACCAAGGACCGCAAGGAGCGGATCGGCCGCATCCTGCAGATGCATGCCAACTCCCGCGAGGACCTCGACGTCACCTACGCGGGTGACATCGTGGCCGCGGTGGGGCTCAAGCAGACCACCACCGGGGACACGCTGTGCGATCCCGACAATCAGGTGGTGCTCGAGTCCCTGACCTTCCCCGAGCCGGTGATCCACGTGGCCGTCGAGCCGAAGACCAAGGCTGACCAGGACAAGCTGTCGAGGGCCCTGTTCTCGCTGTCCGAGGAGGACCCGACCTTCCGGGTCCAGTCCGACGAGGAGACCGGTCAGACCGTCATCTCGGGGATGGGCGAGCTCCATCTCGAGGTGCTGGTGGACCGCATGATGCGGGAGTTCAACGTGGACGCCAACGTGGGCAAGCCCCAGGTGGCCTACCGCGAGACGATCCGCAAGAAGGTCGAGAAGGTCGAGTACCGCCACGTGCGCCAGACCGGGGGGAAGGGCCAGTACGGCCATGTGGTGATCACGGTGGAGCCGAATCCCGGCAAGGGGTACGAGTTCGTGGACAAGATCACCGGCGGGGTGATCCCGAAGGAGTACATCCCCTCGGTGGACCAGGGCATGCGGGAGGCACTGACCGCCGGTGTGCTGGCCGGCTATCCCACGGTCGACGTCAAGGTGACCCTGACCTACGGCTCGTACCACGACGTCGACTCCTCGGAGATGGCCTTCAAGATCGCCGGGTCGATGGCCATCAAGAAGGCTGCCAACCAGGCCGACCCCGTCCTGCTCGAACCGGTGATGGCCGTCGAGGTGACCACCCCGGAGGACTACATGGGCGACGTGATCGGCGACCTCTCCGCCCGCCGGGGCAAGGTCGAGGGCATGGAACAGCGGGGCAACAGCCATATCGTCCGGGCACAGGTACCGTTGAGCGACATGTTCGGCTACGCTACCGACCTGCGCTCGCGCACTCAGGGCCGGGCGACGTACTCGATGCAGTTCCATGCGTACAACGAGGTCCCTGAGTCGATCGCCAAGGAGATCATCGCCAAGGCGCGCGGAGAGTAGGGCGGCATTCGACCGGGGAATCACCCCAGGTTGCGGCCGCAGTTATATCCAGTCACACCCATGCAGTACTCACCACAAATCAGTACGTACGACAAGTAAGCGCATCACCACCGTTACACGAGGAATGACGACAGGCATCCGCCTGCGTCGTGGCGGGCCCGAGGGGGTACCGTCCGAGATCAGGGAGCATTACCCCAGCCATGGCCAAGCAGAAGTTCGAGCGCACGAAGCCCCACGTCAATGTGGGAACGATGGGACACATCGACCACGGTAAGACCACGCTCACCGCGGCCATCACCAAGGTGCTGTCCGAGTCCGACCCGACCACCTCGTTCACGCCCTTCGATCAGATCGACAAGGCGCCGGAGGAGAAGCAGCGCGGGATCACCATCCAGATCGCACACGTGGAGTACGAGACCCCCAATCGCCACTACGCCCACGTCGACATGCCCGGCCACGCCGACTACATCAAGAACATGATCACCGGTGCCGCCCAGGTGGACGGGGCCATCCTGGTGGTCTCGGCCGCCGACGGACCGATGCCTCAGACCCGTGAGCACGTACTGCTGGCCCGCCAGGTCGGCGTGCCCTACATCGTGGTCGCCCTGAACAAGGCGGACACGGTGGACGACGAAGAGCTGCTGGACCTGGTCGAGCTCGAGGTCCGTGAGCTGCTGAACGAGTACGAGTTTCCGGGTGACGACACTCCCGTCATCAAGGTCAGCGCCCTGAAGGCGCTCGAGGGTGATCCCGAGTGGACGCCCAAGATCCTGGAGCTGATGGAGGCGGTCGACACCTACATCCCCGAACCGCAGCGTGACGTGGAGAAGCCCTTCCTCATGTCGGTGGAGGACGTCATGTCGATCACCGGTCGCGGCACCGTGGTGACCGGCAAGGTCGAGCAGGGGATCGTCAAGGTCGGCGAGGAGGTCGAGATCGTCGGCCTCCGCGACACCCAGAAGACCACGGTGACCGGCATCGAGATGTTCCGCAAGCTCCTCGACGAGGGCCGGGCCGGCGACAACATCGGCGCCCTGTTGCGGGGGACCAAGAAGGAGGATGTGGAGCGGGGTCAGGTGCTGTGCAAGCCCGGCTCCATCACCCCCCACACCAAGTTCGAGGCCACCGTCTACGTGCTCAACAAGGACGAGGGCGGTCGCCACAAGCCCTTCTTCACCAACTACCGCCCGCAGTTCTACTTCCGGACCACCGACGTGACCGGCACCATCACCCTGCCCGAAGGCACCGAGATGGTCATGCCCGGTGACAACACCGACATGACGGTCGAGCTGGGCAAGCCGATCGCCATGGACCAGGGCCTGAGGTTCGCCATCCGCGAGGGTGGGCGCACCGTGGCCTCGGGCCGGGTCACGAAGATCCTCGCCTAGTCCGGCCGCTGCCACCCCGATCCACGAGAGGACACCGTTCCCATGGCCGCAGAAGGCCCCCGACAGAAGATCCGGATCCGCCTGAAGGCCTACGATCACGAAATTCTCGATCAGTCGACCGAGAAGATCGTCCAGACCGTGCTCAGGACCCAGGCCAAGGTGCTGGGTCCTGTCCCCCTGCCCACCGAGAAGCACCGGTACACCGTGGTCCGGTCGCCCCACAAGTACAAGGACAGCCGGGAGCACTTCGAGATGCGGGTGCACAAGCGCCTGGTTGACATCGTGGAGCACACCCCGAAGACGGTGGATTCACTCCAGCGGCTCGATCTCCCGGCCGGGGTGGACATCGAGATCAAGATCCAGACCGTCTAGGGCGAACCCAGGTCGGGAGGGCGTCCGGACCACCCGACCCCCGTTGTCACCGCCGACGTGATGGTATATAGTCACCAGTCGGCCTGATTCCGGGTCAACCCATGTGAGAAGGACGTGTTCGAGCGCCCGCGGTAAGGCGGGGACCTCGGACCAAACCAGGCGAGCGCTCCGCTCGGGATCCTCCGAGCGGAGCGTCTGCGTGCATGCCGATGCCATTTGAGGCCGCGGTGGTGTCTGCAGAGCAGGGTGTACAGCAGTTGAAAGATGCGCAGCAACCGATCCATGCCGGCCGGTGTCGATCGGAACGAAGAGTCGAGATGGAGAAGCTCCAGTGGCCACCAGGGCGATCGTGGGCGAAAAAGTCGGAATGACCCAGATCTGGGACGATCAGAACCGTGCGATACCGGTGACGATGCTGCGCGTGGCCCCGATGCGGGTGGTGCAGGTCAAGACCCCGGATCGGGAGGGTTACGCGGCGCTGCAGGTGACCTGGGGCCACCGGCGGAGTTCCACGCTGTCCAAGCCGGAGCAGGGCCACTTCGACAAGGCCGGCGTCGACCCGGGTCGGAAACTGGTCGAGCTCCGACTGGATGATGCCTCCGAGTACGAGGTCGGCCAGCAGCTGACCGCAGATCTGCTTCAGGCCGGCGAGCTGGTGGACGCCATCGCCGTCTCCAAGGGCAAGGGCTTCTCCGGCGGGATGAAGCGCCACAACTTCAAGGGTCAGGGCGCTTCCCACGGCAACCACAAGAAGCATCGATCACCCGGATCCATCGGCGCCTGCGCCACTCCGTCCCGGGTCTTCAAGGGAACCCGGATGGCGGGAAGGATGGGTGGCCAGCAGGTGACCACCCTCAACCTCGAGATCGTCCAGTCCGACTCGGAGCGGGAGCTGATCCTGGTCAAAGGGGCGGTGCCTGGTCCGAGGGGTGGCATCGTGGTCCTGCGGGACGCCATCAAAGCGCCCCTGGTCAAGGGAGGCAAGGCCTGATGAGCGCCGAGACCGCCACCGTCGATCTCGACAGCGCCAGCCCGGCCGAGATCCGGCGCTTCCTGCGTCCTACGCCCCTGCAGCGGACGGTGAGCCGGCGCTCGAGCGACGGCACCGTGCTCGGCGAAGTGGGGCTGGACCCCTCGGTCTTCGGGATCGAGCCCAATCTGGCCGTTCTCCACCAGGTGGTCACCGCGCAGCTGGCCGCGGCCCGTTCCGGCACCCAGTCGACGAAGACCCGGTCCGAGGTCCGGGGCGGTGGAGCCAAGCCCTTCCGCCAGAAGGGAACCGGTCGGGCCCGCCAGGGGTCGACCCGGTCGCCCCAGTGGATCGGCGGCGGCGTGGCCCTCGGACCCAAGCCGCGGTCCTACGCCCAGAAGACGCCCAAGAAGATGATCCAGCTGGCCTTGCGTTCCGCGCTGTCGGACCGGGCCTCCCAGGACCGGGTGGCGCTGGTCGATGCCTGGCCTTTCGAGGTGCCGAGCACAAAAGCTGCAATCGCCTCGCTCGAGGCTCTCGGTGTGTCGGGCCGGATCCTGGTCGTGCTGGGCGACGAAGACGGGTACGCGGACCGTTCGTTCGGCAATCTGCCCGAGGTCCAGACGATGGTGGTGGGTGAGCTGAACGCCTACGACATCCTGGTCAACGACTGGGTGGTGTTCACCGACGAGACCCTCCCCGGCGCATCGACCGAGGTTCCAACGGCCGTCGAGGCCGACACGGCGGCCGAGCCGGCCACGACCACCGCCACCGCCGAGGCAGACACCGCCACCGCCGAGGCAGAGGCAGAGGCCGACGACACGGCCACCGAGGCCGGAGAAGGAAGCGGGTCATGAGGGATCCCCACAACGTGCTCATCCGACCAGTGGTGTCGGAGAAGTCGTACATGTTGATGGACAACAACGTGTATGTCTTCGTCGTCGACCCCTCGGCCACCAAGATCGACGTGCGACGTGCGGTCGAGCAGGCCTTCAACGTGCGGGTGGACAGCGTGAACACCCTCAACCGAAAGGGCAAGGCCAAGCGCAACCGGAAGAACAACTCCCTCGGCCACCGCCCCGACACCAAGCGGGCCATCGTCACCCTGCACGAGGGTGACTCGATCGACCTGTTCGAGAACTGAGAGACCGGGACCAGATCATGCCACTCCGCTCACGAAAGCCCACCAGTGCAGGCCGGCGTTTCCAGACCGTCTCCGACTTCGCCGAGATCACCCGGGACCGGCCCGAAAAGTCGTTGCTGGCGCCCAAGCCGTCCACCGGCGGACGCAACAGCCACGGGCGCAAGACCTCGCGGCACCGCGGCGGCGGCCACAAGCAGCAGTACCGGATCATCGATTTCAAGCGGGACAAGGACGGTGTGCCCGCCAAGGTGGCCGCCATCGAGTACGACCCCAATCGCAACGCCCGCATCGCGCTGCTGCACTACCTCGACGGGGAGAAGCGGTACATTCTCGCCCCCTCGCAGGTCCAGGTGGGAGATCTGCTCCAGTCGGGTCAGGGAGCGGAGATCCGACCGGGCAACGCCCTGCCGTTGCGGTTCATCCCGGTCGGCTCGGTGATCCACAACGTCGAACTGCGCCCGGGCGGGGGCGGGAAGATGGCCCGTGGGGCGGGGATGAGCGTGCAGCTGGTGGCCAAGGAAGGTGCATTCGCCACGCTCCGCCTTCCCTCCACCGAGATGCGCCGGGTCCCGATCGACTGCCGGGGCACCCTGGGGACGGTGGGCAACTCCGAGGCCGAGCTGATCAAAGTGGGGAAGGCCGGGCGGAACCGCTGGAAGGGCATCCGTCCCCAGACCCGAGGCGTGGCCATGAACCCCGTCGACCACCCGCTGGGTGGCGGTGAGGGCAAGACGTCCGGCGGACGTCACCCGGTGTCGCCGTGGGGCCAGCCGGAAGGCCGCACCCGGTCACGCAAGAAGGACTCCGACAAGATGATCGTCCGAAGGCGCCGCACCCGCGGTGCCCGGCGGTAGGGAAGACAGAAGGACGCCGCACTATGCCTCGTAGCCTGAAAAAAGGTCCGTTCGTCGATGACCACCTGCTCAAGAAGGTGGACGTCCTCAACGCGGCCGGGGACAAGAAGGTCATCAAGACGTGGTCCCGTCGCTCCACGATCATCCCGGACATGGTCGGGCACACCATCGCCGTCCACGACGGCCGAAAGCACATTCCGGTCTACGTGACCGAATCGATGGTCGGGCACAAGCTGGGCGAGTTCGCACCCACCCGGACCTTCAAGTTCCACGCCGGCCAGGAACGGGCGGGGAGGCGCTGACATGCCCGGGGTGAAGACCAATGAGCGTGAAGGGACCCGAGCCGTCCTCCGCCACAGCCGTGTTTCCGCCTACAAGGTGCGTCAGGTGTTGGACCTCATCCGGGGTCAGGATGTCGACCGCGCCGCCGAGACCCTGTCCCTCGGTGATCGCGAGGCCGCTACCACGGTGGGCAAGGTGCTGGCCTCGGCGGTGGCCAACGCCGTCCACAACGACGGCCTGGATGCCGAAGAGCTCTACGTCTCGGCGTGCTACGCCGACGAGGGAAGCACGCTCAAGCGGTGGCGTCCCCGGGCTCGGGGCCGGGCCACCCGGATCCGTAAGCGCACCTCGCACATCACCGTCATCGTCAGCCGGCTCCCCGAGGACCGGATCGCCCGTCGCCGCGCCAGGCTCGCCGCCAACACCTCACAGCGGTCGCGGCGGGTCGCCGGATCGCGTCGCCGCCAGCGGGCCGAGGAGACCTCCTCGGTCGAAGCGCAGGCCGACGAGCTCGACACCGGGTCCGAGGCCTGGCCCGAGGACGCTGTGCACGCCGACGACGTGGTCACCGAGACCGAGGCCGGACCCCTCGAGGAGTCGGACCTCGGCGTCGAGGACGAGGATGGTGTCGACGACGAGGCAGACGACGTGGCCGACGACGTGGTCACCGAGACCGAGGCCGGACCTCTGGAGGAGTCGGACCTCGAGGCCGATGCCGAGGCCGACGTCGATGTCACCGATGAGACCGAGGACGAAGACGGCGATGCAGCCGACGACGACGGCGATGCCGTCGAAGAGAAGGGTAAGTAGATGGGCCAGAAGGTCAACCCCTACGGGTTTCGGCTCGGCGTCACCACCGACTGGAAGTCGCGCTGGTTCGAAGAGCGTAACTACCAGAATTGCGTGATCGAGGATTGGCAGATCCGCGACTTCCTGATGTCCCAGCTCGAGTCGGCCGCGGTGAGCCGGATCGAGATCGAGCGCACCCGTGACCGGTTGCGGGTCGACATCCACACGGCTCGTCCCGGCATCGTCATCGGCCGCCGCGGGGCGGAGGCGGACAGGCTGAAGAAGAAGATCGAGGAGATCACCGGCCTCAACAACCGGATCCAGCTCAACATCCAAGAGATCAAGCAGCCGGAGCTGGACGCGGCCCTCATCGCCCAGGGGATCTGCGATCAGCTGGCCCGTCGGGTGGCGTTCCGCCGCGCCATGAAGCGATCGATCCAGACCGTGCAGAAGGCCGGCGCCCTGGGTGTGCGGGTCCAGTGCTCGGGTCGTCTGGGCGGCTCGGAGATGTCGCGCAAGGAGTCCTACCGTGAGGGCCGGGTGCCCCTTCACACCCTGCGGGCCGACATCGACTACGGCTTCCGCGAGGCGAAGACCACCTTCGGCCGCATCGGCGTGAAGGTGTGGATCTACAAGGGCGATATCCTCCC
>JBEKIU010000072.1:0-18269 GCA_050011635.1 Acidimicrobiales bacterium
GCCATCACCGTTGCTGCGGTGAGACCGTTGTGGCCGGCCCCGATGACAATGGCGTCGTAGTCAGGCATCGCGGTCACGGTAGTGACGGGTCCATGGTCCTGTCGAACCTTCCGGGCCCGGGTGCCCGTCGCCGACGTGATCCGACCTACCGGAGGAGCCGGCAAACCGGGTCGGGTCGCGGATCAGGCGGCGCAGAACTGCTCGAGGGCCCAGTCCACGTAGGACAGCGGGAATTGCGACAGTGCACCGGTAGGGCCGGGCACCCGGGAGATCGCGGTCGCCGCCAGCGCCGCATACTCCCGGGCCGCCTCGATCGCCTCCGCGATCCGACCCGATCCGATGGTTACGCGTGACGCCTGTTCGAGGTCGCCAGGCTCTCTTCTGACGAGCAAGGCGTGGAGGTCCCCGCCCCGGCGATCGGCCAGCTCCAACAGGACCGGCATGGTCAACACGCCGTTGCGGATGTCGGTCCCCACCGGTTTGCCCAGCCGGACCGGGTCTCCGACCAGGTCGAGCACGTCGTCGACGATCTGGAAGGCCATTCCGAAATTCCGGCCGAACTCACCGAAGTTGGAGACGTGCTCGAGCGGCTGGTCTGCGCTGAGTCCGCCGACTCGGCACGAACATCCGAACAGGGCGGCCGTCTTGGCCTCGATGGTGAGGAGATACCTGTCCATCTCTTGATCGACGTCGAAGAGGTGACGGGTCTCCGTGGCCTGTCCTACACAGAGCTGGCCGACCGTGCGGGCCACATCGGCGGCCACCGCCTGGCCGGCCGCGGTGGCTTCGGCGGCGGCCCGGGACAACATGAACGTCCCGGCCAGGAGCGCTTCGGTTTCGCCTTCGACGGCGTTGATGGTGGGCGTCCCCCGCCTGGTCAGCGCCTCGTCGAAGATGTCGTCGTGGACCAAGGAGCCGACCTGGACCAGCTCCACGGCTGCGGCCGCAGCCATCACCCTGGCATCCCATGCACCGGCCAGCCCTGCGATGGCCAGCGTGAGGGCAGGACGGAGCCTCTTGCCGCCCCCGGCAACGACCCGGACGCAGGCCGCCGAGAATGCCGGTTCGCCGGCCGAACACGCTCGGACCAGCCGGCCGTCGACCGCGGCCAGCAGGTCCGGCAGCTCCGGGACGCCCAACAGGTCGAGGGGCGAGTCCATGCGACAACGGTAGCCTGCGCTCTTTCATCCGGGGCCACACTCCGTGGCCGTGGCGCCACTCGGGGCCGCGGATCCGGCTCGGAACTCCACGCCCTCTTCCGGCCCGAAACATAGAAAGTCGACTTGATTACTCAACTTTTGAGCCTTAGAATGGGGGCATGGTTTCAGCCTTCATCGATCCGATGGATCTTCGGCTCAACGTGGCCGGCACACGGGCCGATAGACGGGTGATGACAAGGAACGAAGAGGAACTGGCCGAGGCGCAACGCAAGCGTCGGTTCGCCGGCGTGCGAGCCCGTCTCACCCGGCGGAGTTCTCGTCGCACCGCCGCCCTCGCCGACTCCGATCGGGAGGTGGAGGCGCTCCGCGAACGGGTCGCCCTCCTGGCCATGCACGTGGACTACTGGCGGTACCGGTCCGGCCAGCACGCCTCCGCCCTCAGAGCGGCCGAAGCCGAGGTGTCCCGTCTGAACGAGGCGCTGGCCTCGACGGACCGCCCGCTCGTCACCCACTGACCCGAGGGACGCCTCGACCGATGAGGCGCCGCCGCCCGGCTCCTCAGCCGGCAAGACGGTCGGGGGTCACGTTCCGATCCGGCACGACGATGTCGAACACCCCGGTCGACCGTTTCCGGTAGCGGATGCCATGGCGGTCCAACCAGGCGATCAGCTCGGCCTCGGTGGTGGACCCAGGGTCGAGGTTGATCGTCGCACCGAGCTCGGACGCGGCGACCGCGGTGGCGGCGGGCGGAACGAAGACCCAACCGGCGGTTGCCGCCTGCTCCACGCTGGTGGCCTCGGGCGGGTTTCTGGACTCGCCGACGGACTCGGCCGTGACATCGCCCCGGGACACGAAGGTCAGGTCGTTCGCCACCCAATAGCCCGTGTAGACATGCGTCGTCCCCATGCGCTCGAGCTGCCGGGCCAGTGAGGTGATGGCCGGATTGGGGTCTGCCGACCAGTTCGTCAGCTCGTCCGGGCTCCCGATGGCGCCGTAGCCGGAATTGAAGGCCACCACCGTGGAGGCGAATGCAGCCAACAACACGGCACCGGCGACCCATACGGCGGCGGCCGGTCGCATGATCTGCCAGAGGGAACCGACCACCACCAGCGCCACCACCGGGGTGAGCCCGATGGCGTACCGCCCGTCGTTCCAGAACCACGACGTCGGGAAGGCGGCGTAGAGGAAGGGAAAGAACACCAGGGTCAACACCAGCACCAGGGCGTCACGATTGTCCACGGCGACCACCACCGCCGCCCCGACCACGACCACGAGCGCCATGCCGTAGACGACGGGTCCGAAGCGCGGGCCCAGCTCCCATGCTCCGGCACCCTCGATCCGCAGTCCGAGGATCATCGGGAGGACATGGGAGAAGAACGTCCCCAGCCGGGAGAGGTACGGAACGGGTGAGGAGGGGATGGTGGTGCTGTTTCCGGTCGCCGTGGCCCAGATCGCCGGGAGGGCACCGAAGACCGCCGCCACGCCCGTCGCCACCACCCGTCGGGCCGTCCCCCTGGCCGTTCGGTGCCGCCGGGTCATGAGGACCACCAGCGTCCCCGGCAACGCGAAGTAGACGATCTCCGGCGATGACCAGTACCCGAGGCCGACCGCCCCACCGAAGATGAGCCAATCGGAGATCCGATCGCCCTCCGCACCACGGCTGCCCTGGACGATCCTTACGGCCTGCAAGAGGACGACGAGACCGAGGACGACGCCCACCTGGTGGAATCCGTACTCCTTGGTGGAGTTCCACAGCGTGGACTCCGACCAGATCCAACTGAGGACGGCTGCGACCACTGGTGCGGGCCTTCGGAACAGGTGCAACCCGATCCTCCAGACGAGCACGGCGGCGATGAAGGACAGCACCACAGGTGTGCCGTTGAGGGTCAGCGGCGACTGACCGGCCACCAGGAAGAACAGGGCGACGACATACGGCTCGACACCCCCGTAGCCCTGGCCCCAGTAGAAGGCGAAGAAGTGCCCACGTGCGATCTCGTGAGCCACCAGTCCGGCCGTGGCCTCGTCCGAGTTGAGGGGAGCGTTCCCGAGGATCCACACCCGGAGCAGGAGCCCCCCGACCGCCAGCACGGCGAGCAGGACGATCGTGATCCATCCCACTCGAGGCGGTCGATCCCAGCCGTTCCTGCCCGTCGGCCCGGAGCCCCAGCGCGCGGTGGGCAGGCTCATCACCCGGCCAGAGTAGGTCGTCGGTGTCCACCCGGCGCAGCAATCGGCGGGCGGCCGGGTGCGGTCAGTCGCACACGACGCCTGGTGCCGCGGCGGGTCGTCAGCTGTCCACCGCGAAGAGGCGCCAGCGCCCCGGCACCCCCCGCAGGTCGTGCTCCCCGCGGTCCTCGAACCGGACGCTCGATCCGGCGACCAGGTCCTTCACGGTCGAAGAGACGAGCACTTCCCCGGTGCCGGCGAGGGCCACGACCCGGGCACCGATGTGGACGGCCAGGCCGGCGACGTCGTCTCCGCGAACTTCGATCTCTCCCGTGTGGATGCCGGCGCGCACGCCGATGTCGAACGATCGCAGCACGTCCCGAATGGCCAGGGCGCATTCGATGGCTCGACCCGGGCTGTCGAACGAGGCCACGAAGCCGTCGCCGACCATCTTCACCTCTCGGCCCCGGAAGCGATCGAATTGGCTGCGGACACTCTGGTCGTGACGGTCGAGGAGGTCCCGCCAGCGCCCGTCCCCGAGCTGTGCGGCACGATCGGTCGAGCCCACGATGTCGGTGAACAAGACGGTGGCCAGCACTCGATCGGCGCCGGACCCGCCACGCACGCCGGTGAGGAACTCTTCGATCTCGTCGAGCATCGCCGTGGTGTCGCCCACCCAGTAGAGAACGTCGGCTCCCGGCAGCTCGACGTATTTGGCTCCGGCAATGTGGTCGGCGAGGTAGCGGCCGTGTCCGCGGCCGAAGTATGGATTGTCAGCCCGTTGGATGATCAAGGTGGGCACCCGGATCGATGGGAGGTACTGGCGGACGTCGGTCCGGTACAGGATGCCTTGCATGGCTCGGGCCATCGCCGGGGTGGCCCCGAGGTTCCCCGACCGATCGAACCAGGCTCGGAATGCCGGGTCGTCGGCCACGCTCGGAGCGATGAGGGCGAGGTTGTCGTAGCCCTGCTCGACCGCATCGGGGTCGGCGCCCAGCCGCATACCCAGCTCGATCATGCTCTCGGGCATGCCGTCGGGGTAGTCGGGGGCCCAGGCGGCCCGGGCCGCGCCGTTCACGAGGATCAGGCTGATGACCCGATCCGGATGGGTGGACGCCATCAGCAGGCCGATGGGGGAGGCCACGAAGGGAGCCAGCACCACCGACCGCCGCGAACCGACCGCGTCCAGCACCGCCACCGCATCCTCCACCCACTGCTCTTCGGTCGGTGGGTTCGAGGGCGAGCCCCGATCCGAGAGGCCCACGCCCCGCCTGTCGAACCGGATGACACGACCGACACTCGCCAGCCGTCGTTGGAACCGGGCCATGGCCGGCTCTTCGTCGACGCAGTCGATCGGGGTCGTGCCTCCGGTGTACAAGAGGAGGTCGATCGGTCCGTCGCCGAAGACCTGGTAGGCGATCTCGACATCACCGCACGTGGCGTAGCGGGTCCGGGTGGGTGAGGCCACCTCGAAACTGTACCGGTCGGCCCGGGCCGGCAGGCTTCTCCGTGGCCGGGACGAGAAACCGTCCGGGCGGTAGGTTGGGGGGGTGACGTCCGGAGTCGGCGCTGTGTCACCCCACCTGGATGATGTGGCCCTGAGCTGTGCCGGTCTCCTGGCTGCCCATCCGGGATCGTCGATGGTGACCGCATTCGCCGGGGGTCCCGGGTCGGTGGACCCGGTGACCGGCTGGGAGGAGCTCTCGGGGATGTTCCGGCCCGGAGCCGACATCGTGGGCGCCCGCCGCCACGAAGACGAGCAGGCCTCGACCGTGCTCGGATCCACCTTCCACCACCTCGAGCACTGGGACCACCAGTACCGCACCCCGACCTACGGCTACCCGGGACCGTCTCTCCGGGCCGATCTCGTCCAGGCGGTGGCCCAGGATCTCGAGGTTCTGATCGACGCGTCGGCCCCGACCGCCTGGGCCATCCCCCTGGGGCTGAGCCATCCCGACCACGAGGTGACCGCGGCGGCATGCCTCGAGGTGGTCGGGAAATTCACGGACATCGACTGGCTCGTCTACGAGGAGCTGCCGTATGCCGTCTACCTCCCCGAGAAGGTCATCGGGGCGACGGCCAACCTCCGCACGAGGGGATTCGAGCTGCGGCCGGTCGAGGGCATCGAGATCTCGGCTGACATCCCGGGCAAGCGGCGGGCGGTGGAGTGCTACCGCTCGCAGCTCGGACCCCTCGGCCCGGCGGTCGACGCGGCCGTCGATTCACCCGAGCGGATCCACCGCCTCGTCCGTGCTCGGGGGTAGGGGACCGGACACCCTCGCCCGCCTGCGGGCACGACCCAGCCGGATGGCGTAGAGGACGGCGGACCCGGTGAAGAGGATGCCGGTCACGGCCAACCAGTTGATGACGTACACGTCCTCGTTGAATCCGGTGACCTCCTGGTAGTAGGAGTTGGAGAGCCGGAGGATCAACGGGAAGAACATCACCAGCAGCAGGGCCGACACGATGGCAGGGACCCGGACGTGGTTGATCCAGGGCACCAGTGGACGCCTGCCCCGCGATCTGTCCTGAACCCGGAGGGCCGTCCGGTCGGCGATGCCGTAGACCGGCCACACGATGAGGTCGTGGGCCACGACGCAGATGGCGAACCACAGCAGGACCTCCTTCCAGCCGCTCTCGCCGAGGACCCTCCCCAGTGCGTAGGCAGCCACGGCGAAACACGTCGCCAGCCCGACCAGGTGGATCGGACCGGCACCGTAGTGGCGCTGGAGCCAGCGCACCTCAGGCCTCCTCCGAAAAGACGATCTCGCGCATCCACTTGAGGTTGTGGGTGCCCGGGGCGGACGGGACGATGATCCGGGCGGGGTACCCGTGGTCGAGCGAGAGGTCCGCCCCGTTGACCCGGAGGGCGAGCAGCGAATCGGGCGCGGAGATCTGGGTGCCGGAAAGGATGATGGACCCGTCGTCGAGCGCCCGTATCTGCGAGGGGCCGGGATGTCCCACGCCGGCCAGGCGGGCGAGATCGCCCAGGGGCACGCCGGTCCAACGCTGTTGGGTCGACCACCCCTCGGTGCAGGCGATGGGCAGATCGGCGGTGGTGAGGGGCATGGCCGACAACTGGTCCCGGCTGAGTGAGACGTGTCGGGTGCCGACCAGGGAGAGACGCCAGTCCGGGCCCGTCGCCGACGCGGTGATCCCGGCCGAGGCGGCAGTGTGGTTGACAGGGAAGTGGTTGGCCCCGCTGTCCGGGGACCGGTAGTGGGTTCCGAAGAGGGCGAGCCGGCGCAGCCCGCCGCCGATGGTCTCTCCGGCGGTCAGCACGGACACGGCGAGCGAGGTGCCGCCGACGAGTGCCAGTACCCCGCGCCGCGAGATGGTGGGCGCGGCGGGCTCCGGTGCGATGAGGGCGCTGTCGACCGTCTCGGGCCGGGTGCCGGCCAGTCCGGTGCGCAACTCGGTCCGGAGCGACCTGGTCCGCAGGGCCCGCACCATGTCGCCGAATTTCACGCCCACATGGACGGCGAACCCGGCCATGAACGCCCACGCGCCGTAGAAGTGCCCGGAGTAGAAGTTGATCTGGGTGAAGTAGTCGATGTTCAAGATGCCGGTGGCCATCTCGAACACGATGCCGCCCACGACGAGCACCAGGCTCACCCGTTCGAGGAACTGCGCCACCGACCGCCACGGTGGCCACTCGAACAGCGTGGGCATGACCGACCACAACTTGGCCAGCACCACCGGGACGAGGACGAGGCCGAGGAAGACGTGGGTGCCCTCGATGACCCGGTAGAGCCAGCTGGGCCTGGTCACCCAGTTGAACAGGTACAGGCCGAATATCCCCTTGGCCGAATTGGGGGGATTCCCGAGCCTGGGGTCGTAGGCGGCATAGGAGAGAAGACCGGTGACGAACTCGATGGGGATGCCGACCAGCAGGACCACGCCGAACATCGAGGTCAGCCAAGGGCCGCGCACCGGGCTCTGCCATCTGGCGGCGGAGAACGGCCCCCGGTCGGCACGGGCGGAGCCCCCGGAGGAGCCCACTGCTCCTTTTCCGTCGCGGTCGGGCGCAGGGGACTCGTCACGAGTATCTGTCTGACCGCGGACGCGTTCTGTGATGGCGAGATCTTAGGTCGGACCGATCGGAAACCGACGACGGCACATCGGTGCCCACGGCCACCCGGCCCTGATCGAGGGTGGCTACGTGATCTTGATGGAGAGGACTTTCTTCGCCGCCTCCTTGGGGGAGCCGGCATCCGCGGCTCGGACCGTGAAGGAGAACGTTCCCTTCGTGGTTGCCTTCCCCGAGATCACACCGTTGGCCCCGAGCTTGAGGCCGGTCGGCAGGTGCTTGGACCCGGCGGCCAGTGACCACGCGTAGGGCGGGGTGCCGGCGGTGGCATGGAGCGTCGCCGAGTACGACTTGTGCGTCACCTTGTAGATGGTGCCGTTGTGCAGCGACGCGGTGGTGATGGAGAGTGCGGGAGGGGGAGGGGGAGGGGTGACGGCGGCCGTGAAGCGGTAGGCGCCGTCGTAGACGTTGCCGTAGTCGCTGTAGATGGCCGAGAACTCGTGCTCCTGCACCGGGATGCCGTTGTCGAGCGCGTCCCACACTTCCCCGTTGCCGGCGTAGATGCCCGAGTGGTCGTAGTCGCCGATGGTCCCCCCGAAGAAGACGGCATCGCCGGGGAGCAGGCTGCTCACATCACTGACCTCGGTGCCCGTTGGCTCGATGAACGTCCCACTCGTCGGCTGGCCACCGTTGTCGGGCAGCACCACCTGATGACCGGTCCCCTGGTATACGGCGTACTGGGCCAGGCTCATGCAGTCGAAGCCCACGAGCGGCGGCGCGCACCCCGGACTCGACGAATTGTTGGTCTCCTCGCTGGGGCCGTTGATGCCCCCGCCGCCGTAGCAGTAGGGCAAACTGAGCTCGCTGGCCGCCGCGGCGACGATGGCGTTGCCGGTGGCCGAGGCGGCCGTGGCTGCCGGCGTGGCTGTTGCTGTTGCTGACGCTGTTGCCGCATGGCCGGCGGCGGACTTCGGCGCCGAAGACGCCTTCGCATCGGCCTGCTTCGCTGCGGCCTTGGTGGCGGCCCCCCCGGTCTGGGTGGCGACGCCGACGGCGATGCCCGAAAGGGACGCGACGATCACCAGCGCGAGCGTGGTCTTCGCAATCGGGCTTGCGTTCGAGAGTCTCAAACGCATGGGTCACCTCCAGGAGGCGGATCGAGTCGGTTTTGCCCCTGCTAGAGGGTACCAGCGTCTACCCAATTTTCGCCTGACATCGCCCCAACTATCCGGTGAGGTGGTTCAGTGCTCACGTCGGGTGGTCATCGACCTGTCGGCACCTTGAGGGCCGGGACGACCTCGGCCATGAACCGGCGCAGGGTCTCGTCGCCCGGGAAATCCCGCAGCCACAGGATCAGACCCCGGCATCCGGCGTCCACGAAGGCCTGGGTCTTCTCGATGACCTGGTCCACCGGGCCGACCAGGTTCTCGGCCAGGTACCGCTCGGTCGGCACGCCGGGCCAGAGGTTCCCGCCACCGTCCGATTCGCACCAGGCCAGGGTCTCCGCTTCGGTGTCGAACAGGCGGCAGTCCGGGCCGTGGGTGCGGTTGATCTCCTCGAACGGCCGGCCGACCTCCTCGCAGTACTGGGCCAGGAGGCGTGACTTGCGTTCGAAGGCCTCGAGGCTCACCTGCCAGTTGGTGAGGTCGGCCCGACGCGCCGCGATGCGGAGGTTGACCCGTTCGCCCCCGCCGCCCACCAGTACCGGCGGCAGCTGCTGCACGGGCTTCGGGTCGCAGTAGGCGCCGTCGAAGTGCAGATGGCTGCCGTCGAAGGTGACGGTCTCCTCGCTCCACAGCCGACGGACCACCTCCAGGGTCTCGTCGAGAACGGCCAGCCGCTCCGGATTGGACAGGTACTCGTACCCGTAGGAGTGGTACTCCTCGTGGAACCAGCCCGCTCCCAGCCCGAGAATGAGCCGCCCGCCCGAGTAGACATCGATGCAGGCGGCCTCCTTGGCCAGCAATCCCGCATTGCGGTACGAGGCACACGTCACCAGCTGACCCAGTCCCACCCGGGCCGTCTGCTGCGACAGTGCCGCCAGCATGGTGTACGCCTCGAAGACATGGGTCGGCTCACGACGGGGCACGGTCTCCACGTGGTCGTAGACCCACAGGTGGTCGTAGCCGAGGGATTCGGCCAGGCGGGCGATCTCGACCGAGCGCTGCCACGCATCGGGTCCGC
The DNA here is from genome assembly GCA_050011635.1 of Acidimicrobiales bacterium. Classification (GTDB taxonomy): domain Bacteria; phylum Actinomycetota; class Acidimicrobiia; order Acidimicrobiales; family RAAP-2; genus Bog-756. The sequence continues at coordinate 9,541 of JBEKIU010000072.1, forward strand.
TCCAGCCGCTGTACTCGAGCTTCCAGCCCTGGGGGACGAAGACGCCGATCTGCAGGGGACCGGCCCCGGTGGCCGGCGTCTGCCCGGCGGCACTCATGCCGCGAACTCCCACCACTGCACCTCGCACATCATGGGCAGAAGGTACTTCACGTAGACCGAGTGGATCTTCACCACGCCCTGGTCGTCCACGTGGAGGCCGATGAGGTCGACCCGCTCGTCCTGCTCGCGGAATGCGATGGCCCGGGCCTCCACTCCCACCAGCTCCTCCCGCGACCCCACGGAGAAACCGAAGTGGTCCATGCGCGGACAGCGCATCGGGTCGCTCTCGGCGATGAGGAAGATGAACTGGTCCCAGTGCACGCACGAAAGGATGAGGCGGCGACGGTCCTGGGTCATGACCTCGATCTCGTCGAAGCCGAAGACCTCGCTCCAGAACCGGCAGATATCGGCCCGGTTGTGCTCGTCGAGCATCTCGGCGTCGAGGCTCATGGCCACGTGGTTGAACCGTGGGTTGCCCGTCGGGTAGTAGGGGTGGGCCATCATGCTCTCCGCGAGGCCGGTTGCGGGCCGGCTCCGTCCGACAGCCGGGGGACCACCATCACCTTGCCGGCGAAGCGGCCCTCGGCCAGGCCGACCAGGGCGTCGGATATCCCGTCCAGGGGAACATCTTCCTCTTCGATCAACAGATCGTTGGGGAAGTCGTCCGACGTCAGCAGGGTCAGTGCCTGTTCGAAGCCACCTTTGTCGTAGATGAACGAACCGACGACGTGGAGCTCGTTGAGGATGAACCGGTTGGGGTCGAAGGACGGGTGCTCGATGCCGGCACCGACCAGCGCCAGGGTGCCACCCCGACGCAGCTGATGGAACCCGGCTTCCATGGCCTCCTTCTTGCCTGAGCATTCGAGGACAACGTGGACGGCCCGCTCGGAGATCCGCTCGGGTTCCCAGGGCGGGAATTTCTCCAAATCGGCCGGATCGAGGACCTCGTCGGCGCCGAGAGCTCCGGCCAGCTGCTTGCGCCGCTCCCCGGGCTCGACGGCGGTGATGGGTCCGATGCCCCGTGCCACCAGCGCGGCGATGGAGAGCGCGCCGATCGGTCCTGCACCGATGACCATCACGCTGTCGCCGGGGGCCACCCCGGATCGGGTGATCCCGTGGAGTGCCACCGCCAGCGGCTCGGCCAGCGCCGCGTGGCGCGCCGACAGCCCCGGTGGCAGCCGTAGCAGCGCCGCGGCCCGCACCAACAGGTAGCGGGCGAATGCACCGTTGTGTCCGTCGACGATCGAGCCCTGGCGGTTCTCGCACTGCGAGGGCTTCCCCTCGAGGCACCGGCGGCACCGGCCGCACTTGGGGGAGGTGCCGCCGACCACCGTCTCCCCGATCTCCCAGTCGTCCACGCCCTCGCCCACCGCGGCCACGGCCCCGGTGAACTCGTGGCCGGCCACCAGGCCCGGCTTGTCGCCCCATCCGTCCAGCAACATGTGGATGTCCGAGCCGCAGATGCCACAGTGGTCGACTTCGACCAGCACCTCGCCCGGACCGGGTCGAGGGACCGGCAGCTCCTCGACCACCACCTCGCCGGGCCGGCGGTAGACCGCGGCCGGCATCACCTCGGGTAGAACCCCCATTGACGTACCTCCCCCTGCCGGACTCCGGACCGGTTGCTCGATGCCCGGCACGGATCGGACACACCAACGACTTTAGGCCAGGTGCCCGTTCTCCGTCGCCGACGAGGACAGGCCGCTGCGGGGGGCGATGATGTCATCGATGATCCCGTAGGCCATGGCCTCCTCGGGCGTCATGAAGTAGTCACGATCGATATCGCTGGCGACCTGCTCGGGTGACCTGCCGCTGTGGTGGGCGATGATCTCAGCCATCCGGCGGGTGAGGGCCAGTACCTCGCGCAGCTGGATCTCCATGTCGCTCGGAGCCCCGCGGGCACCGGCGCTTCCCTGATGGATCATGATCCGGGCGTTCGGCAGCGCCAACCGCTTCCCGGGTGTCCCCCCGCACAGGACCATGGCCGCGGCCGACATCCCCATGCCCACGCAGATGGTCGACACGTCGGGACGGACGTGCTGGATGACGTCGTAGATGGCCATCCCGGCATAGGCGACGCCACCGGGGGAGTTGATGTAGAGCGAGATGTCCTTCTCCGGGTCCAGCGACTCGAGGTAGAGCATTTGGGAGATGATCAGATTGGCCACCTGGTCATCGACCTCCTGGCCGAGAAAGACGATCCGCTCCCGCAGGAGGAGGGAGAAGATGTCGAAGGCACGGTCGCCCCTGCTCGACTCCTCCACCACCGTCGGGATCAAGGCCTGATAGGCAGACATCGGGCACCTCCACTGGTCCGGGCGGGCGGTCCGCCCTCGCTACCTCGAGTATGGTATCTCAGTATTGAGATATCACCGAAGAGATAGCATGAACGAGCCGGCGTGCGCTCGGTCGGTCGGTGCGTCGCCCGGTCGGTCGCTCGGTCGGTCGGTCCGGAGCAGGCTCGCTACGGTCCGGGCGTGACACGACGCACCCACCGCGGGGTGCGGATGGTGCAGTACAACCGATGGTGCAGTACAACCGATGGTGCGGTACAGACGGCGAGGTGGGGATGGCCAACGAGCGACGACATGAGCCGGTCTTCCCCGGTTTCCGCGAGCTGTCCGAGCGCCGTCGGGCGTTGAGCGACGAGCTGGTCGAGCTGCGCCGCGGACTGGGCCTGTCCCAGACCCAGGTGGCCGCCCGCATGGGGACATCGCAGTCGGCCGTCGCCCGCATCGAGACGGGGACCTCGGATGTCCTGGTGTCCACTGTCGAGCGCTATGCCTCCGCACTCGGCCTCCGGCTCGACTGGACGCTGGCGGAGGGTCCCTGATGACGACGACCCGCTGGGATCCACGCCCTGGGGACGGCGCCGACGAGCCCGTCGGCCCGGACGACCCGGGCCGGCGCTGGACGATGGACGGTGGCGATCCGAGGTCCTGGATGCGCAGGAAGCTGTTCGACCTCCGGATCGTGCTGCTTTCGGGTCCTGTGGACGATGAAGCCGGCCACGAGGTCGGGGTCGAACTGATGACGCTGGATGCCATCGGCGACGGCCCGGTCCATCTGCAGATCGACAGCGCCGGCGGGACGCTCGCCGCGGCCCTGGCGCTGATGGACATCATCGACGTGCTCGGGGTACCGGTGCGGGCTTCGTGCGTCGGGCAGGCCGTCGGGCCCTCCGTCGGCGTGCTGGCCGTCTGCAGCCACCGGCTGATGTCGGCCCACGCTCGACTCCGGTTGCTCGAGCCGAGCGTGGAGGTGCAGGGCAGTGCCCGCCAGCTCGAGCAGCTGGCGACAGCCCATGCCGATCAGTGGACGGCGTTCTGCGCCCGCCTGTCCGAGGTGACCGGCCGGCCCCTCGAGCGGGTGCTCGACGATGCCGACCGAGGCCGTTTCCTCTCGGCCCAGGAGGCCATCGACTACGGCCTGGTCGACGAGGTGGCAGCGGCGGACGCCCGTATGTACCGCCTGCCGGGCCGCCCCATCGGCTTCGGATCCCGTTAGGGGCGGCTTCGGATCCCGCCGGCGGCGGTCCGTTCGGGTGCGGAAATCGACGGGCGTGCGGACCGGTGATTGAATGACCGCTTCGACAAGCCCGCCTCCAACAGGCCCGGACTGAAACGACAGAAGGTGAACGTGGACGTGGCCGACGATGCCGTCGAGACGCCGGGCCCGGCGGTAGCGGACGCTTCGACGCACCAGCTCCGGCCCGACGTCGTCACGCTCCCGCAGAGCGTCGTCATCGGAGTGGCCACCTCGGCGCCGGGCCAGTCGACAGCCGTGGCCCTGGCCGGGATGGTGGCGGTGGCGGCCTATGCCACCGGACCGGCGATCCTGATCAGCATGCTCCCGATGCTGGCCATCGCGCTCTGCTACCAGCGACTCAACCTGTGGAACCAGAATTGCGGCGGGCCCTACGTCTGGGTCGCACGAGCCATCAACCCCTATGTCGGCTACCTGGTCGGTTGGTCGATGCTGGTCGGCTTCGTCCTCGGCTCGGTCAGCAACATCCTGCCCCTTGGTCCGGCCATGCTGTCGTTCGTGGGCCTCGACGCCTCGGGCACCGCGGGGAACGTGCTCACCGCCACCGTGTTCGGCGTGACCCTGGCCGGCGTCGCCGCCATCGGGATCAGGGCCACGGCCAGGTTCCAGCTGGCCATCGCATCGATCGAATATGTCATCCTCCTCGTCTTCAGCGCCATCGCCTTCTGGGCCGTGTTCGTCGAGCACCGGGCCGGGACGGTCCATCCCAGTCTGAGCTGGCTCCATATCAACGGTGTCGGCGGGAAGGGCAGCCTGGCCGGGGCCATGTTGATCGCCATCTTCTTGTTCACCGGTTGGGACGCCTCCATCTACATCAACGAGGAGACGACCCACAAGCGCACCAACCCCGGAAAGGCGGCCATCATCTCGGTGGCCCTGTTGGGGCCGGTCTTCGCCTGGCTCTTCGTCAGCTTCCAGGGGGTCGTTCCGGCGAGCCAGCTCCAGGCCCATGCGACGGACGCCTTGCCCTATATCGCCCAGGCGTTGGTGGGCGGCGGGTGGGCCAAGTTCATGGTGCTCGCCGTCGTCCTGTCGGTGCTCGGGACCACCCAGGCGACCATCGTCTCCACCAGCCGGGTCACCTACTCGATGGGCACCGACCGACTGCTGCCCGGCGCGTTCGCCCGGGTCCACCCGAGGTTCCGGACGCCGATGTTCGCCACGTTGTTCTGGGGGATGGTGATGGTGGTCGTGGCCGATCTGTACGTGCTCTGGTCGTCACTGGCCAACGCGTTCGACGACGTCGTGAACGCCGAGGCGATCGCCTTCACCGTCTTCTACATCTTCACCGCGCTGGCCACGACCTGGTACTACCGGGGGATCCTGCGCCGGAGCGTGGCCGATCTGACGCTTGCGGGCATCTTCCCGCTGTCCGCCGCGGCCGTTCTCGTGTGGGTGCTGGCCAAGTCGATACCCGCGCTCGGACCGACCGCCCGCTGGACGGTGGCCGGGGTGGGTGTCCTCGGCGTCGTCCTCATGGGTGTGAGCGCTCTGGTCCTGCGGGCCCCGTTCTTCAAGATCCGACGGTCGGCCTGGTCGGACGAGGCGTCCTGAGCGGCACCATGCCATCGGCACGCCCGTTCGAGGAGCTGGTCGCCGAGGCCGAGGCGGCGCCCATCGAAGGGTGGGATTTGAGCTGGCTCTCGGGGCGGGCCACCGAGGAGAGACCGAGCTGGCGGTACGCCGAGCGGGTCGCCGAACGGAGTGGCAGGGCGTCGAGGATGCTGGACATCCAGTCGGGTGGGGGGGAGATGCTGGCCACGCTGCCCCACCACCCACCGCTGTTGGTGGCGACCGAGGGTTACCTGCCCAATGTGGCCGTTGCGGCACGGATGCTTCGCCCCCGAGGAGCCCATGTGGTCGCCACCCAGGACGACAGACCGGCCCTCCCGTTCACCGACGGGTCGTTCGACCTCGTCGTCAGCCGTCATCCTGTGGTCACCTGGTGGGAGGAGATCGCCCGGGTGCTGTGCTCGGGAGGCACCTTCTTCTCCCAGCAGATCGGGCCGGGCAGCGTCCGCGAGCTCAGCGAATTCATGCTCGGCCCGCTACCGCACGGATCGGTGCGGGACCCCCGACTGGCCCGATCGGCTGCCGAGGGCGCAGGTCTGGTCGTTGAGGATCTGCGTGACGAGCGGCTCCGGACCGTCTTTTTCGACGTCGGCGCCGTCGTCTACTTCCTCCGGCTGGTCATCTGGATCGTCCCGGGGTTCACCGTCGACAGGTTCGAGGTGCGGCTGCGGGCCTTGCACGATCTGATACAGCGGGAGGGGTCGTTCACCGCGCACGCGACCCGATTTCTCATCGATGCCCGGAAGCCGCTCTGACGAAGGTGATCCGGCCGAGCATCCTCTGGCGTCAACCGACACCGCTGGCTGTCGGGGCAGGCTCCGGTGCCCGTTCGTCGTAGACCTGGCAGCGGTCCCCTCCTTCGCTCCGTGCCGAGTACATGGCCACGGCCGCGTTGTTCTGGAGCTGCTCGGATGTCGCACCCGGCACCTGGAAGGCGATGCCGATGCTGGCCGTGACCGGCGCCTCGCCACCTGTCATCTCCGGCCGTCGGATGGCCGCCAGTAACTGCTCGGCCAGCACGAGGGCGCGTTCCACACCGCCGATCCCCTCGGCCAGGACCAGGAACTCGTCACTCGCCACCCGTGTCACGAAGGACGAGTAGTGGAGGCATCCCACCAGGCGACCCGCGGTGACCACGGAGACCTCCGCCCGCACCCCCGAGGTGTCCTCGGTGGTGGCGAAGGTGCGAGGGTCGGGTGCCACGGCCAGAACGGCGAGACCGCCGGGGACGCCGGCGTTCCGGCGGACGGCTCGCTGCAGATGGTCGGAGAACAGCGTGCGGTCGACCAACCTGCTCCGGGGCCGGTGGTCGCGGTCCATGGAGCGTGACCCCGGCTCGGCGATCGCGGCTTCGGTCATGTCTCTTGCATCGACCGGGCCATCGGGCATCTTGAGCCGTCAGGCCTGCCCCACATCGGTCGTGCCGCCGGTCAGGGACCTGCGGGCGGTGAGACCTACCGGTCCTTCACACCATCTTCGATCCGTACATCTCGAGCAGCGGGTCCTTGATCAGCTCGAGCCGCTCACCGTCGGGTCCACTGAAGTAGAGCGACGATCCGCTCAGGTTGGTGGTGGACACCCCCGCCGCCTCGAGCTTGGAACGCAGATGCTCCCATCGCTCCTCTGTCACCGAGATGGCGATGTGGTGCAGACCACCGAGGACCTCTTCGTACCCGCCCAGGTCGAGACCGGGGAAGTCGAAGAAGGCGAGGAGGTTCCCGTTGCCGACATCGAAGAAGAAGTGGGTCGAACCCCGGTAATCACGATTCTCGAACAGCTCGGTCAACGGAAATTCGAGCACGCCCTGGTAGAAGGCGATGGTCCGCTCGACGTCACCGGACAGGAGTGCGAAATGGTGCAGGCCGCGGGCCGAAGATGCCGGTCGGAGGTCGCTGGGCTCGAGGTGGTGCTCGCGTAGTTGGGCCCACTCCTCACTGCGATCGACGTCGGCTCCGTGCTCGGCCATGGCTCTTCCTCCAGGTGGACGACTCTAATCCAGCTGGCCACCGCCGAAGGCGGGGCCTCGCCCGTCGGGTCGGGATGTCGGCCAGCGGTTGGGAATGGCGCCGGGTAGTCTTCGCACATCCGAGGAATCATGGCGCGCCTGCGCCGGGGGAGGCGGTTGGCTTGACCGATCGGGAGGGAGCGCTCCGTACGGGAAGGAATTACGTCGTCGTGTCGGCCGATGCCCACGCGGCACCCACCGACCTGGACGAATTCCTGTCCTACGTCGATCCGGGCCATCGCCAAGCAGTCGCCGCCTTCGGTGATCTCTCATCCGTGGCCATCCCCATGTTCGGTGGGGTCGACCCGGGGGAGATCGACGAGTCGGATGTGGTCCGGGCCGTCGCCGCCCGGCGCCTGGCCGGCATGGGGGTCGACACCGCGGCCGCAGCCGACTGGCTGGCCAACTACAGCTCCGACTGGGTGTTCGCCTCCGACGCCGGCGGTCGGCGGCTTGCCGTACTCGAGGAGCAGGGAATCCACGCCGAGGTGGCCTTCCCCGGTCCGGTACTCGCGGGGGGCCTGTCCCCGGCCATGTACCTGGGCAGCCAGACGAGCAAGGGCCTCGAGCCGGTCTGGCCGGCGCTCCACGCCTACAACCGGTGGCTGGCCGAGTTCTGTGCCGCCGCACCCGGCCGGAGGGCCGCCTGCATCCCCATCGACTTCCATGACATGGACCGGGCCGTGGAGGAGGTGGCCTGGGCTCGTTCGGCAGGCATCTTCGGCGGGGTGATGCTCCCGGCCATGTCGATCAAATCGGGCCTTCCGGGGTATGCCGACGAGTACTACGAGCCCTTCTGGAGCGCCTGCGAAGACCACGACTTCGTCGTGAACCTCCATACCGGCGCATCGGGCACGGCCACTGACGCCAAACAGCTCTACGACGACAAGCACGGTGGGTTCCTCGGGCTCTACGAGGTGTTCGTCTTCACCCGGCGCCCTCTCTGGTTCATGATCTTCGGCGGCGTCTTCGATCGCCATCCGAAGCTCAAGGTGGTGGTGACGGAGAACGGCGTCCAGTGGTTGCCATCCCTGATCCGGGACATGGAGTCGTTCTTCGACACCCACGGCGGTGCACCCGTGCGCTCCTATCTCGAGCTGCGCCCGTCGGAGTACTTCGAGCGGCACGTGTTCCTCGGCGGGTCATTGATGAAGCGTCAGGAGGCGGAGATGCGCCATGAGATCGGCATCGAGCGCCTGATGTGGGGCGCCGACTACCCACACCTCGAAGGAGCGGCACCCGTCCACCGACTGATCCTGCGCCAGGTGTTCGGAGGGATGCCCGAAGAGGACATCCGGAGGATGCTCGGCGTCAATGCCGTCGGGGTCTTCGGGTTCGACGCCGATCAGCTGCAGGCCGTGGCCGACCGTGTCGGGCCCACCGTGGCCGATCTGTCCACGACGGTGGCGATGGACGACATCCCCAAGACCTTCAGCTGGAGTCTCGCCCGACCGGTGCCCCTCTCGTCACCGTCGGCCCCGGTCGGCTGACCGGCCGGGCACGGCCAGCGTGTGCCGGGTGGTCGTGGCGCCGCCCGACGGTCCGGCTCAGGTCGGGACGGCCCCGA
>JBEKIU010000073.1:0-18253 GCA_050011635.1 Acidimicrobiales bacterium
CGTGAACTGCTCGGTGTTCCAACTCCAACGCGGGAACGCCGCGCTGGCCGCTGCTGCCGCGCTCGAGAAATCCGGTCTCAATCCTGATCAGCTGACCGTCGAGATCACCGAGACGTCGGTAGCCGACGACGATGCCGCGGCGGACCTCGAGGTCATGACCCGCCTCGGCATCCAACTCACGGTCGACGACGTCGGTGCGGACTGGTCGGTCCTCAACAATCTGGGGAACTGCGTCGTCAACACCATGAAGATCGACGCCTCGCTCATCAAGGACATCGCCACCGGTGGGAAGAGCCGGAGCACCGTGGAGACGATCACCAAGCTGTGCCGCTCCCTCGGCGTCTGCACGGTGGCGGAGGCGGTCGAGACTGCCGAGCAGGTGGAGATACTTCGCGAGATCGGCGTGGAGATCGGCCAGGGCTACTTCTTCTCCGCCCCGCTGACGGCAGAGGCGGCCGCCGATCTGGCCGCCATGGTCCCCCATCCACGGTTCGCCTTGGCCGTGCCGGCGGTGCACTGAAGCCGGGAAGCCGGCGCGGCCGCGGGTGCGGGTCGCGCCCATGATCCAGGCCTCGGGGCGCCCGCCCCTACCCGTCGACGGGATGATCGGCGAACACGGCGAGGGCCTCGAGCTGCTCGGCCGTGCCGATGCTGATGAGGACGTCACCCGACTCCATCGAGTCCTCCGGACTGGGATTGGTGACGAATCGACCGTCGGGCCGACGGATGGCGAGCACGAGGGCCCCGGTGCGGTCACGCAGATGGGCCGACCGCAGCGTCTTGCCCACCAGAGGAGATGCGGCTGACAAGGTCAGCTCCTCGAGGCGGAATTTGAGCGACCCGTCGTGCATGACGACGTCGATGAAGTCGACCACGTGCGGCTGGGTCACGAACGACGCCATCCGGTCGCCGCCGAGCTGCTGGGGGTTGACCACCCTGTCGGCGCCGGCCCGAACCAGCTTCGACTCCGACGATTCGTTCCGTGCCCGGGCGATGATCTGGATGCCCGGACGCATCGACTTGGCCGCCACCGTCACATAGAGGTTGTCGGCGTCGGTGTCGAGCGCCGCCACCAGCGCCGTCGCCCGCTCGATCCCGGCCTCGAGGAGTGTGGCATCGTCAGCCACGTCCCCGCACACCGAGGCGTAGGGGGCGCCGATCAACCGCTCCGGGTCGCGATCGACGACGACCAGATCGGTGTTCCCACTGGCCAGGTAGTGGGCCACTTCGCGTCCGACCCGGCCCCACCCGCAGACGATGACATGCCCGTCCATCCGGTCGATGTCCCGTTCCATCTTGCGCCTCCTGATCAGATCCTGAATGTTGCCGTCGATGAGCACTTCGAGGACGGCCGAGAAGGTGTAGAGGGCGGTGCCCACCCCCACGAGGATGAGGAAGATCGTGAAGACCTTGCTCGCCCCGTCCAGCGGGTGGGGCGAGTTGAAACCCACCGTGGTGACGGTGATGACGGATTGGAAGACGGCATCGAGAAGGCTGAACCCGAACAACAGATAGCCCACCGTGCCGGCCAGGAGGACGAGGGCCAGGGCCCCGAGCCCGATCCTCACGCCCCGGAACGGATTACGCGATCGCTCCACTCACCCTCGCTCTGTCGCGGCCCGCAGTCAGATGTTCCGCGCCAGAGGACTCCGGAGGGAGGTCATGGTGCTCGGCCGTCGCCGAGCCTAGCCCCGGCCGTCGGCCCCGAGGCCCGGTTCCGGCTGGGAGCTGCCGGACCGCTTTCTCGCACCATGGATGGCCCGGTAGGTTCGTTCCGCACCAGCCCGATCAGACCCTCCCGGAGGAGAGCAGTGGACGAGCGCACGTTTGGACGCCGGTTCGAGGGGAAGGTGGCCATCGTCACCGGCGCCTCGACCGACCCGGGTATCGGGACCGCATCGGCTCGCCGGCTGGCGCTGGAAGGAGCGTCCGTGGTCATCAACGCCCGCTCCGAGCAGCGACTCCGGGCAACCGAGACGGCCTTGCGCGACGAGGGACTCGACGTCGTCGCCTGCCCCGGTGCCGCCGAGAGCACCTCCTTGCCGGCCCTCCTGGTGGACACGGCCATCGACCGGTTCGGCCGCGTCGACCTTCTCGTCAACGCGGTGGGCGGGGCCCCCTACATCGGTTCGGCCCTGGCCATGAAGCAGGAGGACCTCGTGAAGACGGTGGTCCTCAACACGTGGCCGGCGGTGTCCCTCATCCAGGAGGCGATGGCCAGGGGCCTGGCCGAGGGCGGAGGAGCCGTCGTCAACATCTCCAGTGGGTCGCCGAAGAAGACCACACCCACCATGGCCGCGTACGCGGCAGCCAAGTCGGCCCTCAATGCCCTGACCCGGACCCTGGCCAACGAGTTGGGGGGCCGTGGCGTCCGGGTCAACGCGGTCAGCCCCGGTCTGACCAGAACCCACGGCACCAGGGACATCTGGGGGGACGACGACGGTCGGGCCGCCGGTCACAACCTGCTCCTCGGGCGGTTGACCGAGCCCGAGGACGTGTCCGCCGCGGTTGCGTTCCTCCTGTCCGAGGAGGCGGGCTCCATCACCGGCGTCCTCCTCGACGTGGACGCCGGCAACCACGTAGGCGCCGGCACGTGGTCGCCGTTCAGCCCGGACGCGGTGGGTCGACCGGGTGGCGCCCCCCGCCTCGCCGGTCGCGGGTGACCGGCATGGCCGACGAGCTGCACGGGTGGGGTCCGGCCCTGGACGACATCGGCCGGCGCCAGGCCGAAGCCCGGGCCATGGGGGGTGAAGCCCGGCTCGACCGCCAGCACCGGCGGGGCCGGCTCAATGCCCGGGAGCGTCTCGACCACCTGTTCGATCCCGGCACCTTCTTCGAGATCGGAAGCCTGGTCGGCACGGCCGACGAGCCGCCCGTCCCGGGCGACGCCCTGGTGGCCGGTTCGGGCCGGGTCAACGGTCGGCCGGCGCTGGCCGGCGCCGAGGACGTGACCGTCCTCGGCGGCTCCATCGGCAGCGGTGCCTCGGACAAGCGGTACCGGCTGTGTCAGCTGGCCATGCAGGAACGGGTGCCGCTGATCATGATGCTGGAGGGTGCCGGGCACCGGGTCACCGAAACGGCGGCCGGGCGACGCCCGGGCGACCTCTTGGGCCTGGCCGAGCTCTCCGGCCTGGTGCCCATGGTGAGCCTGGTGCTCGGGGCGTCGGCCGGTCACGGCGCCCTCACCGCGCCGCTGTGCGACTTCGTGGCCATGACGGAGACGGCGTCGATCTTCGCCGCCGGGCCGCCGCTGGTGCGCTCGGCCACCGGGGAGGACGTCACCAAGGAGGAGCTCGGCGGGCCCACGGTGGCGGTCGACTCGGGCGGCGTCGTTCACAATGTGGTGACCGACGACGTCGAGGCCATCGACCTGGCCCGGCGTTACCTCGGCCACTTCCCCCTCAACGCCTGGGAGCCGCCGCCCCGGCGTACGGGACCCGACGCCGGTCAGCGGCGCGTCGACGTCCTCGGCCTGATCCCTCCCGACCCCCGCCAGCCGTACCCCGTCCGGCCCGTCCTGGCCGAGGTGGTCGACGACGGCGAGCTGCTGGAGGTGCAGCCCGACTTCGGGCGCTCGATCGTGACCGTCCTCGCCCACCTCGGGGGGCGCAGCGTGGCCATCGTGGCCAACGACCCGGCCGTGCTGGCCGGCACCATCGACAGCGAGGCGGCCGACAAGGCGGCGCACTTCCTGGACGTGGCCGGCGCCTTCGGTCTGCCGTGCATCTTCCTGGCCGACAACCCCGGGGTGCTGGCCGGCACCGCCGCCGAACGGCAGGGCATCCTCCGCCACGCGGCCCGCCTGTTCGCCGTCCAGCACCGGCTGACCGGGCCCAAGCTGCACGTCACCCTGCGCAAGGCGTTCGGATTCGGCTCCTCGGTGATGGCCATGAACCCCTTCGACGGCCAGACCATCACCCTTGCCTTCCCGTCGATCACCCTCGGCGCCCTCCCGGCCGACTCGGTGGCGAGCGCCGTGGACGACCCCGGGGAGCGGGCGCGTCTGGCCGCCGAGCAGGCTCGGGCGTCGGTGGTGGCCGCCGCCCGGCTCTCCTACGACGAGGTCATCGACCCCCGCGACCTGCGCAACGCCCTCCTGGCCGGCCTGAGCCTGGCCGAGGGGAGGGACTCCGCCCCGCGCCGGCCCCGGTCGACGGGCATCCTGCCCTGAGCCGCCGGCCGGTCAGATCTGCCCGGCCTGCATCCTGAGCATGTCGGTGGCGCCGGCGCCGTCGACGGCGATGACCTGGCCGGAGACGAACCGTGCCGCCGCGCTGCACAGGAAGAGGGTGAGGTAGCCGATGTCGGTGCCGTGGCCGTGGAGGCCGAGGGGGTTGGTCGGTCGGTCCGACGCACCCGGGACCGCATCGGCGAAACGTCGGACCCCTTCCGTGTTGCTCATCGAACCCGGTGCGATGGCGTTCACCCGTATGCCGTAGGGACCCCACTCCACCGCGCAGGTGCGGGTGAGGGAGTCGACGCCCGACTTGGCCGCGGCCACGTGCGCCTGGTAGACGACCCCACGCTGCTCGAAGGGTGCGCTGATGTTCACGATGGCCCCACCGTGGTGGCGGAGCCGGGCGTCGAAGGCGGCCCGCGTCACGTTGTAGGTCCCCAACAGATCGATGTCGACGACCGCCTTGAAGCCGTTGGGCGAGATCTTCGACATCGGAGCGGGGAAATTGCCAGCCGCGTTGTTGACCACGATGTCGAGCCCGCCGCCGGCCGCCACCACCTGGTCGACCACCCCGCGCACGGCATCGGCGTCCCGCACGTCGCAGACCCCGAACGAGGCGTCGATGCCGTCCGCCCGCAGCTCGTCCACCGCGGCTTCGAGGTTCTCCCGCTTCCGGCTGGCCATGGTGATGCGGGCGCCATGAGCACCGAGGACCCGGCAGATCTCCTTGCCGATGCCGGTGGCCCCACCCGTGACCAGTGCGACCTGACCGCCCAGGAGGTCGGGGGCGAAACAACTGGCTCCATCGGTGAGGTTCGAATCCTGCACGGTCCCCGCTCCTGTCTCCGGAACCTTTCGTTCCGCCCTACCGCCTAGCACACGTGCCGGAGCGGCGGCCACCGGTCAGCCTCCCGGATTCGACCGCGACGGTCGTCGTTGTCCCGGGCCGCCCGTCCCACTTCGGTCGTCGTCATCCCGGACCGTCTGTCCCAGTTCGGTAGTGTCGGCTCACCATGACCTTTGAACCCTTCGACCGTGCCGTGCGGGCGGCATTCGTCGGCCTCGGCCGGATCTACGACCTCAACATGCGCGCCTACGTCGACAATCCCGACGTCGAGGTGGTGGCGCTGGTCGACCCGAGCGAGGAACGGCGCCTCCAGCGCCAGGCCGACTGGCCGTCCGCCCGGACCTTCGCATCCGTCGCCGAGCTGGCCGCCAGCGGTCTCGAGGTCGACGCCGTCGAAGCGCTGCTCCCGATCCCGCTGCACGTCGACGGCGTCACCGAGCTCCTCGCCCATGGATGGCACGTCAATCTGCAGAAACCGATGTGCAACGACCTCGACGACGCCCGCCGGCTCCTCGACGCGGCCGGGGCCGCCGACCGCCAGCTGCGGGTGATGGAGAACTACATCTTCTACCAACCACTGGTCAGGCTCAAAGAGATCGTCGACTCCGGCGAGATCGGTGAGGTCAGCGGCTACCACATGAAGATGGTGGCCAGCGGCCTCGGGGGTTGGGACGTCCCGGCCAGCAGTTACGAATGGCAGTTCAAGCAGATGCGAAAGGGCCGCGGCATCCTCGTCTTCGACGACGGCTGGCACAAACTGGCCACCGCCATCTGGCTCTTCGGTCCGATCCGGGAGGTCCGGGCCTGGGTGGGCGGGACCGAGGTGGTTCCCGGCATCGAGATCGACGCCCCCTCCACGCTGGTGTGGGAGCACGACAACGGGATCCGTGGGGTGTGGGACATCACGTTGGCCCCGAACATGTACCTCCGCTCCGACTATTACACCAACGACGAGCGCTGGGAGGTGACCGGGCGCCGGGGTTATGCGCGCGTCAACCGCTGCACCGGCCGGGGCATCCAACAGCCGAGCCTCGAGGTCTACGCCGACGGCGTCATGCACGCCTACCACGCCCTCGACGACGACTGGGCCAGCAGCTTCAGGGATTCCGGCCGCCATTGGCTGCGCTGGCTCCACACCGGCGAAGGCCCGTTGCTGTGGAGTGGCGCCGAGGCCGTCTCCGTGCTGCGCTTCGCCCTCGCCGCCTACGCCAGCAGTGCCGCCGGTGGTACCGGCGTGGACCCCGCCTCGCTGGAGTAGACGCGGCTCCCCGGAGCCGGCGCTCGGCCCGGTGGTACCGTGCCAGCTGGCATCGGTCGGCGGTGGCGCCGAGCCGGAAGGAGACCCGTGGCCATTCGCGTCATCCAGTGGGCGACCGGCGGGGTCGGCCGGGCCGCCATCGCCGGTGTCCTGGCCCACCCCGAACTGGAGCTGGTGGGATGCTGGGTCCACAGCCCCGACAAAGCCGGTCGCGACGTCGGCGAGCTGTGCGGCGGCCCGCCGCTCGGCATCACGGCGACGAACGACATCGACGAGCTCATCGGGCTCGACGCCGACTGCGTCATCTACTCGCCGGTCATGGCCGACCCGGCGGTGGTGACCCGGCTGCTGGCTTCGGGGAAGAACGTCGTCACCCCGTTGAACTGGTTCTTCCCCGGAGGTCGCGACGAGTCCCGCATCGAGGCCGCCTGCGCCGAGGGAGGGACGACCGTCCACGGCACGGGGATCCATCCCGGAGGCATCACCGAACGCTTCCCGTTGATGGTGTCCGCCCTGTCCCAGTCCATCACCCACGTCCGGGCCGAGGAGTTCTCCGACATCCGCTCCTACGACGCGCCGGCCGTGGTGGGGGACATCATGCTCTTCGGCAAGACCCCCGAGGAGGCGGCATCCAGCATGATGCCCACCATCCTCGGGGACGGGTTCGGCCAGTCGATCCGCATGGTGGCCCACGCCCTCGGCTTCGCCCTCGACACCGAGCTGACCGTCGATCACCGGGTGGCGGTGGCCACCGCCCCCATCGAATCGCCCATCGGGCCCATCGCCCCGGGCCACATCGCGGCCCAGAAGTTCTGCTGGGAAGGCACCGTACGCGGTACCCCGGTGATCTCGGTCCGGACCAACTGGTTCATGGGCCAGGACCATCTGGATCCGGCCTGGTCGTTCGGTCCCGAAGGCCAGCGCTTCGAGGTCGAGATCACCGGTGACCCGTCAAGCCAGGTCACCTTCCATGGCTGGCATCCGGCGTCCATCGCCGCCGGCCTGGTCCGCAACCCCGGGGTGGTGGCCACCGCCACCCACTGCGTGAGCGCCGTCCCTTCGGTGGTGGAGGCCGAGCCCGGGATCAAGAGCTACCTGGACCTTCCGCCGTACTCGGGCCGAGCGGCATCCCACCTCCGCTGAACCAGGAAGGGCGGTGCCCATGAGCCTCCTCGACCGATTCCTGCTGACCGACAAGGTCGCCATCATCACCGGGGCGGGGCGGGGCATCGGGCGGGGCATCGCCATCGGCTTCGCCGACGCCGGGGCCGACATCGTGGCCGCCGCCCGCACCCGGTCCGATCTCGACGCCACCGCGGCCGAGGTCCGCCACCGAGGCCGCAGGGCGCTGGCCGTCGTCACCGACGTGATGATCACCGAGGAGCTCGAACACCTGGTGGAGGCCGCGGTCGAGGAATTCGGGAAGGTCGACATCCTCGTCAACAACGCCGGCGGCACCTATCCGGCGCCGGCCCTGCAGACCTCCGAACGGTTCTTCGAGACCGCACTGCGTTTCAACGTCACCCAGGCCTTCCTCCTCACCAAGCTGGTGGCGCCGCGGATGGTGGCCACCGCAGGCGGCGGCGCGGTGGTGAACATCTCGTCCCGGTCGAGCGACATGGTCCAGGAGTCCTTCGTGGCCTACGGCGCAGCCAAGGCCGCCCTCAACATGGTGACCCGGAACCTGGCTCCCGAGTTCGCGCCCCTGGTGCGGGTCAACGCCATCTCCGTCGGTGGTGTGGCCACCGACTCGCTCGACGTGGTCCTCACCGACGAGCACCTGCGGGCCCAATTCATGGCCGGGACGCCCATGGGCCGTCCGGGGACGGTGGAGGACATCGCGGCCTGCGCCCTCTACCTGGCTTCGCCCGCCTCGGCTTGGGTGACCGGAAAGATCCTGCAGGTCGACGGAGGGACCGAGGCGCCGTCCATCACCGTTCCGGCACCGCCCCTTTGAACACCCTCCCACCCGTCGCCCTTCCGGCCCGCGCCGAACTGACCCGTTCGGGTCGCCGGTACCCTGGACGCCTCGTGGCCGTGCTCGTCGATCTCCAGGACGTCGCCGTACGGCGAGCCCACCGGGTCCTCTTCGAGGGACTCTCGCTCACCGTCGCCGACGGGGATCGTGTCGGCGTGGTGGGCATCAACGGCACGGGGAAGTCGACGCTGTTGAGACTCGTCGCCGGTACGGACCTCCCCGACGACGGTCAGGTCCGGCGGGGCCGGGGCGCGCGGGTCGGCCTTCTCCAGCAGGTGCCGGTGCTCCCACCGGGGACGGTGGCCGAAGCGGTCGGACAAGGCTGGGAGGCAGAGGCCGCCCTCGACCGCCTGGGCATGACCGAGTCCGCCGGCGCGGACGTGAGCACCCTGTCGGGGGGCCAGGCCAAGCGGGTGGCGCTGGCCCGGGTGCTGGCCCGGCCGGCCGAACTGCTGGTCCTCGACGAGCCCACCAACCACCTGGATCTGGGTGCGGTGGCCTGGCTCGAGTACCAGCTACGCACGTTCCGCGGCGGCCTCGTGCTCGTCACCCACGACCGCCACCTGCTCGACCGGGTGACCAACCGGATGCTGGAGATCGACCGGGGCCGCACCTTCGTCCACGAGGGCGGGTACGCGTCGTACCTGGCGGCCAAAGCGGAGCGCCAGGTGCAGGCCGAGTCGGCCGAGGCCACCCGGCGCAACCTGGCCCGGCGCGAGCTCGCCTGGCTCCGCCGTGGTGCACAGGCCCGGTCCCGCAAACCCCAGGCCCGTATCGACGCCGCACTCCGGACCATCGAGGAGGGCCCGGAGGCCGCGGCCCGTTCGACCGGGCTCGAACTGACAGGGGCGACGCCCCGTCTCGGCGACAAGGTCATCGAGTGCATCGGTGCCGGCTTCCGCTACGGCGACGGCGACGGCGACGGCGACGGCGACGGCGACGGCGACGGGCCCATGGTGCTGTCCGGCGTCGACCTCGCCCTCGGTCGCCGTGAGCGCCTGGGCATCGTGGGGGCCAACGGCACCGGAAAATCGACCCTTGTCGACCTGCTGGCCGGGCGGCGCCGGCCCACGATCGGAACGGTGGAGACCGGGCCCACCGTCGTCACCGGGTACTACGACCAACAGGGAACCGACCTCGACCCCGAGGCCCGGGTGCAGGACCTGGTGGCCGGACCCCACCGCGCCCCCGGATCGCTGGCCGACGTCGAGCTGATGAAGCGCTTCTGGTTCGCCGGGGAGTTGACCTTCGCCAAAGCGGGATCGCTGTCGGGTGGCGAACGGCGGCGCCTCCAGCTCCTGCTGGTGCTGGCCGACCGGCCGAACGTCCTCTTCCTCGACGAGCCGACCAACGATCTCGATCTGGACACGCTCCGGATCCTCGAGGACTTCCTCGAGGACTGGCCCGGCGCGCTGGTGACGGTCAGCCACGACCGCACGTTTCTGGAGCGGACCACTGAGCGGCTGGTCACGGTGGAGCCCGGCGGCGCGGTGTCCGGGGTACCCGGAGGCGTGGCCGGGTGGCTGGACCGGGCAGGGCACCATGTCCCCCGTCGATCCGGACCGCTCCCGTCCACGTCGCCCGGCCCCCGCACGTCACCCGGAGGCGACCCGCCGACCCATACGGGACGGTCCGCGCCCCTCGGCCGGCTCCTGCGCGAAGCCGAAAAGGAGATGGGCAGACTGCAACGGGAGCGGGACAACGTGGCCGGCGCCCTGACCGGCACTGCCGACCACCGCGCGATGGTCCGCCTGGGCGACGAGCTGGCTGCGGCCCAGGTCGCCCTGGACGAAGCCGAGGACCGGTGGCTCGCCCTCGCCGAAGAGGCAGAATCTAGAGGCTGACCGACCAGCGGCCGGCGCCGGGGTGTCCCCGGTCACGACCCCACGGCGCCGTGGGCAGATCTCAGATGTCGTCGAGCGAAACGAGGTGCCATCCATGGCAATCAGCACCATCAACCCAGCCACCGGCCAGACGGTCAAGATCTTCACCGAGCTCACCGACGACGAGGTGGACCACGCCCTGGCCAGGGCGACGACCGCCTTCCGGACCTACCGCCGCACATCCTTCGCCGAGCGGTCGGCGTGGATGGCCGCGGCCGCCGACATCCTCGACGCCGACGTGGACCAGGCCGCCGAGATGATGACCACCGAGATGGGCAAGACCCTGGTGGCGGCGCGCCAGGAGGTGCAGAAATGCGCCCGCGCCTGCCGTTACTTCGCCGAGCACGCCGAGGGGTTCCTGGCCGACGAGCCGGCCGACGCCGGTGCCGTGGGCGCCACCTCGGCCTACGCCCGCTATCAGCCGCTCGGGCCGGTGCTCGCCGTCATGCCCTGGAACTTCCCCCTGTGGCAGGTCATGCGCTTCGCCGCGCCGGCCCTCATGGCCGGCAACGTGGGCCTGCTCAAGCATGCCTCCAACGTCCCCCAGACCGCGCTCTACCTGCAGGAGCTGTTCAGCCGGGCCGGATTTCCCGAGGGTGCGTTCCAGGCCCTGCTGATCGGTTCGAAGAAGGTCGAGGCCGTCCTCCGCGACGACCGGGTGGTGGCCGTCACCCTCACCGGGTCGGGCCCGGCCGGCTCCTCGGTGGCCTCCATCGCCGGGGACGAGGTCAAGAAGTCGGTCCTCGAGCTCGGCGGGAGCGATCCGTTCATCGTCCTCCCGTCCGCCGCCCTGGACCGGGCGGCCCAGGTGGGGGCCGTGGCCCGCTCGCTCAACAACGGCCAGTCGTGCATCGCGGCCAAGCGGTTCATCGTCCATGCCGATGTGGCCGACGAGTTCGAGCGTCTGTTCGTCGAGCAGATGGCCTCGAAGGTGGTCGGCGATCCCATGGACGTCGCCACCGAGGTGGGACCGCTGGCCACCGAGCAGCAGCGGGCGGACATCGTCGAGCTGGTCGACGATGCCACCGCCAAGGGGGCCGAGGTGCTGTGCGGCGGGCGGGTCCCCGAGGGCCCCGGGTGGTACTACCCGCCGACCGTGCTCACCGGGATCACCCCGGACATGCGGGTGCACGCCGAGGAGGTGTTCGGGCCGGTCGCCACCCTCTACCGGGTGGACACCGTCGACGAGGCCATCGAGCTGGCCAACGGCACGGCCTTCGGGCTCGGGGCCAATGCCTGGACCAACGACCGGGCCGAGCGGGAGCGCCTCATCACCGAGCTCGACGCCGGGATGGTCTTCATCAACGGCAACGTGACCTCCTATCCCGAGCTCCCGTTCGGCGGGATCAAGACGTCGGGGTACGGGCGCGAGCTCACGGCCCACGGCATCAGGGAGTTCTGCAACCTCAAGTCCGTATGGGTGGGCGAGGCCGCCGGCAAAGCCTGATCCGTCCCCGTCTCAGCGGGAACGGCGTCCCGGTCTCAGCGGTTCCGGCACCTCCGCTCCGGGCGTCGTTGCCGCGTGCAACACCACCTCCGGGATGTGAGAATTGGCTGTTGGACGATCGGAGACGGCGGATGGCCTACGACGGCTTCATTTCCTACAGCCATGCAGCAGACGGGCGGCTGGCACCTGCCCTCCAGGGGGGTCTCCAGCTCCTGGCCAAGCCCTGGAACAGTCGCCGGGCGCTGCGGATCTTCCGCGACGAGACCGGGTTGTCGACGGATCCCAACCTATGGTCGGCCATTGAGCGTGCGCTCGAGGACAGCGATTGGTTCATTCTCCTCGCCTCTCCGGCCTCGGCCCAATCGCAGTGGGTGAACAAGGAGATCATCCGCTGGATCGACACCAAATCGGTGGATCACATCCTGCCGGTTGTGACCGATGGAACCTGGAACTGGGATGCCGCCGCCGGCGATTTCACGGCCGAGTCTTCGGCGGTACCCGACGCGCTACGAGGGACCCTGCACGGTGAGCCCCGCCATCTGGACCTCCGGTGGGCGAAGACGGCCACGGACCTCGATCTGCGGAACAGTCGATTCCGGAGCGCGGTGGCAGATATCGCCGCACCCATCCACGGAGTGGCCAAGGACGAGCTCGAGGGCGAAGACATCCGCCAGCACCGGCGGACACGGCGGTTGGCACGCAGCGCGGTCGGGGCTCTGGCCATTCTGGTTGTCATCGCCACCGTGGTCAGCGCGTTCGCCATCTCGCAACGCGACAGCGCCCGAGCCGCAACCGCAACCGCCCACCAGGAGTTGCTCGTCGCCGACTCGCAGACTCAGATCAGCTCGAACCCTGAGCTCGCCACCTTGCTGGCCGTCGAAGCCGACCGCAGGGTTTCGACCCCGGCCAGTCGCAATGCCCTCGTGAACGCCGTCCTCGCCGAGCCTTACCTTCAGCGGCGGTTCGGAGGGGAGACGGGAGATGTCGCCGTCCTCGGAGACAACCGCATCGCCTCGATCGCCGGTTTGGGCAATGCGCGGGGCAAAGCTCCGAACCAAAACGTGGTGCAATTGTGGAACTGGCAAACCGGTCGACGTCTGCGGTGGCCGGACGCACCGTTCGGCGACGCGCAGGACGGGCCGCTCGACGTCGCCTCGACCGCCGACGGTTCGGCTCTCGCCGTCCTCTTGAGCAACGGCACGGTCCAGTTCTACTCCGGCCCCACCCTCAAACCCGATGGGGATCCGGTTTCGGCGGAGCTTGGTCGATTGCCCGTGACCACCGCCGGATTTACCCCGGCCGGCATCTCGCTGAGCGCAAACGGTCAGACGCTGGCGGTGAACCGCATCTCTCCGGCGCCAACTGGCCCCCTGGCCGGCGACGCCGTCGCGGTCTTCTCCCGCGTGAACGACAGGTGGGTGCGGGACCCTGCGCCGGGAACGGGTGCCTCCGATTCCGTCGTGCTGAGCCCAGACGGAAGCCTCATTGCCACGGCGTCACCGACTGCGAACGGAAGCGAGGTCGCCATTCGAAGTGTTCACACGGGGGCGATCATCCACAGCTTTGGGGCAGGACCGACAAATGGGATAGCCGTCGACTGGGCTCGAGACCGCGTGGTCCTGTCCCAACTACCCGGTTCCGGGGGAGATGTCGTGTGGTACTCCTTCGACGAGCCGGATCCGGCTCCGCACGAGATCACCGTCGGCTCCGGCAAGAACAGCGGGCAGGCGTGGGCCACCTACGACAACGGATATACACGACTCGGCATCAACAGTGCCGATGGAACCGAGCTGTTCGACGCGGCCACACTCGGCCCCCTCACCAACGAACCCGTGTTTCCGACCAACAACTATGCCGGACCATTCATCTTTCTGGATAGCGACCACGTATTGACCGGAACGTTCATCAACGGACCAATGAGCGTGTGGAACCTCTCCGGAACCCCGGCCCTTGCCACCCAGCCCCCGACAACGTTCAACCTGGGCGCCTTCCCCGCCCTACCGCCGGGAATGCTCGACGGCTTCTCGTCAATCGACGGAACCGTCTCGGAGACGGTCCTCGGTTCCCACGATCGTCCGCTCGGCCCGCCGTTCGTCGTGGGTGAGGATGAGCAAGATCCATCTGCTCCGGTACAGGTGGCCCAGAGCCTCCCACCCGTGGAGTGCCCGAGCTCCCGAAGGGCGCGGTTCGTGACGGTGTCGGAGGCGGGAAGCATCAACGTGCGGGCCAGTTCGCCGCCGTTTGCGGTCCTCAGCAGTGATCCGGAAGGAGCAGCCGGCCTCGGGGATCCGATCCTTTGTGCCCTGTCACCCGACGGCGGGTGGGCCGCCATCGGAAACTATTCGCCGGCGGGCCACGCATCAGTCGTACTGTACGACGTTGCTCGGAGAAAGGTGATCGCCAACCTCTCGCTGAACGGTGAGATCTCGATCACCGGCCTCGTCTTCAGCGCTGACTCCAAGACACTCTGGATCGGCGGACCGACGTTTGGCGAAAACGGTGTCTACCGGGTCACCGGTTTGGACGGGACACCACGAGTCACCACTGCCTTCCCCGGGGGCTCCGGGATCGCTACTGACGCAGACGACCAACGGCTCATCGTCGCCTACCCCAGCGCGCTACGGGTGTTCGACGCCCAGACGGGTGCGCCCCTCACCCGAGCCATTTCCATCCCCGGATCAAGCATTTACGCCGTCAGCAGTTCGCCTGACGGTCAGGACGCCGTGGTCAACACGACCCAGGGTTGGCGACTGATCGACCTGGCGGCCCAGCAACCGACCGGCCCATGGATCCCCGATCTGGCACCTTCACTTCCTGTTATGGGGGCCGATGACACCATCTACACCCAAGCGGTCACCGGTGGTGGCGAGGTGTGGGACCTCAACAGCGTGCATCTCCGGACCGTCGCCTGCAGCCTGGCCGGACGCAACCTCACCCCACAGGAGTGGCAGCAGTACCTGCCGTGGGCCGGCCCCCGTCGCGCCACCTGCCCGCAGTATCCACTGTCGTGAATGGTGACGGGTGCCCACCGCCGGGCAGTGACGTCGCCGGATCGTCGCGCTACTCCGGTTCGGCCGGCCGGGTCCAGCTGCCGACCACCGATCCATCGAGGAACTCACGACGGTGGACGAACCTCCAGCGGCCCTCGATCACCCCGTAGGTGTCGAGATAGCGGCCCCAGTGGTCGAGCCCGTGGGCGCTGAGCACCTGGTAGTAGCAACGGGACGTGGCCGCGTCGGGCCCGGCGACGTCGATCTGGAGCGTGCTCGTGTGGTGGCGCACGATGACCGGGCCCGGACCGCGTCGGGCCATCTCGGCCGCCCCGGTGAAGATGGAGCGGATCTCCTCGTGACCCCGGTACGGCCGGCCGTCGAGCTCCATGACGGCGTCAGGTGCGAAACACTCCAGTACCTGGTCGAACCGGCCGGAGTCCGCATTGGCGTTGTACCGGGCCACCAGATCGCGGATGCTCTCCCTGGCCACCAACTCCCACAATTCCACGACGTCCCCCTCGGTCAAGCTCGAGGCGCGCCGGGTGGGTGGCGCCCGTCTCCGCTCACGAACCGCTCATGGCCACGATGGGCTGGTTGAGGTGCACGCCGCCCATCGATCCGTCGAAGGCGGCGTCGCCGAAGGAGAAGATGCCGCCGTCCGCCGCTACCAGCCAGTAGCCGCCACCATTCGGTGTGGCGGCCATGCCCACGATGGGCTGGTTGAGGGGAATGCCGCCGGTGGATCCGTCGAAGGTGGCGCCGCCGAAGGAGAAGATGCCACCGTCTTTGGCCACCAGCCAGTAGCCCCCGTTGGGCGTGGCGGCCATGCCCACGATGGGCTGGTTGAGCGGGGCACCGCCCATGGATCCGTGGAAGGTGGCGTCGCCGAAGGAGAAGATGCCACCGTCCGCCGCCACCAACCAGTAGCCGTCCCCGCTCGGAGTGGCGGCCATGCCCACGATGGGCTGGTTGAGCGGGACGCCGCCCATCGATCCGTGGAAGGTGGCGTCGCCGAAGGAGAAGATGCCACCGTCTTCGGCCACCAGCCAGTAGCCGCCCCCATCCGGAGTGGCGGCCATCCCCACGATGGGCTGGTTGAGGTGCACGCCGCCCATCGATCCGTGGAAGACGGCGTCGCCGAAGGCGAAGATGCCACCGTCGGCGGCCACCGTCCAGTAGCCGCCCCCGTCAGCGGTGTCGGCCATGCCCACCACCGGCTGGTTGAGGACGATCCCGCCGGTCGAGCCGCAGAACGGGAGGTTGCCGAAGTTGAAGATGCCACCGTCGGCCGCGGTCAGCCGATACCCGGTCGGCACTCCCGACGGGGGATGGCACGGCACCGCCAGGCCGTTGGAGAGATCGATGGAGGCCACGAACATCTGTCGCACCGCGCCGCACGAATAGCTGGTGCACGAGCTCGGCCAGCCGGCATAGGCCAACCACCACTGGCCGGCGGCGTCGGTGAACAGCGATCCCCCGCCCGGCCCGGCCACACTCCCGTACGAGGTCAGGAACGGGTTCGCCGGCTGCGTGCAGGGTCCGAGCGGTCCCGAGCAGGTGGTCAGGGCCTCGGAGTAGCCGGCCGACTCGAAGTTCCCCGAAGAAAAGAGGAGGTCGTAGGTTCCGCCGCTGGACACGAGCTGGGGATCGTCGACGGTGGTCTCCCAGGGCAGCGCGGCCTGGTCCACGGCGAGCAGGACGGTCGGTGTCCCGAAAAAGGTCGTCCCGTCGGCGCCCAGCTGCACCGACCAGACCTGGGAGGGCTCGGCCGAACTGCCGTCGTTCGACTTCCACACCAGGTAGGCGGCACCGGTGGCCGGGTCGACGAACGGGCTCGGATCCAGCACCCCGCCCGGGGCGCAGTAGAGGGGACCGGTGGAGGAGTCGGTGAACACCGGTGAGCCGGGGCTCAACGATGCGGCGGTGGCCACCGACAGGCAGCTGTGCCCACTGTCACCGGGGAAGGGATTCTCCGAGGCGTCGTAGAACATGATCCACCGCCCGTCGAAGAAGAAGACCCCGGGCGACGTCTGGGTATTGGGCGTCTCCCACGACGGGGTGACGGGCAGCGCCGTCGACCCGTAGGGGAGGCCGGTATACGAGCGCCACCCGGAACCGGGATGGCCGGTGGTGTCGACGAGGGCCTGGAGGTGGTTCCCGAGAGGGGTGCCGGTGGTGAAGGCGTAGTACGTGCCGGCCGAGTAGACGACGTCAGGATCGGGCGCGTCGCCCGGAAAGGCCGGAGTCTGGCTGGCGGTGACGGTCAGGTGGGCCTTCGACCGCGGGGACGGGGCCGCGCCGGCCCGGTCTGGCGAGGCCAGGCCGGTGAGGTCCAGGAACAGCAGAGCGACGCCGGCCAGCAGGCCCAGCCGCTTGATGCTGGCCGGCTTGATGCTGGCCGATGGATTCACGAGGCCTCCTCGGGGCGCGGGCAGAACCGGTCCCGTGCCGTACGATCGACTGTAACCCGCTCCGCCCAAGTCGTTGACCCCGCCGGTCGGCCAACGGCCTCCGCGCCGGACGGCATGGGAACGGCCGGGGACCGGAGGGGGAACGGCAGTATCCTCAGCCTCATGGACGCAGAAGACATGGCCACAGCCGATCGGATCAGGATGGACGACCTCCTGACCCGATACGCCAGCGCCATCGACAATCGTGACTGGGCGCTGCTCGACACCGTGTTCACCGATGACGCGCATCTCGACTACCGGACCGCCGGCGGCCTCGAGGGCGGCTATCCCGAGGTCCGCCAATGGCTGGCCGACGTGCTGCCCATCTTCGACGTGACCCAGCACCTGGTGGTCAACCGTGTGTTCGAGGGCGATGACGACGGGGCACGGGCCAGATCGTGCTTCTTGAATGTCAACCGGCTGCAGGTCGAGGGAAAACCGTGGCAGTTCACCGTCGGTGGCCAGTACCACGACCGCCTGGTGCGGACCTCGGCCGGGTGGCGGATCGCCGACCGGATCGAGTACACGCTGTGGTGGGACAACCCCATGCCCGGGCTACCCGACGCTCCGTACGCGGTTCCCGATCTGCCCGGTCCCGGCAGCCCCTGATCTTCCGGCGCCGGTTCCCCCTGGCGCGAGATCGTTACCGGCAGTTGGTCATCGCCGCGTCCACGACGGCCTGACTGGGGGGGTTGTCGAGCGGTGTCCACGCGGCGCGGTGGGCGACCAGACTGTCGAGAATGAGCACCATGTAGCGGCGCCACAGCTCACGATCGTTCTGCCCGACGTAGTCGGAGACCGCCCCGAGCATGGTGACCAGCATCGGTACGTCGTTCACGACCACGTCGGGACGCAGCTGCCCACTCCGTTGGGCCCGCTCGATGATGGTGGTCAGAATCGGAGTCACGGCCTCCCGGGTCCGGGCCGCCCCTGAGCATCCGAACTCACTGCGCAACAGGACGTCACGGAGCCCGCGGTTGCGCATCTGCCAGTCGAGCGCCTGCTCGATGAAGTGCACGAATCCTTCCCACGGATCGTCGAACGCCGCCGCCTCCTGGGCCAGCACGACCATGTTCTCCACCTTGTCCTCGAACAGGGCGTCGATCAGGGCCTCTTTGTTGGGGAAGCGGCGGTAGACGGTACCGACCCCCACCCCGGCGGCATGGGCCACCTCGTCGAGGGACACATCGAGCCCGCGCTCGGCGAACAGACGAGCCGCG
>JBEKIU010000074.1:0-18245 GCA_050011635.1 Acidimicrobiales bacterium
TAGACCGAGGCCAGCACCACGTCGGGGTGCCGTTGGAGGACCTCCTCGACGGGAGCGGCGGAGAAGTTCTCCCCGTCGACCCGAAGCCAGTCGTAATCGCGCCCGCCGAAGTAGAAGAAGTCGTTCTCGTCCCGATAGGCGAGGTCTCCGGTCCAGTACCACCCGTTGCGAACTCTGGCCGCCTCCGCTTCGGCATTGCGCCAGTAGCCCTCGAATCCGGCTGCCCCGGTCGGGTTCACCATCTCACCGATGGCCTCTTCCGCGTTGAGCAGGCGTCCGTCGGCATCGAACACGGCCCGCGGGCACTCCTCGCCGGTGTCGGGATCGACGACCATGGTCCCCGGGAGGGCGCGGCCGAGCGCGCCCCGCGGCGTGTCCGGCGTGCGCTGCACCGAGGCACCGCCCTCGGTGGAACCGTAGGCATCGTGGACGGCACAGCCGAACCGTGCCGCGAACCGGGCCACGTCGGCTTCGGCCGCCTCGTTGCCGAACACCCGACGCAACGGGTTGTCGGCGTCGTCGGGGAGCTCCGGCGTGTCCAGGATGTAGGAGAGCGGCTTGCCCACGTAGTTGAAGTAGGTGGCACCGAATTTCCGGATGTCGGGGAGGAACTGCGAAGCGCTGAACCGCTCGCGGAGGGCGATCGACGACCCGGCGGCCAGCGCCGGTGCCCACGCCGTCATCAGTGCGTTGGAGTGGAAGAGCGGCATGGACACGTAGCAGACGTCGTCGGGGGTCAGCTCGAACATCTGGGCCACCGTGGATCCGATGCGGGCCAGGCGGACCTGGCTGCAGAGACAGGCCTTGGGTGCCCCCGAGGTGCCCGAGGTGAACAGCAGGTACCCGAGCGTCTCGTCGGTGATCCCGGTGGTGGCCGGGTCGGGGAGCGGCGCGCCTTCCGCCTCCCTCACCAGGCTGCCGTAGGTGGTGGCCTCGTCGCGCCGCACGTCGCCCGAGGGGTCGTCGATGACCAGGATCCGTTCGGGTGGCAGGGCCGGGCCGAGGTCGTGTCCCTCGACCAGCGTGCGGTACTGGGCGTCGGTGACCAGCAACTGGCACTGGGTGTGGGAGAGGTCGCGGGCCAGCTCGTCGCCCCGGTGGGTGGGATTGCCCCCGACCATCACCGCCCCGGCCAGGGCCGCTGCCCCCATCCAGAAGATGAACTCCGGGACGTTGTCGAGCATGAGGGCGACGTGGAACGGCCCGGGCCGGCGCAGCGATGCCAGGATGGCGGCCCGTTGGGCCTGGGCCGCCACCACCTGCTCGTGGGTCCAGGTGCGCCCGGCGAAGGCGAGCCCGACTCGATCGTCGCCGGCCCGCAGCCGGATCAACTCGTCGATGGTCTGCATCGCTTCCCCCTGGTCGTGCCGGGTGGCCCTCGTCGTGCCGCCGACAGTAGGTGCATGAGGCCCATCCGGGGAAGGGTCAGGCACAAATCTGGAACGCGTTGCAATTTATCAAACCTCCGTGTACCGTGAAACCGCGCCAGTGCGGAGCGAGAGGAGCACCACCGCGATGGAGTTCGGAGTCTTTCTCAACGGCTACCTGCCTGGCCAGGCAGCCCACGATCCCGAGTGCGAGCACGAGATGCTCAAGCGTGAGATCGCCTACGTGGTCGAGGCTGACAAGTACAACTGGAAGTACGCCTGGGTGGGCGAGCACCATTCGCTGACCGAGTACAGCCACATGTCGGCGCCCGAGGTGGTCATGGGGTACCTGGCCCACGCCACCGATCGCATCCATGTCGGAACCGGCATCATGAACATCTCGCCGCGGGTCAACCATCCGGTCCGGTGCGCCGAGCGGGTGACGATGCTCGATCATCTCTTCGAGGGGCGGTTCGAGTGGGGGACCGGGCGCGGCGCGGGCAGTCACGAGATCGCCGCCTTCAACATCCTCGACAAGAACTCGACCAAGGCGGAGTGGAACGAGGTCATCCGCCAGATCCCCCGTATGTGGGAGGAGAAGGACTACATGTACGAGGGCGAGAGCTTCGTCGTCCCGTACCCGCACAACATCCTCCCGAAGCCCTACCAGGGCAAGGGCCACCCGCCCATCTGGGTCGGCTGCGGCAATCCGGGCACCTTCACCCAGGCCGGCGAGCTGGGGATCGGTGCCATCGCCTTCAACTTCGAGCCCATCTACAACCTGAAGGGCCGCATCGACGCCTACAAGGAGGGCATCGCCAACTGCACCGAGCCGCTCGGTCAGTTCAAGAACGACAACGTGATGATGACCAACGCCGTCATCTGCCTCAGCGACAGGAAGAAGGCCAGACAGGTGGCGCTGCGCCGCGGACGCGGCTACCTCTACTCCCTGGTGTGCAACTACCACGACACGATCCCCCATCAGGAAGGCGTGCCCGTCTGGCCCGAGAGGCCTCACACCATTACCGACGAGTCCATGCTCGACTACCTCATCGAGGGGGGTTGGCTGCTGTGCGGCGAACCCGACGAGGTGGCCGAGCAGGTGACCAAGTACCAGACGGTCGGCTGCGACCAGCTGGTGTTCGGGTTGCCCTCGGACTCGTTCATGGAAGACGAGGTGCACGAGATGCTCGAGGTCTTCGGGTCGAAGGTGATCCCGCAGTTCGATCCAGACCCTATCCACTCGACCACCCGGTACCGTCAGACGGCCCAACGGAAGTACAAGGACTTCAACTTCCCGGTCCCCGACATCACGGTGGAGGAGTTGCCGACCAACGCCATGATCCAGTTGGACGGTACCCGCACCCTCTAGCTCCGACGACGGGCCGTCACCACAGTCGGGCCGTCACCACAGACCGGCCGTCACGACGACGAGCGTCCCCAGGCCTCGACGAGCTCGTCGGCGGTGGTCACTGTCGTGATGAGCGGAAACGTGTTGTCCAGTACGGCATCGGCATAGTCCGCCGGGATCCCAGCCACCGTGTCGCGGGGCACCACCACCCGGTACCCGAGGTTGACGGCCTCGATGGCCAGGCCGAGCACTCCGAGGTTGACCGACACCCCGGTGGCCACCACGGTCCGGACGCCGAGGTTGCGCAGCCAGGTGTCGAGGGAGGTGCCGGTGAAGGGGGAGACCCCGTGGAGGCGGGACGAGACCAGATCCGCCGGCTCCTGACCCAGGGGCCCCACCAGCTCGGTCGCCGCCGTGCCGGACAGGAGGTGGTCGGGATTCCGCAGGACGGCTCCCACCAGCTGGCAGTTCACCGTGGTTCCGGCCCGGTCGGCCCGGAACTCGGCCGTGCAGTGCACCACCGGGATGCCCAGCGTTCGGGCCGCGGTCAGCACCCTGGCCGTGTTGGGCACCACGCCGACCCGGTCGGCCGCCTCGGCCAGTTGGGGGAACGAGCTCAGGTCACCGACGACACCGCGCTGGATCTCCATGGTCAGCACGGCACACGTCTGTGGCGCGGCCAGCTCGCTCAGATCGATGGGCACGGACTGTCGCCTGCTTTCGGCCGCGGTCAGCCCGCTCAGCGACCCGAAGAAGTCCGCTGGCCCCCGCTGTCGGTCTCCTCGGGCACCTCGGCCACGATCCCCGCCGCCCACCGGTAGTCCGGTTTCCCGCTGGGTGAGCGCACGATGGACTCCACCACGTGCAGCTGGCGGGGCACCTTGTAGCCGGCGATGGCCTCGCGGCAGTGGGCCTGGATGTCCTCGAGGGTCGGATGCCGGTCGGCCCGCGGCTGGATGATGGCCGCCACCCGCTGTCCCCATCGCTCGTCAGGGGCTCCCACCACAATGGCGTCGAACACCTCGGGATGGGAGCGCACCGCCGACTCGACTTCCTCGGGGAAGATCTTCTCCCCACCGGAGTTGATGGACACCGAACCGCGCCCGAGCAGGGTGATCGAGCCGTCGGCCTCCACGGTGGCGAAGTCGCCGGGCATCACGTAGCGGGTCCCGTCGACGTCGATGAACACCTCGGCCGTCTTGACCGGATCGTTGTAGTAGCCGACCGGTATGTCGCCGGACCGGGCGATCTTGCCGATCGCCCCGGATCCGGGCACGACCGGCTTCAGCTCCTCGTCGAACACCACCGTATTGCCGAGCACGGTCACCGTGGGCCCGCTCTTCATGGCGGTATCGCCCTTGCCCATGGTGGCCATGCCGTTGTTGCCGGACTCCGACGACCCGACGGCGTCGACGATGACCAGGTTGGGGAAGTGTTCGAAGAACGCGTCCTTCACCGGGGCGGAGAACAGCGCCGCCGACGAGGTCACGGCCAGCAGCGAGGTGAGGTCGTAGGAGACATCGGGATCGTCGAGTGCTTCGATCAGGGGCTTGCCCATGGCGTCGCCGGTGATCATGACCGAGTTGGCTTTCTCGCTCTCGACCAGTCGCCACACCGTGTGGGGGTCGAACTTGGGGACGAGGATCGTCCGGTTGCCGACGAAGCTCTGGCCCATGATGCACCACTGGGTGGCACCGTGCATCAACGGGGCGATGGGCAGCAGGGTGAGTGGGCCGTTGCGCCCCTTCTCGACCATCTCCTCGGGGCGCTGGACCCGGGTGTTGGTGGCGGGGTCGACGCCTCCCCCCAGCGCGTAGAAGACATCCTCGTGCCTCCACACCACCCCTTTGGGCATCCCGGTGGTCCCGCCCGTGTAGAGGATGTAGTGGTCGTCGTTGGAGCGGGAGGCGAAATCCCGCTCGGGACTGCCGGCGGCCATGGCCTCCTCGTAGGGCACCGCGGCCTGCGGCTGGGCCACCTCCGAGCCGTCGTCGATGGTGACCAGCACCCGGATCCCCGGGAGCTCGGGAAGCAGCTCGGCGACACGGGGACCGAATTCGGCCTGGTAGACCAGGGCCACCAGGTCGGCGTTGGTGAACAGGTACCGGAGCTCGTCCTTGACGTAGCGGTAGTTGATATTGATCCACACCGCCCGGAGCTTGAACACGGCCCAGGCCGTCTCGACCCACTCCACGCTGTTCAGTGAGTAGATCCCCACATGGTCACCGGGCCCGACACCCTGGTCGGCCAGATAGTGGGCCAGCCGGTTGGCCCGCTCCTCCATCTGCGCGTAGGTGCGGCGCTGCCCGGCCGCCACCAGGTACTCGCGGTCACCGTAGGCGTCAACGGTGGCCTCGAACAGGTCAGCGAGGTTGAACGTCGTCATCGGCCAGTCAGTAGAACACGTTTCCATTCGGGCGGCAACCACTGCCCCGACCTCGGCCCATCGACATCGCCGACCAGGGATTCAGTCGAGCACGTCGTTGGTGATCACGGTGGCCGGAAGGGGCGCCGACGGGCCGGCCGGGCCGCTCCCGTGGGGCTCCTCGCCGATCGCCCCCAACGCTTCGCGGGCCGAGCGGGCCAACCCGGGTCCGTCGAGCCCGAGCGCGGCGAGGATGCGATCGGGTTTGTCCTGGGCGATGAACGAACGCGGCGTCCCGAGCGCAATGACCGGAGGGGCGACGCCATCGCCCACCGAGCTGCGGAGGGCATCGGCCACGAACATGCCGGCCCCCCCTTGGCGGATGCCGTCCTCGGCCGTGATCACCACGCGGTGGCGGGCGGCGTCGTCCAGCATGGCCTGATCGGGTTCCGACACGACCCTGACGTCCCAGACCGTCACCCGGATCCCCTCCCCCCGCAATTCGTCGGCGGCCGACTCGGCCGCCGTGAGCATCTTGCCGACGGCCAGGATGCAGACCGAGCCGTCTCCCGTCCTGGTGCGGCGGGCGTGCAGCCCCGACCCCACCGTTCCCGGGGGGACCCAGGGGGCCGGGGTCTTCGGGAAGCGGATGACCGAAGGGCCGTCGAGTCTGAGCGCCTCGGTCAGCATGACCTCGACCTCGGCGGCCGACGATGGGGCGAACACCGTCATGCCGGGGATCGACAGGGCCAACGCCATGTCCAGGACCCCATGGTGGCTGGGTCCGTCGTCACCGGTGATGCCTGCCCGGTCGAGCACCATGACCACCGGGAGACGGTGGAGACCGACATCGAGGTTGGCCTGGTCGAAGGCGCGGCTGAAGAAGGTCGAATAGACGGCGACCACCGGGCGCATGCCGGCCATGGCCATACCGGCCGCGGCCGTCACCGCGTGCTGCTCGGCGATGCCCACGTCGATGAACCGGTCCGGGAACCGGGCCTCGAACGGAAGGAGCCCGGTGGGTCCGGCCATGGCCGCGGTGATGGCCACGATCCGCGGATCGGACTCCGCATGTCTCAGCAGTGACCGGGTGAAGGCGTCGGTGAACGTGGTCACCGGGAGGTCCTCGGCCGTGCCCACGTCCGCAGAACCGGGCCGCTCCATGGCCGTGCCGGTCCGATGTCTTTGGTTGGGACCGGACTGGGCAAGGGGCGCGGTGCTGACCTTCACGTCGTGGAGACGCTGGATATCGTCCTCCTCGGCGGGCGCGTAGCCCCTCCCTTTTTTGGTCAGGACGTGCACCACGATGGGGCCGGGCCATTCCGAGGCGTTGGCCAGGACCTGCTCCATGCCGGCGATGTCGTGGCCGTCGATGGGACCGGCGTAGCGAATGCCCAGGGCCTCGAAGAACGTGTGGGGGGTCACCACCTCTCGCAGCGCGCTGGTCAGGCCGTGCACCCCCGAGTAGGCCAGGTCGCCGACGCCGGGCAGTTCGCGGATGAGATGGCGGATGCGCTGGCGGGCATGGATGTAGGCCGGATTGAGCCTGAGATGGGTGAGGCTCAGGGACAGGCGGGAGACGGTCGGCGAGTAGGAGCGACCATTGTCGTTGAGGACGATGAGCACCGGCTTGCCGGAGTGCCCGAGGTTGTTGAGGGCCTCGTAGGCCATCCCGCCGGTGAGGGCTCCGTCCCCCACGACGGCCACCACCCGGCGGTCGTCGCCCTGGAGCTCGAAGGCGCTGGCCAGGCCGTGCGCGTAGCTGAGGATGGTCGAGGCGTGGCTGTTCTCCACCCAGTCATGCTCGGATTCGGTCCGGTTCGGATAGCCGGAAAGCCCGCCTGCCTGACGGAGCTGGGCGAAGGCCGATCGCCTGCCCGTCACCAACTTGTGCACGTAGGCCTGGTGCCCGGTGTCCCACAGGATGGCGTCGTTCGGGGAGTCGAAGGTCCGGTGGAGGGCCAGGGTGAGCTCCACCACGCCCAGGTTGGAGCCCAGGTGCCCGCCCGTGGCCGTCACCGCCTCGACGATGAAGTCGCGAATCTCGGACGACAAGGTGGCCAGCTCCGCAGGCGAGAGGCTCTTGAGGTCGGCGGGGCTGTCTATCTGTTCGAGGATCATGGGCGGCATGGGTACGTTGGCCTCAGGCTACCAGCGCGCCGCGGCGCCGGCCTTTTCACCCGATGGCACCACCGTCAGCGGGCCGACGGCGCTCCGGCTGCCGGGCCCGCCCGCCCGGCCGGCAGGCACGGCACCGGCGGGCACGGCCCCGGGTGTACGGCTCCCCGGTATACGGCTCTCCACAAGGATCCCGATTCCGACCGGCGGCTGCGGGCAAGATGGAGCCCTGAGGACGAGCTTGGCTCCCAGGCTCCCGGAGGAGGAGGAGATCCAATGCAAGCAGATGTGAAGGGCACCACCATGCCGCTCCTGGAGATGATCCTCGAGGCCGGGGAATCGATCGTGTCCACCCACGGCGAGCTCTCCTGGATGTCGGCCAACGTACAGATGACCCAGTCGACCTCCACCGGGGGCCAGAAGGGTCTGATGGGCGGCTTGAAGCGGGCCATGGGCGGAGGGGGCATCTTTCTCACCCGGTACGAGGCCCAGGGTGGCCAGGGCATGGTCGCCTTCGGCGCCAAGCTCCCGGGCCGCATCTTTCCGGTGACCATCTCGGCCGGACAGGGTTATCTGGTCCACCGCCACGGATGGGTGTGCGGGACCGACGGAATCGTGCCCTCCGTGGGCATGCAACAGACGTTCCGGGGGGGAATCTACGGCGGCGACGGCTTCGTCCTCCAGCGTCTGGAGGGCGAGGGCCAGGCATGGATCGAGCTCTCCGGTGAGATCATCTCCTATGAGCTGGCCGCGGGTCAGACCATGTTGGCCCACCCCGGCCACGTCGGGCTGTTCGAGGACCGGGTCAGCTTCACCATCACCCGGGTCCCCGGCATCAAGAACATGGTCTTCGGTGATGACGGGTTCCACCTGGTCGCCCTCACCGGGCCGGGCAACATCTGGCTGCAGAGCATGCCGGTGCCGGTCCTCGCCCAGGCCCTCGACCCCTACCTGCGCCGCGACGACGGCCATCCGGCGGCCGACGCCGGCGTCGGCGGGGTGCTCGGCGGCATGATCGGGAAGAACCTCTGACTCATCCGGCCGCTCCGGCCGCTCCGGCCGGGTCAGCGGACGTTGGACAGGAAGGCGGCCCGGTCCACGACCACCCTGATCAGCTTGCCCGCGGCCACCAGCCCGGCGCTCTCCGACACCGAGAGGGTGAACACCAGCCGTCGGCCTTCGATGCGATCCAGCGTGGCCTCGGCCCAGACGATGCCGCCGATGCCCACCGGCACCAGATGGTCGAATTGCAGTCGCTTGGCCACCGACGTGCAGTTTTCGGGCAGGTGACCCTCGATGGCCAGGCAACTGGCCTCCTCGCACAGGGCGAGAAGTCGGGGCGTGGCCAGAACCGGCACCGTCCCGGAGCGAAACGTCTCGGCCGTGTCGGCCTCGGTCACCTTGAGTTCGATTCGGGCTGACAGACCGGTGTGTGGCGCCACGCCGGTACGATACGTGACAAAGCAGACGTCGGCCACCTAGCGCCTGGCGGTGCAGCGAGGAGGCTTTTGTGATCGATTCCCCAGTTCTCGAGCGGGTGCTGTCCGAGGCGCTCCGCCACGGCGGTGATTTCGCCGAGGTGTTCGCCGAGGACAAGTCGACATCGTCGGCACTGCTCGACGACGGGCGGGTGGAGGAGCTCTCCTCGGGGCGCGAGCGCGGCGCCGGCATCCGGGTGGTGGCCGGCGAGACCACCGGGTTCGCCCACACGGCCGATCTCAGCGAGGCGGGCCTCCTTCGGGCGGCCGAGGCCGCTTCTGCGGTGGCCAGGGACGGAGCCGGGGGTTCGACCACGGTGAACGCCGGCGCGCTGGCCGGTGCCCGACCCGACGGCCCGGGTGACGGCCGATCGACGGGCTCACGCGGCTCGAAGGAGGACACCCTCGATCTGCTGCGACAGGCCGACGAGGCCGCTCGGGCCACCGGCGCCTCGATCTCCCAGGTCCAGGCGGGTTGCGGCGCTTCGCGCCGCCGCGTCCTCATCGCCAACTCCGACGGCCTGCTGGCCGGTGACGAGCAGGCCCGCTCACGGTTCACCGTGTCCTGCGTGGCCACGGCGGACACCGGGCTGCAGACCGGCTTCGAGTCGGCGGCCCGCACGCTGGGGTTCGAGATGTTCGACGAGGTATCGGTGGCCGAGCTGGCCCAGTTGGCCGCCAATCGTGCCCTGTCCAAGCTCACGGCCCGCCCCGCACCTTCGGGTGAGCTGCCGGTGGTGCTCGCCGGGGGGAGCGGCGGAATCCTGTTCCACGAGGCCTGCGGGCACGGCCTCGAGGCCGATCACATCGTGAAGGATGCGTCGGTCTACACGGGAATGGTCGGGCAGCTGGTGGCCAGCCCGCTGGTCACCCTGGTCGACGACGGCACGGTGGGATCGGAGTGGGGGACGTTCGCCATCGACGACGAGGGCAGGCCCGCCCAACGGAACGTGCTCATCGACCGGGGGGTCCTCACCGACTATCTGTGGGACTACCTGCGGGCCCGGAGGGAGGGAAGGGTGTCCTCGGGCAACGGGAGGCGCCAGACCTACCAGCATCTGCCGATGGTGAGGATGACGAACACCTTCCTTCTGCCCGGTGAGGAGGACCCCGATGAGATCGTGGCCCAGACGCCACGCGGGGTGTACGTGGCCAAGCTCGGCGGCGGCCAGGTCAACACCACCACCGGCGACTTCGTGTTCGGCACCACGGAGGCCTACCTGATCGAGGGAGGCAGGATCACCGAGCCGTTGCGGGACGCAAACCTGATCGGCAACGGCCCGGAGATCCTCAAGCGGATCGACGCGGTGGCCACCGACTTCGCCATGACCCCGGGTACGTGCGGGAAGGACGGCCAGAGTGTTCCGGTCGGTTGCGGCCAGGCCACGCTCCGGGTGACCGGTATCACCATCGGGGGAACGGCAGAGTGAGCACCTCGGTGGATACCAAAGTGTCGCGTCCCGGGGCCGCGCATGACCCCGACGAGTTGATGGCGGTGGCCGATCGGGTCGCCGGCTGGGCGCGGACCGGCGAAGACGTCGAGGTCTATGTGGCTCGGGGGGACGAGACGGAGGTCCGTGCCTTCGGCGGGGGAGTGGAGTCGTTGACCTCGGCCACGTCGGCCGGCATCGGCATCCGCGTCGTGGTGGACCACCGCCTGGGTTTCGCCTGGGCCGGCTCTCTCGAAGAGTCGGTGTTCGAGGAGACCTTGGCCGAGGCCAGGGACAATGCGAAGTTCGCCACACCCGACGAGCACGTGGGCCTGGCCGTGCCCGACGGGGTGGCGCCGGTTGCTGTCGATCTCTGGGACGAGGGGCTGGCTTCGGTGCCGACCACCGACAAGGTGGAGATGGCGTTGGCTCTGGAGGCGCAGGCCAGAGGGGCGGACCCCCGCATCCGCCAGGTGGACGCGGCTGACTACGGCGACGGATCGGTGGAGGTGGCCCTGGTCTCGACCACCGGGGTCCGGGCTGCGAGCCGCAAGACATCGGCCCATGTCTCGGTGAGGGTCATCGCCGGTGACGGCGATGCCAGCCAGACCGCCGGAGGCTTCAGTGTCGGCCGGGGGTTCGGCGACCTCGACCCGGGCAAGGCCAACGATGATGCGGTGAACCGGGCCGTCCGCTTGCTCGGGGCCACCAAGGGGACGTCGGGCCGCTCGACGGTGGTCTTCGATCGCCGGGTGGCCTCCACGCTGCTGTCAGTGGTTTCCAGCGCGTTGTCGGGCGAGGCGGTGGCCAAGGGCCGTTCGTTCTTCGCGGGCAGGATCGGTGAGTTGGTCGGCGTCCCGGCCCTGACCCTGGTCGACGATCCCACCGATCCGAGGGCCTACGGAGCGTCCGCCTACGACGCCGAGGGTCTGGCCTGCCGACGGAATGCGCTGATCGACTCGGGGGTCCTGCGGGGCTTCCTCTACGACACCGTCTCGGGCTCGCGGTCGGGGGTGGCATCGACCGGTTCCGCGGTGCGAGGAGGATTCGCCGGTACTCCCGGCCCGGGCTGTCGCGCCCTGACCCTGGCCCCGGGTCAGGAAGGCTACGACGAGGACGGTGTCCTTGCCGCAGTGGGTGAAGGCCTGTTCGTCCAGTCGATGACCGGCGTCCATTCCGGAGTCAACCCGATCAGCGGCGACTTCTCGGTCGGCGCCGAGGGCCTGATGATCCGCGACGGCAAACTGGCGGAGCCGGTGCGGGAGATCACCGTGGCGTCCACCCTGCAGCGGATGCTGCTCTCGCTGGTGGCGGTCGGTGCCGATCTGGAATGGCTCCCCGGCATCGCTGCCGGCCAGACCCTGGCTGTGGCCGACATGCAGATCAGCGGCGTCTGACAGATCCCGTCGGTGCCACCCCGTCTGGTGGATGGCCACCCCGTCTAACGGATGGCCATCCCGTCTAGTGGATGGACGTGGTGGCCTTGGTGCACGCGTCGAGGGCGTTCGGGGTCGAGGTGTAGTAGATCGAACCCACGATGGCCAGGTTGTAGGGGCTTGCCGACGGTGAGGTGGCCGTTCCTCCCACCCACAGGGGTGGCTCATTCGAGGTGGGACCGGACGTCGATCCTGAGGCCGAGCTGGCCGAACCTGCGCCCGACTGTGACTGCCCGATGGTCAGGTTGAACGTCTGGATCACGAACAGCCGGGGGAAGTTGTCCAGTCCGCTGATGAAGGATGTGATCTCGCTGTAGTTCCCGGTGACGGACAGGGTGGTGGGAACGGCCACAACCCCCGCAGGGGACTTCGGGGCCGTCGTGGTTGCCGGTGCGGCAGCTGCCGTCGACGCCGGTGTGAACCCGCTGAACTGGGTCAGGGAAACGCCGGAAGCCTGGGCCAGCCCGTTGAACTGGCTCTCGAACGACGACTCCTCGGCGTCGACGTCGGTCGGGCTCTGGACGGTCGGGATCTGGGTGGCGATCTTCTCGAGTTCGGCGCAGCTCTTGGTCAGGTTCTGCTTCTCGGTTCTGAGCGCAGCGAGCTTGACCTGAAGCGCCGTTTGCTGTCCTTGGAGTTGGGTCTCCTGCGCGTGCAAGGACGACAACTTCGAGGTCTGGGGTGCAACGAGGACCGCATAGAGGATCAGGGCAAGCACCAGAGCTCCTGCTCCGATGAACAGAGGTACACGGTATTCGCGGGCGGCGTTCATTTCAGGCTCGCATTCTTCTCGAGGCTGGCATCGGGCGTCACGGAGACGTTGAAGGGAAATGAGATGGTGGTGTTCGGATTGACGACGGTCGCCCCCTGGATGGGATTGGCAAAGAGGTTCGATCCGGCGATGGCATTGATCCAGGCTTCGGAAATGGAGAGACTCGGGCCCGGACCGGTGACCCCGAGCTCGATGGTCCCAATCGCTGCCGAAGTTGGTGCACCCTGGCTGGAGCCGGCGGCTGCCGTCGCTGAGGCGGTCGTGGCCCCGGCGGATGTGGATCCCGTCGTGGCGACGGACGAACCGCTGAACGTCTGGACCTCCGCCTTGGCCGGGGTGATGGCAATCAGGTTTCCGAGGGCGACGGGCCAATCGACGGCCGAACCCAGGACCGAGGCGCGTCGGGCGACTCCGGCCGAGTAGGCGTTGTTCGCCGCCACCACGAGGTCGTACTTCGGAACCTGCGCATTCAGGGCGGCGATATTCCCCTGAAGCCCGTTGACGTCGTTCTGTGCGTTGTGAACCTGGTAGAAGCGCCATGCTCCGAGCAGGGCCAGCACGACGAGCGCCGCCGCCCCGACCAGCATCGTGCGTTGCTGGATCCTCTTCATCCTTGCCCGCTGGGCTACCTCAGGCGGCAGGAGATTGAACTTTCTCACTGCTTTGTCAGGTTCGGGCAGCGCCAACCCGATGGGGGTGGCCAGGACGGGCCCGACCTCTTGGGCCTGCTCCTCACTGAGCTCCAGTTTGGAGGTATCGAGCCGGGTGAGCGGGGAAACAGTCAGTACCGGCAGGCGGACCTGGTCCTCGAGCAATGAGCTCAGGCCGACCAGCTCTGAACCGCCACCGGTGATCAATACCCGCGAGACGGGCAGCCGACCGGGCAACGACGCGAAGTACTGGATCGAGTTGCGGATCTCTCCGACGAGATCGTTCATGCTGGCTTGGGCGGCCCGTTCCGCCGCTTGCAGCTGGGCGATCGGTTCGCCGATTCGGCGCTTCACGCCTTCGGCATCGGCCAGCGGCAGATCGAGGGCCGCGGAGACCGCCGCAGTCGTCGCGTTGCCTCCCGATCCGATGGTCCGGACGAACTGTGGGCGCCCCTGTTGGTGGACGACGACAACCGTGAGTCCAGCACCGACCGAGACAATCGCCTCTGGTTGCTCGGAAGCATCCTGACCACCGACGGCGCGCACAAGGGCCGATGAGATCAGATCGACGCCGGAGACAGTCAGACCGGCCTTCTCGACTGCCTCGATCACACCGTTGACGAGGTCAACATGAGCGGCGGCCACCAGAACTCTGCGCATCTTGTCGCCGTCCGTGGAGGTGTAGTCGGCGAGGACTTGCGACG
The DNA here is from genome assembly GCA_050011635.1 of Acidimicrobiales bacterium. Taxonomy (GTDB): domain Bacteria; phylum Actinomycetota; class Acidimicrobiia; order Acidimicrobiales; family RAAP-2; genus Bog-756. Next base: position 13,672 of record JBEKIU010000074.1, read on the forward strand.
AGAGGATCGTTTGATCCGGTGGGAACGGGATTACTTCTTCTGACTGGAAGCGGACGGCGCTGTCAACTTCATTGTCCGGCACGTACGGAAGATCGATCTCGCGAGTGATGGCCCGAAGTCCGGCGATGCCGACGATCACCGTCGAGCTGGAGAACTGACCGTTCTTCCACAGCCTGGTGATTGCCTCGGTGACAGCGGACACGTCGCGGATCTCGCCGTCGACGAGTGAGCCGGGCGGGAGGCCGACCTGGCCGTAGGTTCGAAGAACCGGGCGGGGTTGGCCGACATCGAGTTCGGCAGCGCGCACCGCGCTGGTACCGATGTCGAGGCCGACAGTCAGCTGTGGCATGAGAACGCTCCTCCGACATACGTGCTGGTGACGATCGAAATGGCTGTGTCGTTGCCGGTCCCACGGAGCTCGCAGAGATGAGCCGGGCGATGCGAGTCCGAACCGCTTTGGTTTCGTCCTCCCGTGTCGTCGTGCAACGTCGTTCTCCGCTCCGTGCGATCGTGTATGAGCAATTGACTGGATGACCGCCCGTTTCAATCTGCACAAGACGGTACGAAGATCTATCGGACGGAACGCCAGGCACCTTGAGGTTCTGTGTACTCACAAATCGGGTCGCTGCCGCCGGGTCAAAAAGTCGCGCCTTGCTGGGGTGATTGGAGGCGTGGCCCTACCGGGCCCGCTGATCCGACACCCAGGAGGTCAGGTCAGGACAGCCAGGAGGTCAGGTCAGGACAGATCGGCGGTGGCTCAGGACCGACGGCCAGGAGGTCAGGTCAGGACAGATCGGCGGTGGCTCAGGACCGACAGCCAGAGGTCAGGTCAGGACAGATCGGCGCTGGCTCAGGACAGATTGGCGGTGGCGTACTGACCGGTCTGCACGATTCCCTTGCGCTCCAGCATCACCTTGAGGTCGTGCGGGTTCGATGCGGTGTTCATCGCTTCGACCAGGTCGATGGTCCCGTCGGCGATGAGGGTGACCAACGACTGGTCGAAGGTCACCATGCCGTAGTACTCGCCGTCGGCCACGATGCCCCCGATATCCCCGGTGATGAGCGGGTCCATGATGGCCTGCTGGATCCTGCCGTTGACCACCAGGATCTCGAGGGCCGGCACTCGGTTCTTGCCGTCGGCGGTGGGTATGAGTCGCTGGCAGATGATGCCCTTGAGTGACCCGGCCAGACTCACCCGTACCTGTGTCTGCTGGTGTGGAGGGAAGAAGTCAACGATCCGGTTTATGGTCTCGGTGGCATTGATGGTGTGTAGCGTCGAGAACACCAGGTGACCCGTCTCTGCTGCGGTCAGCGCCGCCGACACGGTCTCTGTGTCTCGCATCTCGCCGACCAGGATCACGTCAGGATCCTGCCTGAGCACCACCCTCATCGCCGACGAGAACGAATCGGTGTCGAATCCGACCTCGCGCTGATCGATCGCCGCCATATCGTCCGTGTGCAGATACTCAACGGGATCCTCGATGGTGACGACATGGCAGGAGCGGGTGTGGTTGATGTGGTTGACCATGGCGGCCAGGGTGGTCGTCTTGCCAGATCCGGTCGGCCCCGTGACCAGGACGAGACCTCGCATCTCCTCGGCCAGGCGGGTGACGACGTCCGGCAGTCCCAGCTCGCTGACCGTTGCCGCGCCGGACCGCACGCGACGCATCGCCAGAGCCACCGAGGATCGCTGATAGTACGCGTTGACCCGGAATCGCCCCGTGCTCGGCAGGCTGTAGGCAAAGTCGACCTCGTGAAGCCGGTTGAACGTCTCGAGCACTGCCGGCTGCATGATGGACTCCGCCAACTCCAGCGTCTCCTCGGCGGTGAACGACGGTTCGTCGTCGAGGGTGCGCAATGTTCCGGCTACCCGCAGCCGTGGAGGCGCGCCCGCCTTGATGTGGAGGTCCGAACCATCGAGTTCGGCCAGCATCACGAGAATTCGATCGAGGTCCGCTTTGTCCACGAACCACATTGTACGGGCATGCGTGTCCGTTTAGCGAGGATTTCGGTTCGACGATCCGATCGGCCAACAGTGGCGGACGTCGAGCGATCGGCGTCGAAGGGAACGGGGACCGGAGCTCAGGATGAGGGTGATGGGCTGGTGCCGGCCGGTGTTCCGCTCTTCGAGTTCTTCTCCGTCGACTTCGACGGCGTCGGCGAGGACGGCTTCGGATCCTTCGCGGCGCCGTCACCGGACGTCGACGACGACGACGACGACGAGGACTCCTTGCCGTCACCGCCCGAGCCCGAGCCCTCCGACCCGGCTGCCGCCGGGGTTGATGACTCGGTCTCCTTCTTCTTCGGACCACCGTTGCGGCTGTCGGTTTTGTAGAAACCGCTGCCCTTGAAGACGATCCCCACGTTTCCGAAGACCTTCCGTACCGGCGACCCACAGGTGGGGCACGAGGTCAGCGGGTCGTCCTGAAAGGACTGCACGACATCGAAGTTCTTGTCGCAGTGATCGCAGGTGTATTCGTACGTGGGCAAGCCAACCGTCCTCTCGGTCCGAGGTGATTCGCCTGGCAGTCTAGTCGATAGAGTGCCAGTTCCATCCTGGGGTGGCAGTCTCCCGTACACTGTGGTCCGTGACCAACGGGAACGCCTCATGAGCGATCGGAGCCTCAGTCATCTGGATCCATTCGGGGGGACCCGAATGGTCGATGTCTCGCCCAAGGAAGCGACCCACCGCCGGGCACTGGCCCGGTGCAAGGTGGCCATGAAGCCCGAAACAACCGCCAAAGTGGCCAACAACGCCATCACCAAGGGGGACGTGCTGGCCGCGGCGAGGGTGGCGGGGATCCAGGCGGCGAAGCGAACGGCCGAACTGGTTCCCATGTGCCATCCCCTGCTGGTCGGGGCCGTCCATGTCGACTTCACCATCGGCGACGACTACGTCGAGGTGGAGGCAAAAGTCGAGGCTGTCGACCGTACGGGGGTGGAGATGGAGGCCATGACCGCCTGCGCCGTCGCCGCCCTCACCGTCTATGACATGTGTAAGACCACCGATCGGACCATGAGCATCGGTCAGCTCATGCTGTGGGAGAAGACGGGTGGCAGCTCGGGCGTTTGGAAGCGGGAGCCCTAGCCCCTCCTGTCGGTCGCTGGCCGCCGGGCCTCACCGTCGCCGGTGGCTCGGCCCCGAGGTTGGCGGAAAATGCCTGCTCAGCTGCGAACGGCCGAGCGAAGGTCCCGCAACGAGAGCTCGGACGTCGCTTCTCCTCCGCATTGCGAGCAATGCTCGACGTGACGCCAGCTGCGCAGCAACCGGGTACCCTCGGGGTTCAACAGCACGACGAACGATTCTGACAGCGGGTCGATCTCGACGCCGTAACATGCCTGCCATTCCGTGGAGGCAGGGCTGGAGGGGCCAGATCCTTTCACCACACGGCGGAATCGCGAATTCTCCATGTCGATGATCCATGTGCTGTGACAAGACTCGATGATGATCTGATCCACGGGGTTCAGTATCCCATGAATTGATGAGATTCAAACGCACTTTTCGTTTCGGTTGAGTGACAGTTCCTCGCCCGCAGGATTGGCGCATGACCAGTTCTGGGTAGCTTTCCGTTGTCCACTTGCCCGAGAAGACTCGGAATTGGGTGCCAACCCATCAGTTTTGGTCGAGAATCGTTGCTGGCACCCATACGTCCACTGTGGTGCCGGATCCGACCGTCGAATGGATGAGGAGTCGAGATCCGATCAAATTGGCGCGTTCGGTCATCCCGGAGAGCCCGAACGATTCGTACTTTGCATTTTGGGAATCATCACCACTGTCGAAACCGATACCGTCGTCTTTGACCAGCAGTCGAAGGCCCTGGGATTCGAAGTTCAGGCCCACGGCCACCCGGTGGGCCGCCGCATGGCGCTCGATGTTCGAGATGGCCTCCTGGGCGATACGGAAGAGGGTCAGTTCGACGGTCGGTGCCAGTCGACGCTCGGGTCCTGTGACCCCGAAGGAGATCTCGAATTGTTGCCGTTCCCCCGCATCGGCGAGGATTTGGTTGATCGAGGCGACCAGACCCAGATCGTCGAGAACCGAGGGCCTCAGCCCTTTGGCAATGGACCGGAGTTCGGCCACCGTGTCCTCCACAATCGTTCGGAGGTCCGTCGCTCTGAGCGCATTGTCCGGGGCCGGGCCGGTTCGGGATTCCATGCTGTCGATCTGTCTGCATAAATGGATGAGGGTCTGGACGGGCCCATCGTGCAGCTCCTGTGCGATGTGGCGGCGTTCCTCCTCTTGGCCGGCCACGACCCGGGCCGCATACGCCTCCATCAGGTCGCGGCGCCGTGTCTCGGCAGTGACGTCCTCGAAAACGATTTGCATTCGGGTCCCATTCTGGGACCGAGCCAGCATGGTCGCTGTGGGTCGGTACAGCACCGGTTCTCCTTCGACTTCGAACATGATGGGCTCGAACCGGTCGTCTTCAGCGGCTCGTGATTCCGGCGTGCCGGCGTTCGGCCGCTGCTTCGAGAGAAGCCGGGTCAGCACGTGCCCGGAGGCAACCGGTCCGATCATGTCGACAAGTCGGGTTGGGGCAGCCGTCGGTTGCAGCCGATTCGGCCCTGGCTCC
>JBEKIU010000075.1:0-18188 GCA_050011635.1 Acidimicrobiales bacterium
GCATACTCCATTTGATTGGATTCGGCACCTGTTGACCGGCATGAGGACCGAAATGGAGTGGCAGGGCGCTCCTGATGTCCTGGCCTGGGTCGAAGCCTCCCGCCTCAATCTCGTGAAGGGACTCGACCAGCACCCCGACAAGGGCACAGTGGCAGAGCTTCAGGACAGATTTGTGACGGCGCTGTTTCCCGCCCTGGCCAAACTCGATGAGTTCGCTTCGACCGCGTCGCCCGCAGAGCGCAATCGGATGTTTCCGCCGGTCGCGTAACTGTGAGGACGCGGCCTCACCCGTAGCCCGTAGGTGCCGGTGCCTCTCAGTTCGCGATCAGCAAGCATGGCAGCCTGGATAACGCCTCTGCGCCGTCGTTCAGAGGCACCCTTCGTGAAGAAGCCTCGTTACCGTGCCGATTTACCCCTGCGGTTATCTCCGAAGTCCCGCTCTGGCGCTTCGCCGAAGTAGGTCTGCGCGAGCCGAAGTACCTGTTTCTCATCCAGATGGTCGACGTCGATACGAACGTCAGCTACCAACTTCGCAGCAACATCCCGATGGTGCTTCTCGACGTACGTGACCCATTGGTGAGAGGCGTTGGCTTTGCCTTTGCCATCACCGAAGACGAGAATAGCCCCCGCTGGCCTGAGTTCTGCGGTGATCTCGGCCCAGTAAGCAGGATCGTCATCTTCGTAGGTCCCCGACGGATTCCCGGCCTTATGGTGAACCTTGTGGAACCGTCCGTGAGGGTCGGGAGCGATCACGCGCTCAGGACGCCTGCCAACGTCAGCATCTGTCGCATAGATCAACGTGTCCCGATAGGAAATGACAACGACCACATTCTTGCCAGTTATGGCCTCTTGGTCTTGATCAGCCAACGTGTCCTCGGTTCCCAAGTTCCTAGAGCGACGATAGCCGAATCGATGTCGGTCCTCAACGAACTGTTCATGAGCTTCCTGCTCTGTCCGGGTTGTTCTGGTTTCTGCTTCGGGTGCTGATCAGCGAGTCGGCCACCAGGACTCTGGGCATTGCGGAATGGGCAGTTTCCGGTGGGTTTCCGCAGCGGCCAGGAGGTGGCGTGCATCTCTGTTGGCTACTGACCAATTTTGGGTGGGTTCCATTGAGCGATTCTTGCCCTTGCACTCGGTGGCCATTCAGCTCCGTGGCCACTAAACCCAAAAGCAAGATCTGCCGAAGAAAAACCATGCCGACAAACTGCCCATGTGGGTGCGGAAAGACGATCAAGCCGTCCATGAAGAGAACCGCACAGCGAGCCGCCTATGTCGCTTCCCTTTCGGAAGTACCGAAGGCCATGGCGACGATCTGCGAAACCTCGGCACCGGCCAATGCGGCGATTCTGGAAGAGTTCTCCTGGCTCGGTGTCAGTTATTCCAAGACGATGCTCGAAGCTGTCCATCGAGTAGCTCAACACCGCCTTCCTTCGGGAAAGGCCCTGCGGGATTGGGAATCGGCAGCCCTCAAACTCATGAGTGAAGTCAAGATGATCGATCCTCTCTGGTTTGACCAGTGGTCGCAGTCGGAGCGAAATCAGGTCGCAATCCAACGCATCGGATAGCTGGGCTCCTGTCACACGCAGACTTCTCAGAAAGTGCTGGGATGAAAGCCGTCGATACTGATCACCAGCGTGAGACTCTGGTCGGTCATCCGGTGCATCGATACGTGTTCGACCGTCAGCTGGAGGGTGAGAAAAGCGTCACCTGATGGCTCATCACTCGATCCGAGTGCCTTCGTCGGATGGTTCAGTCGCGATGGCTGAGCAATCGTCAGGGAGTAACCGCCCGGCCCTTCCCTCGAACCTCTGCCGGGGCCGCCACTGTGCGTGACCGCCTTGTCATAAGTGCTGCCCATTGCAAATGGGCCTGAGAGCTGGGCAAATAACCGCAACTCGAACCGGTTGCCCGCCCTTTCTGTCCTACGCTGCGTAACTCAACTGGACAGCAAACAGACGTTTTATGGACACTGATCCGGTGGGGCTGTACCGACTTCGTCATCCGATCCGTCACCGGTGGAATCCACGCCAGGTGCGACGGGAACGGCCGCGTGCATGGCGACTGTGTCACCCCGGTCCGCTCTGATGACCGAAGACCGAGTCGAACTGACCGTGACCCAAGCAGCGCAGGCGACCTGTGTCGACCGCCGGACTATCCGACGCAGAGTCGACGCGGGCGACTTCCCGAACGCCCATCGGAAAACCGGAAAAGACGGGCCGGACAGCGGGCCATGGTTGATCCCGATGTCCGACCTGCTGGCCGCGGGTCTGAGTCTGCAACCGACCGAACACGACGGACCCCCAACCGATCAACCGGCCACCGGTTCCGATTCTGAGAAATCCCTTCGCCTGGCCCTGGCCGAGGCCGTCAAGCGTGCCGAGGTTGCCGAGGCCATCGCCGCCGAACGTGCCGCCGCTCTGGCAGATGTTCGCGCCGCCCTCGACCTCGCCCAACGCATGTTGACACCCCGCCAGTTCCCGGTGGTTAGCCCAGAGTCGGCAAAGGCACCGGCTCAGGCGCCCGCAGAGCTACCAATGGCACAGGTGACGCAGCTCCGGGCACCTGATCCCGGTCCTGACCCTGATGCCGCCGCTGCCTTCTGGATTGCTGATGAGCAGGTCGAAAAGGAACCGCGCCGTCGCTGGTGGCAGCGTGAGTCGATGTAGCGGATCGTCTTTCTCCAACCAACTACTTCGGCTCACTTCTCTTGTCGATCGCTGCTGACCTCGGATTCGAGCCTCTGACCCTCCAAGCCGGTGACATCTGAGGCTGCTCGATGAGCTTCTACCGGCTGCGCCACCCGATCCGCCACCGGTTGATTCCGCCGGGTGCGACGGGCAGCGAAGGTGTGGAGAATGCGCTATCTCGGACGCCGATGAAGCCGTTCATGATCGTCGCCCCGATGAGTGGTGGCCGGGTGCCCTTCGCTCAGTTCATCACCGACGACGACTTCACTTGGCGGTCACTGGCTCAAATCAAGTTGCGTGAGTGATCGCGCTCTCACGCTCTGTGGGCGGGGATGTTCGGAGCGCGCATCGGTAGATGATGCCGGCGATCAGGTCGCAGGTCGAGTGGAGCTCGAGGACTGGACAGATCTCGAAGGTGTCCCCGCAACTGTCGCATGACATCGGAAGAGCACAAGGACGGGGCCGCTGTTAGAGTCGAAAGGCTGTCCACTAGGCGATCGAGGGGGGCACCCGGTGCGTCACGAATCCAACGGAGCTCGCGATGAGCACCGATCAACGCTGCGCCGCAGGCATCCGGCCGCTGTTCTGCTGGGCGCTTTTGGCACAGTGATCATGTTGGCGACATTCCTCGTGCCGGCCAGTACCGCAGCGGCCGGCGGACTCGCGCGGGCGAGCCGGGCCGCGACACCTTTGAGCGGTACGGTGACCGGAACGGTGAACGTTACCGGCGCCCCGAGCACCTTCTCACCCTTCCTTACCGCCGTCGGCGGGTGCAAGAGCGGCGCGTTCGCCACCTGCTCGGCGCCCCAGCTTTCGGTGGCCAACGGCACCTCGTACACGTTGACCCTGCCGGACGGGACCTGGCATCTCCAAGGCTTCTACGTTCTCGACCTGTTCGGCGGCGCGTTCCTCGGATCTGCGGCAACGGTCACCGTACGAACCGACGCGACGACGACCGTCAACTTCACCGTGGCCTACAAGAAGCCCGGATCAGTGAAGGGCACGGTCTCGGTGACCAAGGTTCCTTCCGGCATCACCGTATCGGCGAAGGAGGCGGTGGCCTGCCCGTCGTACGCCCCCAATCCAAACGCGGTTCTCGCGGAACTTGTGTGCGCCGAAAGCGGTAGTTCGGGTACGTACTCCATTACAACCTTGTCACCCGGCACATGGATCCTTTACCCGAGTTATGTGACGAAGTTCGGGGTGACGTTCGCCACAAAGGGAACAGCCGCGACCGTTGTCTCGGGCGCCACACAAACGGTGAACCTGACGACTCCCTATTTGCCGCCGTCATCAGGGCTCGTCTCCGGGACGGCCTCGGTGGGATCTGCTCCGCCAGGATTCGCTGGTGAGGTCGGCGTGTTGGCCTGCAAGGGCGCAACCATCTCCCTCACCTGCCCGACCCTCCAGGAGATCCCGGTCGAGTCGTCCTATGAGCTGCCCCTCGCCGCTGGAACCTGGACGCTCGAAATGTTCTACCTCCTGCAGCCCTACGGCGGACTCCAGGTGGGACCGGCGAAGACGGTGGCGGTGGCGGCCGGAAAGACCGTCAACGTTCCGCTTTCCGTGACCTACGAGACGCCCGGTACTGCAGATGGCCTGGTCACGGTCACCGGAGTACCGGGCAAGGTGGGCATTCTCAGCTACTCGGTGCTGGCCTGCCCGGTTGGCTCCCCCTACGACGGCAATCCGCTTGATCCGGAGTGTGCCAGCGAGACGTCCGGCGTGGGTTCCAGCCCCTTTGCCGGCAAACTCGGCGCCAACCTGAACATGAAGGTTGAGCCGCGCCGGGCATCGGGCTCGTCGTCGAGCCAGGAGGAGACCTACTCGATGCCACTCCCGGCAGGGAAATGGCTCCTGTACCCGGGTTATGCGACCGTATTCGGCCCGACGATCAGCGCCAAGGGCACCCCGGTGACCATTACCGCAAGGTCGACGTCGAAGTCCGACCTGACTCTGGCCTACAGCGCACCCACCGACGGCGCAGTGTCGGGCACGACCCGCTTGCTGGACGCTCCAACGGAGGGGCCTGGTCTCTACGGCGTCGAGGCGTGCCCCTCGCCGGCCTCGACGACGCCTGGCGCCGTCTGTCAGATAAACACCGAGCAGATAGGACCGGCTGGCGATTACGAACTCACGCTCCCAGCGGGGACGTGGTGGATCGCGGAGCTCTACTTGTACGAGATGCCCCTGGGCGGCGGCGTCTCCGAGGGAGAACCGATTGCCGGTCCCTCGACCAAGATCGTCGTCAAGCCGGCGACCTCTTACGTGGTGAACTTGACCGCGACGTACGGGACATGACCGTCACGAGGCCGGATCGGAAGCGCAGCACGCGCTGAGGCGGCATGGTCAGCCGTCCCGTTTCGGCTGTCTTCGTCATCCGACGGCAAGCAGCCCCAGCGCCTCAAACGCAGATATCGCGACCCTGAGCCGGTGTCAGAGCCACCTTTGGCCTGGCATCATATGGTTCGTGAAGGCTCAGTCTGATAAAGGAATGAGCTCGCCCGTAGAGATCCCGGAGGACATTGTCGAGCGGGTCCGCACGCTGTCCCTAGCGCTGCCCGAGGTGGCGGTGCGCGTTGACTATTCACGAACCAGAACGAGATCGACGGCGTACTCATTCGACATCCGCCGAAGGTCGTTCTGTTTGCTCGTGGCAGTGTTGGAACCGACCGGCAAGCCCGTCCCGCTGCTCAGGTTGCGTGCGGACCCCGTCGAACGGGAGGCATTGCTGTCCACCGGCCACCCGTTCTTCGCCCCGCCGTCCGGCCGCGATCGCATCGGGGTGCTGCTCACCGACGACACGGACTGGGAGGAAATCCGAGAGCTCGTGACCGAGAGCTACCGGGTAATTGCCCCGAAGAAGCTCACCGCCCTGCTCGATTGGGACGTTTCGCCCATGGAGGGCGGCCCCGAGGTGCCGCAGTGAGTCACTCTCCCGGCAACATGGCTACCGAGAGCAGCTGCCCGATTCGGGCCTCGCCGTGCTCGTTCTTCATGGCGAAGTGACATGCCGAGGTTGTGTCGGTGATCGAGGTCACCCTCATTTGGACAAAACCCAAGCAAGTCGGGGTAGTGCAACCGAGACGCGCGAACGGAGGGTTGAGAACTCCGTGGCCCCTACAACGCGTTCCGAAGCGTGCAATGCTTGCAATCATGACCGAACGGTTGGAGGTCGAGCGAGCAATTGCGGCAGATCCTGCGGCGATTTTTGAGGTGCTGACTGATCCACATGGGCATGTCGCAATCGACAGTTCGGGCATGCTGATGGATGCCTCGGGTGATCCGGTCAGATCTGTCGGTGACTCCTTCGTGGTGCACATGGACCGTGAGGCGCTCCATGATCATCCGCTAGGCCTCTACGACGTCACGGTGAGGATCGTGACTCTGGAGCCGGACCGCGAGATCGCGTGGAAGATCGAAGGGCAGCTCAACCTTGGCCATGTCTATGGCTACAAGCTGGAGTCGATCGACGAGGGCACGCTTGTCACCTCGTATTACGACTGGTCATCTGTCGACCAGACCTGGAAGGACGCGGCCATCTTCCCGGTGATTCCAGAAGGCGCGCTGCGTGCCACCCTCGGCATCCTCGCGCGCACCGTGGCACCGGGTCGTGCTCGGCCCTTAGCCTGAGTGTTGGTGTTGAGGTTCTCGCCAGACCGTAGGGTCGTATCCCACATGTGCGAGAGTGTGAACGTTCGCCCCGGCAGGCAACGCTCGGACTCGAACGAAGATAGCGCGACCCTCAGCCTGCGGTCGGAGCAGCACCACCAGCATTGGAGGCGGTAGGATCGACGGCACTGTCGTCATTTCCGTCCCCTCAGGTGACCTGAACTACGACCACATCGTCGACGAACTGCACTCGGCGGAGGGTCGGCGACTAGCCGCTCAGCCCGAAATGTCAATGGACCATCGAATCCGAATCGGCGGGGTCGCGAGGTGGGCCAATCCGAGTCAGACCGGATTTCGGAGGACCGCACCCATCCGGGGTCGCGCTGCGTGCATGGCGGGCGGGCGTCGACAAAAATGCGAGCCATGCGCGAACACCGTTACTCCTTCGAGATGCCTCATGCCGCGGCGAGGATATGGGCCTTGTTCCAGGACTATGACCGCTGGACCGATTACGCACCCATGGTGCGACGGGTCGAGGTGCTCTATCCTGGCGACGAGCATCACAACGGCCGACTCCGGCGCGTGATCTTCAAGATGCCCTTCGGTCGGGAAGGCTCGGCCCTCGAGTTGGTCACCGATGTGGAACCCGAGCGCGGCTACACGTACACGATGATCTCTGCCCGCCCGGGCAACGACCAGATCGGCCACGTCCGGCTCGAGCCTCTCGGCATCAACCGGACCCGCTTCGAGTTCGACGAGACCTACAACCTCACATCCTGGCCGTGGCGGTGGCTCGAGGGACCGATCTACCGGTTCATCAACAAGAACAACGAGGACAGCATGCGCCGCGCCTCGCAATGGTTGTCTGATCACCCCGATTATCGGGTCGACCTGGTGGGCCCTGAAGGTCCGATAACACGGTCGGGCGACGGAACGGGCCCAAGCATAGATTGAACAGAACAACGCAGAATCGCATGGCCCAGATTTGGAAATCGGCTACGCAACATCATTGGTGATAGTGGCTACCGGCAGCTAGTTGAGCCGTATTACGGGCTACCAGAACTCGGGTGGATCATTGAAATAGCCGCCTACGATGTTTCCGTGAATGTCGTCTTCCTCGGTGGAGCCGACTTCGAGTCCCCGCCCCCCGCTCGGAACGGCAGACCGGACTCGGTACGTCAAGGTGACCAGCAAGGAGGAGGTGCAGCGACCGGGTTGGACGTGACGGTCATCGCGGCTGCACGGCGGCGCGGCGCTCATCAACCGTCTTTTGCCCTTCTGATCAGCGGCGGTGGGTGTGACCCCCGCTCCGCGAACGCCATCGGCCTCGGCACAGTCACAGCTCTTTCATGAGGCTGTCCAACGCACGCTGGCTTCGAAGAGCTTCACCATCCATTCGCTGGGACCGCTTCTCTACTATCAGGCCCAGAATCGCACCCGCGTAGTGATGGTGCCGGGCACAACCCCGTCAAACCCAGGAATCTCCATCGTCACGATCGGTTCGAACGGCTACGCAATTCTGGCCGGGATCTGGGTGACGGAACCAAAGTCCAAGGGCTATGCCACCGGGCTTTTTCCGGGCCGGCGAGACCTGGCCTTGGAATACCTGGAACCGCTCACTCAATTTCGCGCAGCCAAGTTGAACGGGAACATTTTCACGGGTTGGCGAGATCACGTCGAAGCTTCCACTGGCCTTACAGACGCTCATCTTCACCGCAGTTGAGACAGTGCCCAACGGTTTGGAGACCAGCTCCTCGCTACCACCTGCTGGACGTCTGAATGTCACCGGCTACATCACGGTGCAGAATGGATTTGTCGTATCCGAAGTCTTTCGAGCGGAAGGACTACACGCTCACTCACGGAAGAGCCGAGCCCACATGCGGAAGGGCGAGTGACCTACTCAGGCATTGACTCTTCCCCTCGCATTGCCGCACCCACCAAGGCCGATCTGAATCCGACAACACCGTTGTGCAATTCCAGCAGGCCAATCGTCGGTGCTTGCCACGGTGCGATTACCCCGATGTCCAAGCCAACAGTCAGCGTCGAGCTGACAGGAGGATAGAACCTCACTCGAAGTGGACGTTCGTCGGTGCACGAGAAATCCAGCTTGGCTGCCAACTCCATGCGCTCCCCGCCGACAATCGTCAGCCAGGAGGCTGGGGAGCCGGAGGCTCTCCGATCCGTGCGGCTCCGACTGAGCCGAGGTCGTTGAGCTTGTTGCTGAAGATCCCGAGGCCCGGGGTGACCAGTGAGCTGTGCCGCCAGATCATGAAGACCGCAACAGCAGCCAGGTACACCGATTCGACCAGGACGCGACCAGCCGATCCCCGACCGCCGAACGAGCCGAACGTAGCCGGCGCCGCGATTGCGAAGACCAGGTAGATCGAGACGATGGAGGCAACAAGTAGCACGAGGATCGAGACGAACGCAACGACGGACACATAGCTCTGCCCAACCCGGCGGGACGGGCTCAATGATGAGTTGTCCGCTCGGGCGAGTATGAGTCCGCGCCGGAGGTGAAGGGTGAGCAGCAGAAGGCTCACAAGAGTAATGAGAGCGCTGACCAGCAGCAGTCGATCGATTCCGTGGTTTGCCGATGGCGAATGGCGGGCCGTGAGCCATAGGAGTGCTGCCACGATGAGCGCGGAACCGGCGATCGCCGTCGTGATCGTGACGAATGAGACCACGAAGAAGTAAACGGATTGAGGTCGGCGCCCGGTCGGATCGGGGTCGGCTCGATTGGCGACGACGGCGATGATGAGGATGCCCACCAATGCAGTCATGGCCACGACCGCCACGATCTCGATCAGGGCCCCGGCCAGCGAGGACAGGCCCAGGGTTGAGCTCGTGAGCCCTGAACCGCCGTTACCAAGGATTTGCGTCGAGGAACCTGTCGAGAATCCCGGAACGGAGCCGTTCGTCACCAATCCCGAAATTGTTGTTGTGACCGCACCGAGCACACCAATCACTGTGCACCGCCTTTGCATTGCTCGCGATCCGACCAGGCGACACTATCCGAGCGGTCATGGCCACTAGGTGGATGCTGACTGGCCTCGAGTTGGCCATGACTCGGACACCCGATGGCGCGCCGCAAACCGGTGACCAGGAACATCGGCCCAGTCGTTCATGGGACCGCCCATGTACGAACATGACAAATCGCTTACAGACCGATGAACCTTTCATGGCAATCCCCGTCGGCGCGGATGGATCCGCCCGAGCGGTGCTTATAGTCAGCCGTTGCCAGTCAAGGGAGCGGGCGAGTACCGACAGCCCGCTCCCAACGACTGGCGCCACTCATCGCTCCCCCTCATGAGTGGCGTCACGCCTCAGACCCTGACTGACCCGGGTGGGCACCTGACTCCTGACCGGCAGCCCCGCCTCCGGTCCGGTCGGGCTGAATGGCCGGATGGACATCGCTGGGGGTACTTCGCCAAGCGGGCGCCATTCACGGCGTGGTCTCATCTACCCAGCGAGGAAGGGACGCCCCACACGTACCCGGTTACACGGGCGCAGCGATCGGACGCCTGCTGCTCCAACGATCTCGACCACCGCCCCCTCTGTCCGCAGCGTTCGGCGAGCCACGGACGACGTAAGGTGCGTCCATGACGACCTCCTACTGGCGTGGCGCCGCTGAGGACGAGGCCATGCAAGACGAGCACGGCTTCCTCTGGAAGGCGATGCTCGACACCATCGACACCGATCTGGCCGGGCGGCGAGTGCTCGACGCCGGCTGCAACCGAGGGGGCTTCCTGCGCCTGCTCATAGACGCAGCAGGCATCGCCGAGGGCTATGGATACGACCCAGCCTCGGGCGCCATCACAGATGCCCGCCGACTCGCCGGAGACCGACCGCTCACGTTCGCGGTCACCGACACAGTGCCCAGGGGGTGGGGCGAGTTCGATGTGGCCTTCAGCCATGAGGTCCTCTACCTGCTCGAGGACCTCCCCACCCATGCAGCTGGTCTCTTCGACGCCTTGAAACCGACCGGGTCGTACTTCGCAGTCATGGGCGTTCACGCCGGGAGTCCGCTGATGTCCGCCTGGCACGCGGAACGTGCAGTCGATCTGGGCCTTCCGCGGCTCTACGACCTCGACGAAGTGACCGGCGTCTTCGAAGACACAGGCTTCTCCGTATCGGTGGCCAACCTGAAGCTCGGTTTCGTCCCGGTGTCGGCGCATCGACACGGGCACAACCCTCGCAGGGATCTCCTCGCGTGGTTGGACTACTACGCCCGGGAGAAGGTAATGCTGCGGTTCACTCGCCCGCACAACTGAACTCGAGGATCCGCCGCAAGCGCCGAGCGGAGCGAAGGCGATCAGCCAGTCCACCCACTTCGACTTCCACCGGGCCCCAATCGCTTTCCGATCTCGGTCTCGACGTCCTACCAAGGCTGCAGCCAGCAGGGTAGTAGCACCAACATGCCACGCTGTGCGGGAACGAAGGACGACGTCATACCACCTCTTCCCGCGGGGAGATACTCCACAACGGTCTATGCGGCGGTTCGAGGAGGCCCGCGGTCCGGCCTCTCATCAGCCGACCCGGTGCGAGTGACTCTCCTCGTGAAATGAAACGGACAGGCGGCCGTCGGGCGTGCGGAAGCGCAGGAGGGATAGCGTGAGGTTGTGCCAGAGCAACCCTGCATCGCCGTCCTCGGAATGGGAACCGCCACCGGTATCCCTGACGAATGCGTTCTCCACGTGAACCTGAATGCAACGGCGACTACTCCTTCCGAAGCCCTTGACCACTGTGCCGAGGCTGCCAATCGGGTTCTGTCTGCTCTTGGACGAGTCGGCATCGAGTCAAGAGACGTTCGCACGACGAATCTTTCGGTCCAGGACTTTTTCGACAAGGCTTCCCAGCGGGTCACCGGTCGAATCGGGAGTTACCAGCTCGAAATCATCATTCGATCCCTCGACGATGTTGGTCGCGTGGTGGCCACACTCTCCTCTGAGGCTGGGGATGCCCTTCAAATCCGACACTTGCACCTCGTTGTCAGTGATGCTGCGCCACTCGAGAAGGAGGCTCGGCGACTCGCCGTGCTCGATGCTCAGTCGAAAGCGAGCCAACTGACGGAGACCGCGGGAGTAGCTCTCGGCGAGATCCTCTCGATCCAGGACGAAGGCGGGCGCAACGGACGTCCCCACCGGACACAAGCTGTGGCTGCCGCTGTGTCGGGGCACATCGCCGCATCTCTCCCGGTCGAAGCGGGTGAAGTCACTGCGTCGAGTTCCGTCGTGATCACCTACGCCATCGACAGCTGAGCCCGGCCCGTGAAGATCGTCGACAAGCTCCGCCGCCTGATCAGCGCCCTGCGACCGTCAACCGGTCTCCCAGAGGGGCCTCGGTGGCCCAATCCTCGTGCCCTACTCTCGCCACCGGAGGGGTGCGTCCTCCCAGACCACGCCGTGGGCCCGGCGATGACCCCCTCCTCCTCCGGGCGTGGCTGGAAAAGAATCGGTACGGAGTTGTCGATCGGGGCATCCCTCGACCGTCGTAGTCAGTAGGAGGCCCCAACGATGGGGTCGAACAAGACAGGAGAACATCATGGCTGAATACCTGATCCTCATCTACGGAGAAGAGGATGCCTTGGACAATCCCGAACCGGGGGACTTCGATCAGATGATGAAAGGTCATCAGGTGTTCGGTGAGCGAAACGCCTCCGCCCTGCGGGGCGGGAACGCCCTGCAGTCCACGGCTACGGCCACATCGGTGCGCCAGGACTCCTCCGGAGGCTTCGTGGTGACCGATGGAGCGTTCGCAGAAACCAAAGAAGCGCTCGGGGGCTACTACCTCGTAGAAGCCGCCGACTTGGACGAGGCTCTCGATTTGGCCAAGCAGGTCCCCATGCCATTTGGCGGGGTCGAGGTCCGACCCATCAGGACCTTTGGCTGAGTGATGCCCGCAGTTTCATGAATGCATCCGTCGAAGCTGCGGTCGCCGACGCGCACCGTCGCGAGTGGGCCTTCGTCCTTGCCGCGACGGTGCGTGTCACCGGCGACATCGACCTGGCGGAAGAGTGCGTCCAGGATGCCTATGCCCGAGCGCTGGCCACCTGGTCCACCAGTGGGATCCCGACCAGGCCCGGTGCGTGGCTGACCACGGTCGCCCGACGCCGCGCAATCGACGCAGGGCGGCGAGATTCCACACGTGACCGGGCACTTCCCTTACTCGTCGAACGGGTGGCGACACCGGGGCCCGGAGAGCTGGACGGCGACGAGATCATCGACGACCGACTGCGATTGATCTTTACGTGCTGTCACCCATCCATTGCCATTGACGCCCAGGTCGCGCTGACCCTTCGCTTGGTCTGCGGGCTCACCACTGCCGAGGTGGGTCGGGCGTTCCTGGTCAGCGAGACGACGATGGCTGCCCGCATCACTCGGGCGAAGAAGAAGATTGCCATTGCCCGTATCCCCTACCGGGTGCCGCCGGTCGAGGAGCTGCCTGCCCGCATTGACGCCGTCCTGACCGTCCTCCATCTGCTCTACACGACCGGCCACACCGCTCCCGTCGGCGCCGACCTCGGCCGTCAGGACTTGGTGGAACGGTCGCTCGATCTGACTCGTGTCTTGCGGACACTGCTTCCCAATGACGCAGACGTTGCCGGCCTGCTGGCCCTCATCCTTCTCACCGACGCTCGCCGGACAACCAGGCTCGGCGATGACGGCCAACTCGTACTCCTCGCTGACCAGGACCGGACCCAATGGGATCGTGCCGCCATCGAAGAGGGCATCACCCTCGTGCGCGAGGCGCTCCGTCGTCGGCCACCGGGACGTTTTGCGCTTATGGCCGCCATCGCCGCGGTGCATGACGGAGCCCCGTCGTGGGACGCCACCGATTGGAGTGAGATCGTTCGGCTCTACGACCTCCTTGTGGAGATGTGGCCGTCGCCGGTCGTTGCTCTCAACCGGGCTGTTGCTGTTGGCCTGGCCGAGGGCCCCGCTGCTGGACTCGCCGCGCTCGATGTGCTCGCCGCTGAGCCCCTCCTGGCCACCTACAGCTACCTCGCATCCGCCCGGGCCGACTTCCTTCGCCGTTTGAATCGCAACGACGAGGCACGGCTCGCCTATGAAGAAGCCCTCCTTCTCAGCGAGAATTCGGTTGAGCGAGCATTTCTCGCTGACCGGCTTGCTCAGGTGGAAACCTGAGATCGACGGACTCCGGCATCCCGAACCACGAGGGAAGGGTGGTAAGAATTCTCCGACAGATTGATCCCGAGCCGCTCTGCCGTTCCCGAACAGTCACTTCGGCACTCAATGGATCACACCGTTGATCAGATCCGTTGACAGCGCACATCCGGCGTCTTCCGCCACGACCCAAGTCTGACCTGTCGATGTCAGCAGGTGATTCAAATGTCAACCGTCAAGCCTGTCGGCGGTCTGAAATCCGGATCCGGCTCGAAGAATTGATGAACGAGCGCTTCCAGTCCGACGGCGAAGAGCGTCCACTCCTGGTCCTTTCCTTGACGTCCGGTCGGGCGAGCTATGACTTCAAGGTCGTCTGTCGTGCGCTGACGCAATGAGCAACCCTCGGAGTAGGCGGTGACCGCCATCGTGAACTGAGACATGGTCCAAGGCGAACGGATGCGCAGCCCCAATATCTCCATGAGTGACGCATAGTTCTTGTTCCAGAATTCGGCGACTGATTGGTATCCGTCCATGAGTGCCGACTTGATTCGACGTTGCTGCTCCGGTGTCGTGGTGGCGGTCGCCATGGCGATGACGGTGATCCAGAGCGGCCAGTTGGTCGACTTGGCGATCGCAGCGCTACTGGCGTTGCCACCGATCCGACACACCTCACGAAGCGCCTTGCCGCGCGTCTCCGGCGTCGACAGGTCGAGGTGATTCAGTTCGGCGGCGATTGCATCGACCGCTCCCCCGACCTCCTGCCGGGCCTCGTCCTGAGCAATGGCAACCAGCACATCGGCCTGGAACTCGGACTGGTTGTCCCATACCCGCCGAATCACCGATGCATTGGTGATGCGCACACCGGTCTTCATCTCCACCCGTTCGAAGACCCTCTTGAACGTGAGATTGCTCGATCCGGAATCCAGGCCTTCCTCGACCAGAATCTGCCGCCCTTCTTCGAGGAGTGTTCTGCGCAACTCCTCTTTGCTCCGCCTCGGCTGACGCGCAGCGGTCACCACTGTTCACTCCAGATTCTTCCGATCGGATCACGCGCCCGAGTCACTGCAACATCATGAGCCGATTTCGAGGATCTGTCGAGGGTGCGGCCGCTGAGGTCACCCGGAGAGGATGTCGTGCACGGCACCGACGAGAAGGTCACCCAATTCCTGATTGGACGTCTGGGCGAAGGCATCACCGGACATGAAGAGCCCGGCGAAGACGGCACCAAAGGAGCAAGCCATCCGAACCCTGTCGCGGAGTGGCAACCGGGGGTCGGCGAGGACTCGACGGAACTTCTCCTGGATGTCGTCGTGCTCGGCATCATGCTCCTCTCGGTGCAGCTTCTCGAGGGCGGCCTGGTTCCGCTCGTGCATGAGGAAGATCTTGCGCTGAGCCAGCATCTGACCCACGATCTGGTCGAGCAACTGGCCCCACAACTCGAGCGTCACCGGCTCCTCGGTCATCAAGCTCAGGGCTTCCTTGCCGAAATCGTGGAGACGCAGGTGCAGCGCCATCAAGATGTCGTCCTTGGAAGCGAAGTGGTAGTAGAGCGCCGCCTTGGTGACACCTAGTCGTTCGGCTATCTCCCGTAGAGAGGTCCCGTCGAACCCCTTCTCGGTGAACAGGTCGAGGGCCACATCAAGGATTCGCTCCCTGGTTGAGGCCGCCCCTGGTGGCCCGTCCTTCTCGCCGCCAGCTTCTTCCGCCTCTTTGACCGACACGACTGATGCGGCGTGGGCTGCGGCTTGCGTCACGGTTCACATCCTCCAGATTGGGCCGGACTTTACTTGACGACAGGTAAGTTGTCCCCTTACCATACCGGGTGAGGCACAAGCATACTAACCGGCAGGTAAGGAACCGACGGATGGCTACTCCCGAGTTGATGATCCAGGCCGAGGGCCTCACCAAGTGCTACGGCCAGACCCGGGCGCTGGCCGGTGTGGATTTCTCCGTGCCGACAGGCTCGATCCTGGGGCTGCTCGGGCCCAACGGGGCCGGCAAGACAACTGCGGTGCGGATTCTTACCACCCTGGCCCGTCCGGACTCGGGCCGCGGCACGGTGGCCGGGATCGATGTCGTTGCGCATCCTGGAGAAGTGCGGCGCCACATCGGGGTGGCTGCCCAGGACGCGACCCTGGACGGACTCCTGACGGGGCGCCAGAACCTGGTCCTGGTGGGTGAGCTGAGCGACATGGGGCGCGCTTCGTCCCGGGCCCGAGCCACGGAGTTGCTGGCGCAGTTCGACCTGACTGACGCCGCCGATCGGGTGCTGAAGGGCTATTCGGGTGGCATGCGCCGGCGTTTGGACCTAGCGGCCAGCCTGATGACCCGGCCTCCGGTGTTGTTCCTCGACGAGCCCACGACGGGTCTTGACCCGACGAGCCGTCAGCGGGTGTGGGAGGCCATTCGCGAGCTGCTGAACGAGGGCGTCACCGTGTTGTTGACGACCCAGTATCTCGATGAGGCCGATGCCTTGGCCAACCGGATCGTCGTCGTGGACCATGGCCGGGTCATTGCCGATGGAACACCCATGGAGCTGAAGGAAGCGAGCCGGAGCGCTCGTCTGGAGGTGACACTGACCACAGCTCATGATGGCGCCGCTTCGGCGCTCGCGCCTCTCGTCGCCGGTCGGATCCACCTCAGCGACGACGGGCGGCGTCTCAGTGCCGCAGTCGACAGCTCGCCCGGGTTGGCCACCTCGGTGGTGCGCGCTCTCGACGGGGCGGGAGTACTGGTCGACGACATCGAGGTACGCCAGCCCTCACTCGACGACGTGTTCTTCTCGCTCACCGGAGGGCACATCGAAGAGGACGATGACGAGACGCCCGGGAATGGAATCACCGAAAAGCAGGCGGACCGGCCCAAGCTGGAAGGAGCGACGGCATGACGACCACGACACTCACGCAGACCCCGGTCGGCGCGGCCTCCCGCGGCAGATCCGCAGGAGTCGTCTGGGGCCGGTTGCAGGACGTGTGGGCCATGACCCGGCGGAACCTGGTCCATATTTCACGCGAGCCCATGCAGCTGTCCGACGTGACGATCCAGCCCGTCCTGTTCACGGTGCTCTTCGTCTTCATCTTCGGCGGCGGCATCCCCATCCCCGGAGGCGGGAGTTACAAGGACTTCGTCCTGGCCGGCCTCCTTGCCCTGAACCTGGTGACGTCGACGATGGGCACGGCAGTGGGTTTGAGCACCGACCTCCACGAGGGCATGATCGACCGGTTTCGCACCTTGCCGATGTGGCGGGCGGCCGTGCTGGTGGGGCGATCAATCGCCGACCTCATGACCTCCGTGCTCTGCGCCGTCATCGTGGCCCTGACGGGGCTGGCCATCGGCTGGCGGGCCGACGCCAATTTCATGTCGGTCATCGCGGGATTCGCCTTGGTGCTCTTCTTCGCCTATTCGTTGTCGTGGATCGCGGCATGTGTCGGCCTGAACAGCAAGAGCCCGGAGTCGGCCGCCTCGTTCGGTTTCATTGTGTTGTTCCCACTGGCCTTCGTGTCCAATGCCTTGGTGCCCACGCAGCACATGCCTGGATGGTTGCAAGCGGTCGCCGACTGGAATCCGGTGAGCGCAGTGACGGCAGGTGCCCGCAACCTGTGGGGCAACCCGAATCCGTCCGGCACCATTCAAGCCTGGCCCATGCAGCACCCGGTCGAGGCCTCCTTGATCTGGTCTGTGGTCATCCTGGCCGCGGCAGCCCCCTTGGCCTCCCACTTCTTCCGGCGGCGGACGACCGAGTAGCCAGCGGCTTCCCTCGGGCCCTTGACATGGACCGGGCCACCATCTGAACGATACGGGGTGTGCGGTCGTACTCCCCTGGGGCAGGGTCGCCGGAGCATCCCGAGCGCGGCAACGCCGGCCGCCCTCGGGTCCCGGCGGCCGCGGACGGTCTGGTCGAGCCCTCTCCGCGCCTGTGGTCTTCGCAGCGCCGGCGTAGGGCTCGACCCGGCGCGGAGTACCACGTAATGTCTGCACCGAGACTGCTCGACCCGGGCGTGAGTAGCGGGACGCCGGAAGACGGGGGGACCTGGTGAATCTGAACCGACGGCAGTTCCTGGGGGGAGGCCTGGCCGGCGCTTCGGTGGTGCTCGCCGCCTGTGGAAGCCGATCGTCCACGCCGACCACCACTTCGTCGACGGCGCCGAAGGCCACCGTCATCAGACAGCCGGGCTCGCTCCCGAGGCCCGATCTGCCCGCAGGTACGGATCAGGTTCCGGAGATCGAGCACATCGTGGTGGTCATGATGGAGAACCACTCCTTCGACAACCTCCTGGGCCTCATCGGAAGGGGCGATGGGTTCACCCTCGGACCGGACGGCGCACCGACGGCGAAGAACCCTGACGGCAAAGGGAACGACATCCACGCCTTCCACATGCCCACCGAATGCCAGACCACCGGAGTCCGAAACGACTGGACGGCGGCCCACGAAGCGTTCGACGGCGGGACGTGCCAGGGGTTCGTCACCAGTTCGACCCCCGAGGCCATGGGCTACTTCACCAAGGACGATCTCCCGTTCACCTGCGGGATGGCCAGTGTCTTCCCCATCGCCGACCGCTACTTCTGCTCCGCCATGGCCCAGACCGATCCCAACCGCCGGTACCTGATCTCCGGCACCTCGCTCGGGCTCATCACCGACGCCTTCCCCCTCACCCTGCCACCCAACGGTGTCATCTACGAGCAGTTCGACAAGCACGGGATCACCTGGAAGGACTATTACTCGAACGCGCCGACCCTCGGGGTGTACCTGCCCTACCTGGGG
>JBEKIU010000076.1:0-18141 GCA_050011635.1 Acidimicrobiales bacterium
AGGTGGGCGCTGAGGCCCCAGTTCACCACGGCTTGGAGGATGGTGGCCTGGTCGGGCCCCGTCCACCACAGGTAGGGCGAGCCCTCGTTCGTCCAGTTGGTCACCGTCGACCACGCCCCGATGAAGGGGGTGTGGCCTTCCTGGGTGATGCAGAGCTGATCGTCGCCCGTCCAGTCCCCGATCCCGTCCAGCACCGCGAAGGCGGCCGGCGAGCCCTCGGTCCAGCTCTTGCACAGCGCCCGCATCTGGGTCTCGTTGGTCGGATCGAAGCTGGTGATGATGGCGTTGATCTTGCGGCCGCTGATACCCCCGGAATCGTTGACCTGCTTGACGTAGAAGTTGATGGCCTTGTCCTGCTCGGCGTATTCGGGGTCCGACGCGAATCCCTCCTGACCGGCCAGTGAATTGAGGGACACCACCGGGAAGACGACGTTGATGGTGCCGGCGGTGATCCCGCGGGTCGACGTGCTGGCCGAGCTGACCGGGCTGGGTGACGAGGTGGAGGACCCGCCCGTCGTGGCCGGGGAGGTCGAGGGTGATGAGGAGGGTGACGACGACCCACAGGCCGCGGCACCGACCAGGACCGCGGCCACCACCACCAGGGCGGGGACCGGGGTCGGGCGAGCCCGGCGGGCGCGGGGGCCTGATGCTCTGGTCAGCCGTCCCAACGGGTTCCACCAGCTGCTCGCGCCCATCTCTGTCGCTCCTTGTCGGCCAACGTTCCCCGACCAGCGTTTCCCGGACATCGACGGCCCGTCTGGTCGGACACAACCATCTCGAGTGGGTACGGTACCTACAATCCGATGCCGCCGCTGGCTCGACCGGCGCATGGGGCTCGGGCCTCCCGAGCGCCCTAGGGTAGTGAAAAGGGTGCCGGGATGCTCCGTGGGGCTCGGTCCGGCGTCGGCCGGACCCTCGGCCGGCGGATCGGCGGGTCCCGTGGAGAGGTGCGAGTTGGGACACGTTCAGGTGCAATTTGTGATCGATGACCCGGAGCGGGCCGATGCCATCGTCGAGTTGCTCTTGACCCGCCGGCTGGTGGCCTGCGGCCAACGGTTGGGGCCGGTGTCCAGCCGCTACTGGTGGAATGGCTCGCTCGAACAGGCGGCGGAATGGCTGGTTCTCCTCAAGACCCGATCCGAGCTCACCGCACAGGTGATCGAGTCGATTGTCGCCGACCATCCCTATGAGGTCCCAGAGGTTGTCGCGGTGGACATCGACCGGGCCGCCGGTGGTTACCTCGAGTGGATCGACGCCGTCACGGCTGACCCCGCGTGACCCCGAGGTCGGCGGTTGTGGCTGACGCGTCGGCGGCCCAGGAGACCGGGGCGGACCTCACCGGCACCTCCGTTGGCGAGGTACTCGACCACCTCGGGCGGATCCGAGTCGCCGGCGCACTGAACATCTACGACGAAGACGACTGCATCGGGTGGGGGGACGAGCCCGGTCTGGCCACGGTGCGCCGGCTTGCCCTTCGCGACCATCTGGTAGCCAACTGGACGGCTCCCGCGATCCTGGTCGGGGAAGCCCCCGGAAAAGACGGCGCCCGATGGAGCGGGGTGCCGTTCACCTCGTGTCGGCAGCTCTCGGGATCGGGACCGACCGAGCCGACGGCCACCATCATGCATCGCGTGCTGTCGGAACTGGGCTGCGAACGAGCGGTCCTGCTCTGGAACGCATCGATGCTCTTCGCACCCGGCAACCGCGATCCCCTGCGGGCCGAGGTGGCGGCGTGTTCGCAGGTGCTCGATCTGGTCTGCCGCGGGAGGGTGGTGTTGGCCGTCGGCCGGTTCGCCCAGGTGGCCACCGGGGCTCCCTATATCCGTCATCCGTCCCACGGTGGGGCACCGCGGTTCGCCGAGGGGCTGCGGGTCGGGCTCAGGTCGCCGCCGGGAACCGACCTCGGGGAGGCGCTTCACCGACTGGACCAGGCTCGCCTGGCCGGGCCGCCCTGAGCGGAACGGGCCGATGTCTGCCCGGCGGCGGTCGGCCGTACACTTCCAGCAATGCTCTATTACGGCCACGGCTCGTGGATCTTCCTGGTGGTGATCGCCGGGACGTTCGTGCTGCGGATGATGGCGTCCCAGCGCCGGCGCGGAGGACGAAGCGGAGCCTGGGGCCCCGGTAGTTCGTTCACCAGGGGGAGCCGCCCCGGCTCGGCCGCGGGACCCCCGAGCGGACCCCAGGGCTCCGACCCGACGACCACAGGCACCGCGCCCGGGTGGTTCGCCGACCCCTTCTTCAAGCATGAACAGCGGTACTGGTCAGGGACCGAATGGACCGAGCACGTCACCGACAACGGTTCCCCCGGGACCGATCCCCCACCATCAGATCCCGGCCCGCGCCGCACCGGCTGATCCCCTCGGCCGGTGCGGGGAACCCTCCCGCTCCACCCGCTCGACTCGGGCTGCACGGAGCGTTCCCCTCCCGGTACGATCAGGTAGCCCAGGGATCGGGGAGGACATGGCACAACGAGAGGGACCGAAGATCTGCCTCATCGGCGCCGGAGGGATGTCCTTCGGGCCGGTGATGGTCCTCGATGCCATCAATACCCGGCGGATCCGGGGAGCGACGATGATGCTCCACGACATCAGCCCGGAGCGACTCGAGGTGGCTCGCCGCTTTGCCGTCCGGGTCAATGAGCGGAACGGGTCCCCCATCACCATCGAGGCCTCACTCGACCCGGCTGAGGCACTCTCCGGTGCCGACTTCTGCCTGACCAGCGCCGAAGTGGGACGCTGGCAGCACTGGATCGAGGACTACGAGATCCCGGTTCGTCACGGCGCCACGCAGATCACCGGCGAGAACGGCGGACCCGGAGCCGTCTTCCATTCGCTGCGCTCCATCAAGACCATGCTGGGCATCTGTGGCGACATGGAGCGGTACTGCCCGGACGCGTTCCTGATCAATCTGACCAACCCGCTGAGCCGTGTGGCCCTGGCCGTCAACAGCGGGACCGCCATCAAGAACATCAGCATGTGCCACGAGTTTGCGGGCGGGGTGGGGCGCATCGCCCGGCTCCTGCGGATCCCGAGGGCCAAGATCGCGGCCAAAGCCTCGGGCATCAACCACTTCACCTTCTTCACCGAGATCAGGCGGTCCGATACGGGGGAGGATCTGTATCCGCGCCTGCGCCGGCTGTGGCAGAAGCGGTTCTTCGACTTCCCGCCACCCGTGACGGCCACGGCGCGGCAGCTCGTGAAGGTTCCCTGGGTGCAGATGGTGGTCGAGCAGATGTACTCACCGCTGGTGGCCCACATGTTCCGCGACTACGGACTCCTGCCGTGCTCCGTCGACAGCCACATCGGCGAGTATGTCCCCTTTGCCAGGGAAATTGCCGGTTGGCACCCGGTTCCGGTCTACTTCCATCAGGGAGTCATGACCCGCGTGGAGCGGATGGTCAACCGCTACGGCAAGGGGGAGTCGCACCTACCCATGCACAAGGCGGGACGATCGGCCGAGGAGGTCTTCCCCGTCATCGGGGCCATCTGGTCCGGCGACACCAGAAACATCAATGCCGTGAATGTCCCCAACCGCGGATACGTTCCCAACCTGCCCGAGGGAGCCATCGTCGAGGTCCCGGCTGTCGCCGACGGGACAGGCGTCGTCGCATCCGACATGCCGCCCATCATCGAGCCGCTAGCCGAGTTCATGAGGACCCAGATCGAGTTACAGGAACTGGTGGTCAGGGCGGCGATCAAGGGGGATCCGGCGCTCGCCTTCGACGCGTTGCGCCGCGATCCGCTCTCTCCGACCGATGAGGCCTCGTGCCGCAGGATGTTCGACGAGCTGATGATCCTGCAGGCGGACTCGCTGCCGTTCTGACCGGCTCCCGGCCGCGGCCGCGGCGGTGACCGGATCAGCAACCGGATCAGGATCTCCCCACGACGGCGTCTCCTGACTGGTCGACAGCCACGCAGAAGGAGATCGAAGGGCACGAGATGGAGGTCAGATGGTGCCCGCCATCGACGTCGGCGCGAACCCAGGTGCGGTTGCTCCACTGGAGCACACCGCCGGAGTCGTCGGTGGCCGCGCAATAGGAATTCGAAGGGCATGAGATGCCGGTTGCGGTGACCCCGATCGTGGTCGCTGTCGCCTGCCCGGGCTCGATGTGGATCGGTCCCGACCAGGAGAGGCCGTTCCACAGGAAGGACCCACCCGACTCATCGACGGCGGTGCAGAACGAGGCGGTCGGACACGAGACACCGGCGAAGGAGGAGGAATCCGAGAAGGAGTCGGGCATGGTCCATTGCGAGCCGTCCCACTGCGAGATGCCGCCCGAGGCCGACATGCAGAACGACGATGAGACGCACGAGATGGCCGACACGGATCCCCAGTCGCCACTGGTGGCCACCCACGAGCCGCCGCTGTACGCGAAAGCGTTCCCTTGGGCATCCACCGCGGCGCAGTACCCGGTGGGGGCACATCCCACCGCTTCCAGGCTGCTGGCTCCCTCGATGGTCACCGGAGCGGACCATGCCTGACCGTCCCAGCTGATCACCTGATCTCCGGCCGTCGCCACCGCCACACAGAATGTGGGGTCGGAGCAGGAGACGGAGATGGCACCCGTGCCGACCGGCTGCGCCACCGCCGGGACGGGTCCGGTCCAACTGCTGCCGTTGAAGAAGTAGGCCCGGCCGACGCTGTCGAGGGCGATGCACGAGGTGGTGCTTCCACAGGACACAGCTTCCAGCCCCGCTCCCGTGGCGACCGGGGCCGGGCGGTCGAAGTGGAGCGGCCCGGAGCTTCCGGGAACCGACGACGAAGAGGCGGGGGTCGACGGAGTCGTCCGGGTGGTGGCCGTCGGGGCCGCAGTGCCGCCGCCGCAACCGGCGACCACCGCGGTGCAGACGAGGAGTGGGAACCAGTATGCCGGACGCACGTCAGATCACCTTGCCGGCCCAGGTGTTGGGCTCTGGATCCCAACGTACCCCAGCGGGTATCTGTGAAGGGGGCAGTCGAGGGTCCCGAGACAGGAGCGACGATGCATGATCCGTACGATTTGGAGCGCTTTGTCGCCGCCCAGGACGCCGGGGGTGCCTACGACCGAGCCGTCAGTGAGCTGCAGGACGGGTTGAAGGTCACGCACTGGATATGGTTCGTGTTCCCACAGATCGCCGGCCTCGGCCGGAGTGCCACGTCGAAGGCGTTCGCCATCTCGTCACTCGAGGAGGCGAGGGCCTACCTGGACCACCCCGTGCTCGGTCCGCGGTTAATCGAATGCGCCGGCATCGTCGCCACCGGACCTCAGAGCGGGGCGGAGCAGATCCTCGGGGTCATCGACGCACAGAAGCTCCGCTCGTCCATGACGTTGTTCATGCGAGCGGATCCCGGGCAACCGGTCTTCCAGCACGTGCTCGACCGGTACTTCGGCGGGCGAGCCGATCCGGCCACCCAGCAGCGGATCTGACCTTGCCGGGTCGGGCGCCCCTCGCTCAGCGACCGAGCAGACCGGCGACGTTGTCGTGGAACAGGCCGGGCGCACCCTCGGCCGAACCCCCGCCCCGGGCATAGTCCTCGACCGGTGTGGCGGTGCCCTCCGAGTGCGGATAGTCACTGCAGCACATGAACAGGTCGCCGGCCTTGGCCGACAACCGGACCGGTTGCTCGTAGGAGAACGACGACACGCGAACCTGGCGCTGGAAGTACTCGCTCGGACGGAGATCGAGCTTCGTGGGCACCTGACCGTTGAGGACCGAGGTGAACTCCCAGCCGCCGTCGAGCATCAGCAGGTACTGCGGAACCCAGATCGAGGAGAGCTCGACGATCCCGAGCCTCAGTTCCGGGTAACGGTCGAGTACGCCGTTCAGGATCAAATCGGTGACGGCGATGGCTGGTGGAACCCAGAGGAATATCGATTCGATGGCCGGGACGAAGGATTCATCGGGATCGGGATAGAACGCTTCGTCGAAGAGGCGAGGTTGGTCGGCGACGTGGAACACAGGGGTGACGCCGTGGTGGACGAACGAGGCCCACAACCGGTCATGATCGGGATGGGACAGCGGCCTGCCGTCCACGGCTGCCGGGGCGATCATGGCCAGCCGCACGCCCGCCGACGAGAGCTCGGTCAGCTGGCGCTCCAGCCATGCCGGATCCCGGAGGGTGAGGTGGCCCACGGGGTGAAGACGCCCCCCGCCGTCGGCCACAACCGTCGCGCACCACCGGTTCCATGCGGCCATGTTGGCGGTGAGGGCGGTCAGCGACTCCGACAGGCGGCGTTCCCAGAGCAACCCGAAGTTGGGGAAGAGGACCGCCTCGTCGATGCCCATCGAGGTCAATTGCTTTGCCCTGGCCCCCGGATCCCAGTACTCCCGAGGAAGCGTGTCGTCGTAGGAGTACTCAGGAGGCAGATGTTGTCGGCACCGCTGACGGTTCCGCCCGATGGCCACGGTATCCCCCGGCAATTGGACGTCGGCGAGATCGAGCCGCTGGTTTCGCCACGTGAGCCACGGGTAGCCGAGCTCGTCGTCCTCGATGGCAAGCGCTTCGTCGACCAGGCCCGGGTCGATGTGCTCGGCCCACAGCGAGCGGCTCTCGTAGAGGTGCTGGTCCGAATCGATGACGGAGCTCACCGGCCCAATCTAATTGACGGAACGGCTCCAGGCTCGGGGCGGACCCGCGTGGTGGTTGCCGGGGCGGCCCGGGCCGGTCGGTGACCGGCCGCCAAGGGGACCGGATCCCTCGGCTACGGTCATGTCGACCGAGGAGGATCCATGATCGAGCAGGTGATCGAGAGCTGGCACGCCTATGTGCGCGGCGAGCTCTCCGACGGGCTGGACGGCTTGCTCGACGACGAGGTCGTGTTCTATTCGCCTATCGTCTTCACCCCTCAGCGGGGCAAGGCGGTCACCGCGCTGTACCTGCAGGCCGCCGCCCGCACCCTCCCGGGCGACCAGGCACCTCCGGGCGCGGATGGGGGTGCCAAGAGCAGCTTCCGGTACACGAAGTCGGTGTGCTCAGGCGACACCGCGGTGCTCGAATTCGAGACCGAGATCGGGGGCATCTTTGTCAACGGTGTCGACATCATCCGCTGCAACGACGCGGGCCGAATCGTCGAGTTCCGGGTGATGATCCGACCGTTGCAGGCGGTCAACCTCGTGCATGAGCAGATGGCGGCCGCGCTCGAGCGGTTGAAGACCGCTCCGTGAACCGTCACCCTTGCCGCGCTGGCTGCCCGACTTCCGTCCCCGCCCAGATCATGTCGACCGCCCGCTCCGCCCACCCCGGCGCCGACGGCTCACCGGCCACCCTTCGGGCGAACACCGACCCCGCCAGCATCTGAACGGCGAGGTCGAGGTCGACCTCGGGGTGGAGCTGGCCCAGCTCGACGGCGGTCTCCAGCAGCGACCGGACGTAGCCCATGCGAGGTCCGACGACCCGCTGGCGATGGAGGGCAAGGGCGGCAGGCTCCTCCCGTGACCCGATCAGGGTACCCACGACCTCCAGGCAGCTCTCGGCGAAGCGCTCGTCGAACTCGGTCAGATAGGAGATGAGGTCGCTGCGTGGGTGGCTGGATGTCCCGGGTGACAGGTGGGTCGAGTTGTTGCCGGCGATGGCTGCGGTGATCAGGTCGGCCTTGTCGCGATAGCGGCGGTAGATGGTGGTCCGGGCGACACCCGCCTCGGAGGCCACGCTCTCCATCGAAACCCTGGCGTAGCCCAATTCGTTGAGCTGGCGGAGGGCGGCCCCGGTGATGGCCGAGCTCGCCCGTTGATCGCGGGGTCGACCGGGTCCCCGCGCCGAGGTTGGTGGCCTGGGCGTCGGCGTGGTTGCCACCGCGTCAGTCACTACGGGGCCGCGGCCGCGGCGGGAGCCGGTGCAGGCTCGGGTCCATGGGCAACACTGGGCACGAAGTCGCGCTGGCGCACCAGGGCGAAGGAGCCGATCGAGCCGATGAAGGCGATCACCGCGCCGATGATCATGAGGTGGTCGAGGGTGGCCGAGAAGCCGACGCGGTAGGCCTGAAGCAGTGCACTTCGGGACGCGGCCGATGGTATAGCGGTCAGGGCCTCGCGCACACCTCCGCCGGCCAGGGCACCCTGGAGGGCGGTGCCGCCGTGGGCGATCACCGCCTGGCCCGCGGGCGATTGGCCGAGCGCGGTGAGGGTCCGGTGTTCGATCTGGGTCTGAAACACCGTGCCCAGCCCGGCGATCCCCGTGGCGATACCAACCTGACGGAAGGTGTTGTTGGCGCCCGAGGCCATGCCGCTGCGTTCGGGCGGTACGACCGAGATGGCCGACGATGCCAGCACCGGGTTCACCGTCCCGATCCCGATGCCGGCGGCCACGAAACCGGGCAGGAGCACCGTCCACCCCGACGAGGCGTGGGTGGTGGCCATGAGCAGGAGGCCGACGGCGATGAGGAGCAGACCGGTGCCGAGCAGGTACCGGGCCTGCATGCGCACGGTCAACTTCCCGGCAAAGGGAGCGACGGCGAAGGCGAGCACGGTGATGGGCAGGAAACGCACCCCGGCGGCTAGTGGTCCGTACCCGAGATCATCCTGGATGTACAGGGTGAGGTACAAGAACATGGCGAAGATGGACGCGGCGATGGTGAACGCGGCCAGCGAGACGCCGACCATGGCCGGGCGCTTGAAGAGGGTCAGGTCGAGCATCGGGTCGCGCTGTCGCCATTCGGCCACGAGGAAGACGATCAGCAGGAGGGCGGCGCCGACGAGCAGACCGGTGATGAGTGCACTGCCCCATCCGTCGTCGGGCCCGCGCACCAGGGCGAAGACCAACATGAAGAGGGCGACGGAGAACGAGAGGAATCCGATCCAGTCGATGCGCCGGTTGTTCGGGTCCCTGGACCTATCGACCTTGGCCAGCGTCACGAAGACGGCCAGGACGCCGATGGGCACGTTCACGAAGAAGATCCACCGCCATCCGATGCCACTGGTGATGGCCCCGCCGATCAGCGGCCCGACGGCGACCGCGCCACCGATCACCGCGCCGTAAATCCCGAACGCCGTCCCCCGCTCCTTGCCCGAGAAGGCCTGGGCGATCAGGGCCAGCGAGGTGGCGAACATGATGGCCCCACCCACCCCTTGTGCGGCACGGGCCAGGTTGAGCATGAGGGAGGAGGTCGACAGCCCGCACACGAGGGAGGAGAGCGAGAAGACGCCGAGTCCGACGGCGAACACCTCTCGCCGTCCGAACATGTCGCCCACCACCCCGGCGGTGAGCAGGAAGGCGGCCAGGGTGAGGGAGTAGGCGTCGACCACCCACTGCAGATCGCTGAATGACGCGTGCAGCGATTGCTGGATGTCGGGGAGTGCGACGTTCACGACGGTGATGTCCAACAGCAGCATGAACGTCGCCGTACACACGGCGATCAGGGTCCACCATTTGCGATCGAGCGCTGGCATGTGGGCTCCCTCCGATCGGGACGCCGGGACCGGGCCGTGACCTGGGCCGGCAGCGATATACGATCCAAAACGTACTGTATTGAATCGACCGCGAAAGGTCAAGCGGAGTGGCCTCGGGACCGGCAAGACGCATCGGGAGTTCTACCCAGGCGTGGTCAACTGGGCGGGTCGACCTGGGAGGGAACGGGAAAGGGGTGGGTCGTGATCAGGGCCTCGGCTCCCATTCGGATCTGCGACAACGGCGGCTGGACGGACACCTGGTTCGGCGGGCCGGGGCGCGTCTTGAACATCGCGGTGACCCCGGGGGTGGAGGTGGCGGTACGCAGGACCGATGGTCCGGACCGCGTGGTGTTGGATGTGCAGGCTTTCGGGGACCGGTACCCCCTTGTCCCGGGGGCTCCCCGGGGGACCCGGCATCCACTGCTGGAGAGCGCCATCGATGCCTTCCCACCGCCGGAGGACCTCGCCGTGGAGATCAGCGTCCGAGCCGCCGCCCCGCCCGGCTGTGGCACGGGAACCTCGGCGGCCGTGTCCGTGGCCTTGTTGGGCGCCCTGGCGGCACTGCGTTCCGATCGTCCCTCACCGCGTGACATCGCCTACGCGGCACATCGTCTCGAGGTCGACACCCTCGGCATCCAAAGCGGGATCCAGGACCAGCTGTGTGCGGCACTGGGCGGGATCAATTACATCGAGGTCGAGCCCTACCCGGAGGCGGTGGTCCACGCCCTGCCGCCCTGGGATGGGCTTGACGCCAGACTGTCGCTCGTCTTCCTCGGGCGCGCCCACAATTCCTCCGATCTGCACCGCCAGGTCATCCAGGGCCTCGGCCAGCGCGAAGCGGCGGTGTTCTCCCGGCTGCGGGATGCCGCGACCGCGGCACGTGATGCTGTTCTCGCCCGCGACCTCGGCGCCTTCGGGCGGGCGATGGCCGACAACACCGAGGCACAGCGATCACTGCACCCGGGGCTGGTCGGGGTGGACGCGGACCGGGTGGTCGAGTGGGCGGAGGCCCACGGGGCCCTCGGTTGGAAGGTGAACGGTGCCGGGGGCGACGGCGGATCGGTGACGATCTTGAGCGCAACCCGCGCCGACAGGGATGCCGTCGGGCCGGCGATCGCCGGGTTGGACCCGCGATACCGGAAAATTCCGGTTCGGGTCAGCACGACCGGGTGTGAGGTCAGGGGCTCCCTCGACACTTAGAGCCGCGAGAAGTGCTGCGCCTCGTCCTCGAACTGCCGTATGGCCTCGGCACTGACCGACGGTCGGGTGTGCTGGATGGCCGCGAGGACGTCGTCGGCGCCGACCTCGGGCGAACCGCCGGCCAGCGCACGGTCGAAGGCCGACTGCGCGCTCCGCTGAGCAGCCAGGGCGAAGTCCGCCGGGGTGAAGCCCGCTGTCCGCTCGGCCACATCACCGGGGTCCGCCGCCGGCAGGAATTCAGAGGCCAGGTCGGCGCGTTCGGCCCCGTCAGGGGCTCCGACCGGAATGATGAGATCGAAACGACCCGGGCGGAGGAGAGCCGGGTCGATGGCGTCGATCGAGTTGGTGGCCATGACCATGAGGCTGTCGGGCCTGGACTTGAAGACCGGAACCGCCTTGAGCAGTTCGTTGACCAAGGGCTGGCTGTCGGGACGCTCGCTACGGTCCGAAGCGATCTCGTCGGCCTCGTCGATGAAGCACACCAGGCGGTCCACCTTGCCGAGTTCGGACAGCGTGTCCCGCAGCGCCCTCCCACCCTCCACCCCTTGTCCGAGGAGCGAAGGGTGGATTTCGACGAACGCCCACGAGAGCCTGGACGCCATGGCCCGGGCGAACGAGGTCTTCCCCGTCCCCGGGGGACCGAACAGCAGCACCGCGGCAGGAGGGACCAGCCCCAGCTGCTCGGCGAGCTCGGCGTGGGCGAGAGGGGCGACGACGCGGCGCTCCAGGATCTCCTTGGCCGAGGAGAACCCCTTCAGCGACTCCCACAGGTTCGCCGCCACCACCTGGCCCCCGAACTGTTCGACGATGGCCAGCTCCTCGGGGACCATCGACGCGTCCCTGAGGTAGAGGTGCAGCCCGTCCTGGCGTGTGAAGCCCTGGTTCGAGAATGCCAGCTCACCGACTTGGCCGGGGTGGACGACGGCCAACAGCCGACGGGCGCCCCGATGGATGATCTCCTGGTCCAATTGGCGGAGGAGGGCAGAGCCGATCCCCTGCCGGCGCCACTGCGGATGGAGCGCCAGAGTCATCAGGTGGGCGTCCGAGCCGCACACCCGGGCGACGACGGCGCCGACGAGCGTGCCTGACGAGATGGCGACCACCGCCGGCTGGTGTTCGTGGAGAGCCTCGACGACGTCGCTCCGGCTGTATGCGGCGCCCGTGGCCGGGCCGGAGAGGTCGATGAGGAGGACGATCTCTTCGAAGGGGATGGCCGGGTCACGGTAGTCGAGGGAGAGTGCTCGCCAGTGGCTGGGCACCGTCATCACCTCCTGGTCGTCAGGCCCACGACGCTACCCAACAAGCTCGACCCACGTCGGACCACGGGTCCACAGTCGGCCTGCCCGGCCGAGTCCGGCCCCCTCGGTCCGGATCACCGATCCCTGATGGTGAAGCCGCGCCGGCATCCCCACTGGCTACTCTCGACGGTGGAGAGAGGGCGGCATTCGAAAGTTCCGAGCAGTAGTTTCACGACGACCTTCATTGGAGTGCCGATTGCCATGGCCGAGTACCGGATACTGGTTCCACCCCCGAAAGGCAACCGCTGGGTCTGGATCGTCGCGACCGTCGTCATCGCCGTCGTCGTGGTGGCCGCGGGAGCGTACGTGGTGGGAAAGCACAACGCCGGCACCGGTCACGTCACGCCGGAACGCCGGGGTGGGGGAGTCGTCACCACCATCGGACCGAAGCCGCTCACCATCGTGTCCACCGTGCCGGCCGACGGCGCCACCAACGTTCCTTCGGACCAGCTGGTGACGGTCAAGCTCTCGGCACCGGTGGCCAGCGCGGTGGGCATGCCGGTGTTCGATCCTCCTGTGCCGGGATCGTGGATTCGGGTCGGTCCGACGGTCCTGTCCTTCGCGGCCAAGGCACCGTTCATCCCGACCACGACGGAGACCCTCAAGATACCGGCCGGCTCCGCGGGTCCCCGAAGTGCTTCCGGCCAGGTGCTCGTCGCTCCGGCCACCGTCACCTTCACCGTGGCCCAGGCCAGCACCGAACGCCTCCAGCAGCTGCTCGCAGAGTTGGGCTACCTGCCGCTCACCTTCTCGCCGGCCGCCCCACTGAGCGCTCCGACACTGGCCACGACGGCCCAGGCGGGTACGTTCCACTGGCGCTGGCCCGGCACCCCGGTGTCACTCTCCTCACTGTGGACACAGGGCGCGGAAGACGTGGTCACCAAGGGCGCGGTGATGAACTTCGAGAACCAGAACGGACTGGCGGTGGACGGTGTGGCCGGCAGGGAGGTGTGGTCCGCGCTGCTCGCCGATGTCGCCTCGGGAAAGGTCAACGCCAACCCGTACACCTACGTCTTCGTGTCCAAGCAGCTGCCCGAAGCCCTCACCCTCTTCGAGAACGGGGTTCCGAAGCTGGTCAACATCCCGGTGAACACCGGCGCCCCCGGGGCCGACACCCTCGATGGGACCTATCCGGTCTTCGAACACGTCGTCAGTTCGAGGATGGTGGGAACCAACCCCGACGGAACCACCTACAACGACCCGAATGTCCCGTGGGCCAGCTTCTTCAACGGAGGAGATGCGCTCCACGGGTTCGTTCGGGCGTCCTACGGCTTTCCGCAGAGCAACGGATGCGTAGAGATGCCCATCGCCGACGCGGCCCAGGTCTGGCCGTTGACCCCGATCGGCACGCTGGTGACCGTGGTCGGCCCCGCATCCTGAACCGGGGGCCGCTCAGCCCCCGGCCTCCGGGGAGACCGGCGCACCGAGGTGCGCGGTGAGAGCGACCGAGGCCGGACCGAGGAACCATTCGCTCACCATCATGGCCGGGACGCCGTCGAGGAGGATGCGGTAGCCCCGCGAGTGGACCCCGTCCACGAGAAGGGTGGCCACGTCCTGGTCGGCGTGCGTGGCGGCGACGGCGCCGGAAAGGGGATCTCGACGAACGACGAGGTGGTGGTCGGCCAGTACCCTGCCGATCGGGTCGCGGGTCGTCTGCAGCCGGGACAGCACGGAACCGGGGAGACGGTCGGCCGCGATGGCTGATTCCGCGTAGACGAAGGCCAGCCCGGTTCCTCGGCCGGTGAGCAGCACCGACCGGTGGAGGAACGGTGCGCCGGGGGAGAGCCCGAGCGGGTTGTCGCCGGGCGCGGAACCCATGTCCTGATGCCGGATGTCCGCGTCGATGGCCTCGCCGGCCAGGTGCTCCAACAACTCGGTCACGGTCCCGGTGTTGCGCCACAGGGCGGTGGACAGTGCCGCCGAGGCCGACCTGTCGTCCTCGCCGACGAGCCAGATGGCGCGGCACGAGGCGCATCCGTTCACATCGGCCGACCGTACTCCAGCGTGGATGGTCGACCGGCCCCGGAACCAGGCCCCGACGACGGGACACCGTTCTGCGAGCACGGAGTCACCGCTCCGCCACGGCGCCGGCCCAGCCCGTACCCTGGGACCGTGCCGGCACCCGTGCTGACCTACCGCGGCGCCTTTCGGTTCGACCTGGCACCGGACCGCCTCTGGCAACAGATCGAGGTGGTGGACCAATTCGAGAGCTGGTGGCCCTGGCTCACCGAGTTCCGGATCGAGGGCCCCGGTCTGTCGACCGGGTCGATCCTCCACGGGACGGTCAGCCCACCCCTTCCCTACCGCATGCGGATCCACGCCGAGCTCGGGGAGTGCACCCGCCCCGAGGGCATCGAGGCCACCATCAGCGGCGATCTGGTCGGGGACGCGCAGCTGCGGTTCCGCCCCGAAGGCGGCGGTACCCGGGTGGAGGCGGCATGGACGGTGGAGATGTGCCAGCCGGCCATGAGGCTGGCCAGCCGGATCGGTCGTCCCGTCCTCCAGTGGGGGCATGATCGGGTGGTCGAGACGACGGTGGCCGGGTTTCGCCGGCGCATCGAGGCCCTCTGACCCGCTAACCCAGCCGGGCCACCGCCAGCGCCGCGGCCAACATCACGATCGCCCACGACATGGCCCGGAGGGCCTGCTCGAGCGGGGCCAGCAAGACGGCGCGCCCGACCGGGATCGACTGCCCGTCCACGAGCAGGATGGCACCGGACACGTCGGTGGCCCGGCGGCGGAGGAGGCGGGCCGGCGTGCTCAGCGCCCGTTGGGCCACGGACAGGGCGAAGGCGCCGGCCGCGGCGATGATCGGGGCGAGGGCGAGCCGTCCGGTCTGGGCCACGTAGGCGGTGAGCACGGGGAACGCCCCCCAGCTGGCGGCGAATCCGACGTCGTTGTGGATCACGCCACCGAGGAGCTCGAAGTTGTAGCCCAGGACGAGGAGGGGACCGACGACGAGGAATGGAACCAGTGCCGGACCCACCTGGATGACCCCGGCGATCCCGAGGGCGACGGCACCGCCCATGCCGACCCCGGCGACGGCGACGAGCGCGCCACCTGGGATCCGGGTCCGCAACGGCCGCCCGTGCAGCTCGTCGAGTGCGTGGGCGGCCAGGCCGACGGCGAAGAAGAAGGCCAGGACGGTGGCGATCATCCGGGTGAGGTTCACGTTCGTCACCAGGCAGGCGCCGATGACGACATAGGCCAGGTGCCACGCCGTATAGGGCGGGTGAAGCAGCGTCCACCAGTCCCGCCAGCCGCCGGGCTCGGCTGCGTAGAACGAGGGCCGTTGCTCGGGTTGGGAGCCGCCCGGTGCAGGGGATTCATTCATCGGCGCGTCTCCCCCACATCACCAGACCCCCGCCGAGGCTCATGCGGCGCACCCCGACGTCGACGAAGCCGGCGCGCTTCCATGCCCCAACCGTCCATTCCACCGGATAGCGCCGGTAGTGGGCCGAAATGTTGGGTCCGAGGAACCGGCCCACCTCGAACCACTCCCTTCCCCCCGTGAGCCAGCCGCCCGCGGGGAGCACGATCCGCGTGTACAACCACCACCAGAACCGCCAGAACCGGCTCTCCGGGAGGAGGAACTCGAGGCTGGCCACCGCACCACCGGGCCTGACCAACCGGGCCAGCTCGTTGAGGGTGGCCTGGGGATCGGCGACGTAGCGCAGGAGGTACGTGAAGGTCAGCGCATCGAAGGTCCGATCGCCGAAGGGGGTCTGCTCGGCCCGGGCCGCCACCAACTGGACCCGGTCGTCCATGAGGTGCTCGGCCACGTTGTGCGCTCCCTGGCGCAACATGTCGAGGGTGAGGTCGAGCCCGACGACCCGGGCGTTGCTCCGGTCGGCGATCTGGATGGCCACCCCTGCGGTACCCGAGGCCACGTCGAGCACGAACCCGGGGCGGTCGGCCACGATGTGGTCGATCATGGCCCGGCGCCAGCGCCCGTTCTGTCCCATGGAGAGGACTTCGGCCAGACGGTCGTAGCGTGCCGGCAGTGGCGTGAAGAGCTGCTGTGCGAACCGGTTGGGATGGTCCGGCTGCGGGATCTCCATGACGCCTCCCTCAGATGCGAAGATCTCACCGTAGGCGGTCAACGCCCGGGAGGAGTGGAGTGAGCTCGAGGCGTTTCGACGTGCTGGTGGTCGGGGCCGGACCGGGCGGCAGCATCGCCGCTCTGGTCCTGGCCCGGGCCGGGGCCCACGTCGCTCTGCTGGACAAGGCGCCGTTCCCGAGGGACAAGGCGTGCGGTGACTTCATCGGCCCGAAGGGCCTGCAGGTCCTGGCCGACCTCGCCGTCCCCGAGCCACCCGGGCTCGACGTCGGCGACATGGTGGTGGTGGGCCCCACCGGTCGGCGGGTCGTCCTGCCCTGCTTCGACGGGGAGTCCTACCCCGGTCGAGCCCGTGCGGTGACCCGGGTCGTGCTGGACGCGGCTCTTCGCACGGCCGCCATCGACGCCGGTGCCGTCCCCTGTCACGGACGGGCCGACCGGCCGCTCGGATCGGGTTCCTCGCTCGAGGGCTTCGACGCCGGGGGTGACGAGCTCCGCGCCGACTTCGTCATCGGGGCCGACGGAGCCACCAGTCACGTGGCCAGGAGTGCCGGGCTCGTCGCGGACGCGAGGGTGCTTTGGGGGTTCGCCGTGCGATGCTATCTGGAGCAGCGCGTCGATCTCCCGGCGATCACGCTGTGGGAGCAGACCCGGTGGCGAGCGTTTCCGGGGTACGGGTGGATCTTCCCCGGACCGGGGGGAGTGGCCAACGTCGGAGTCGGCATCGGGACGTTGGCCGACCGCCAGCGTGGGGCCGGCGCCGTGCGCATGCTGCCGGCCTACCTCGACTACCTGGCCGACCTCGGTCTCGTGGACCGGGACCCCGCCCACCCCTTGCCCAGGCGCCTGGGTGGGTGGCTCAAGATGGGGATGGTGGGCACCACGCCCGCCGCCGGGAGGGTTCTTCTGGTCGGTGATGCCGCCGGGCTGGTCAACCCCCTGCAGGGCGAGGGCATCGCCCAGGCCATGTCCAGCGGGAGAGCGGCTGCGGAGTCGATCCTCGGCTCACCCGGCCGGGCCGCGGCCGCCTACCGTCAGCGGTTGGCTCGGTCCCACCTCCCCTACCAACGGGTCAGCGCGGCAGGACATGCGGCGCTGGTGGGTCGACCCGCCGCCGTCTCCGCGGTGGGCCGACTGGTCACTGCCCCCCTGATCGGCCGCGCCCTGGCCGGGGGATGGGGGATCTTCTGGAACGAGCTGCTCGACGGTGCCGCTCCCGGCACGGCGCGGCAGGTCGCAGCAGCATCGACGCTGCTCGGTCGAGCGCTGACGGCCGGCACCGGCGTGTCCCGATGGTTCACGACCAATTTCGACCGCGGCTGAGCGCGCCGCGGGCGGGTGCTCAGTGCGGTCGACGGGCGGAGTGTGCGGCGGCTGCCACCGCGCCCAGCGCGGTCAGGGCGAACAGGAGATCGGCGACCCCGGTGGTAAGCGCTGCCGCGGTGCTGTTGACGAACACGGCGACAACGGTCGCTCCCAGCATGGCCACGGAGACGGACACCACCAAGGTGGCCGCGAGGCGCCGTCCGCGCCGCAGTGGCCGGATGAGGGCGATGGCGGCGCCGAAGGTGAGAACCGCCAGACCCACGGCCCACGAACGCCATCCGTCGGCCGAGATCACGTTCAACCAGAGATAGCCCTCGAGGGTGGACAGTGCGGCCAGCAGCACCAGAAGTGGGGCCACGAACCCCATCGCCGATGGCAGGGCCTGGGCCGGTGTGGGCGTCCGGCCCCGGTCCGAGGTCGGAGCCCGAAGCCATGTCGGGTCGTGGTCCACCGCACCGACGGCGACATCCTCCAGCCGGCAGGCAATCTGCCCCTCGGGGGGCGTCGCCACCGAGACCGGACTCCGGCCTCCGGCGGCCGAGGCATCGGCGTCGAACTCTCCGGGAGCCATGAACCTCCGCACCGACCCAACCGTCGCCCGTCTGACCTCAGCCAATCGACCGTCTCCGTCCGCCGCAACCCGTCAGCCGCCGAGTGCCGGCGACTCCTTCTACCGCCAGGAGTTGTCCGACAGCCGCCGCCCGGTTGTGCATAGTATCGCCGTCCCGCGAGCCGACTGCAACCAAAAGTTGCAACGATTTCCGGTGGCAATGACGCAACACATGGTGCACCGGGGAGGGCAACACCAGGTGCATCGGTGAGGCGCAACACGTGGTGCAACGGGGAGGATTGGTGCCCCGGAGGGCGGCGGATTCGCCCCTGGGACCCG
>JBEKIU010000077.1:0-18083 GCA_050011635.1 Acidimicrobiales bacterium
GCTTCAGGGTGAAACCTATTTCAAGACCGACCTGTGGCCGCTCGATCTGACGAGCGGCATGGTGTCAACCAACGCCGGCACATTTGACATGGCCAACGCCACCTCGCGGGATGCCATGATCGACAGCAATACGCTGTACTGGGAGAACCACCTCGCTGACGTGATTCACTCCGCCGTCCCAAACTCGCTCGTCTCGGTAGGGTTCACACAAGGCTTGGTGGCCTTCCCTCAAGACCGAATAGGTCGACCTCAATCGTCACTCTCTCCGTCGAGTCTGGTCGACTACGTCGACTTCCATCTCTACCCACGGTTTGGCCCTATCTATACGCAGATCAGCAGCATCGGCGTTGCCGCCGACACCGTCACCAAGCCCATCATCATCGGGGAGTTCGGGGAGTATGAGTCTGAAGCACCGAACAACACTCCCGCCGCGGCCGACGCGCTCGCAACCTGGGAGAAGCAGAGTTGCGATCTGTACGGATTCCGGTTCAGCGGCTGGATCACCTGGACCTGGGATACCCAACCGTGGGAGCAACACCCGACGATCTACAACATGAGCCAGGACCACTATGCCATCGCCAAGGCATTGTCTCCCCAGTCTTTGGATCCATTGATGAGCACTTGCCAATGACCGTCAACCGACTCCGGGTCCCGATCACCGGACCTACCGCCGTTGCTCGAGGGTCTGTTCCAGATGACGAACGTATTCGGCGGTGGCTTCAATCTGGTCGTCCTTGAGCGCGATGTCGTGTTCGATGCGGGCATAGGCCGACCGGAGCCGTTCGAGCTCCTCGTTGATCAATTGGACGTAGGCCGGAACGAACTGGTCGAGTACATTCGCCGGCGCGAGGAGGTCGATGAGTGTGGACTCCTCCTCTGCCGCGTAGAAGCGATTGATGCCATCGAAGGATGCGAAGAGATAGCCTTCCTTGAGCACCAGGTCCTCCCAGTCTCCATGGGACGGTATCTGCGAGTTCGGGAAGGTCGCCTCGATCACGAGTACACGGGGTCGCCAGACACGGAGATCGATTCCCAGGAGAACTTCCCGCTCCGTTCCTTCGGTATCAATCTTCAAGAAGTCGATGATCACCGGTTTTGCCCGCTCGAGCACTTCGTTGAGGGTTACCACTTCAACCGAGCGTTCGTCGGTTCGAATACCTTCGGCTGTCATTTCTTCGACACGGCGGGGATCGAAGGTCGAGAGGTCCTGATCGGTGGCCACGACGTGGAAGCTGGACTGCCCCGGAGATGCTCCGGCCACAGCTTCAACGGTCCAATCGCGTGGCCGGGCCAGGCGCAACTCCGCGACGTAGTCAGGCAGCGGCTCGATGTTGATGCCCGACCATCCGAGATCATAAAAGTGGCGCGTTACCGATGCCGTCGACGGTGAGGCGGCCCCGACATCGACATAGAAGCCAGTCCGCGCCCGGAGAGCCCGATCCAGCACGACATCCTCGAAATTCTGTGCGTACGAGATCATGGGCCGGGCGTCAGTCACGTGGCGGTCATTCCTCTGCTTCTGGGCCTGACCCAGGCTAGTGGCCGGAGACGAGTTCGTCGCGGCGGCCACGCCCGGGATGCCTCCGTCGACCCGAGGACGGCCGGCCGGGCTGTGACCCGCCATCGGCTCCCCGGGTGCCATCTGTCGCACGATCGCAGTGGACGGGAGCGTTCCACCCTGTCAGCCGATCCGGTGCCTTGATCGCCCCCTAGTTGTGTCTTCGCGCGTGCAATACTGCGTCCGAATGCCCCATGTGACCACCCTACCGGCCCATGGGCGGAG
Organism: Acidimicrobiales bacterium; assembly: GCA_050011635.1. Lineage (GTDB taxonomy): Bacteria > Actinomycetota > Acidimicrobiia > Acidimicrobiales > RAAP-2 > Bog-756. Next base: position 1,784 of record JBEKIU010000077.1, read on the forward strand.
AAGGCGGGCGACAGGTGCTGGTCGGCCCTACCTGTCGACGATCCTGGCGACGGCCTGGTTGGTGGTCGTCTGCCTCGCGGCGATGGCCCCGACGCTGTTGCACGGTACGAAGCTCGGCCCCTACGACCTCCTCTCCGTGTTCGGACTCGGCGGGATCCCGGGGTCGAAGGTCCACAACGTGGTCTCGTCCGATCAGATCCAGCAGTTTCTCCCGTGGACGAACATCGCATGGAAGGCAGTCCACCACGGCCACCTCCCGCTTTGGAATCCATACAGCGCAATGGGCACCCCACTGGCGTTCAACATGCAGTCGGCCGCGTTCAGCCTCCCGATGCTGGTGGCCTACCTCGTTCCCCTTCGCTTCGCGTACACGACCTTCGTGCTGGTCAAGATCATCCTCGCCGGTACCGGCATGCTGTTCTTCTCCCGGGTGATGGGTCTCGGTACCCTGGCCGGCGCGTTCGCGGGCACCGTGTTCGAGTTGAGCGGCGCCTTCGGCGGCTGGGCCGGCTGGCCGATGGCAACGGTGTTCTGCATGCTCGGCTGGGTCCTCGGAGCCGCGCTTCTCGTGCTACGCGAGGAGCGAGGGTGGCGCTACCTCCCGCTCCTGGCGGTGGCGGTCGCCCTTGCCGCCTACGGTGGCCATCCGGAGAGCCTCGCCATGCTGCTCGTGGTCCTCGTGATCATGGTGGTGGTCGTGCTCGCATCCGGGGCCCAAGGTAAGGGGATCGCCGTCCTGTGGCCGGCCGCTCGGGCGGCAGCCGGAATCTGTGCCGGTCTTGCCCTGGCGGCGCCACTCCTCGTTCCCGGACTCCAGGCGATCAAGCAGTCGGCCGCGTCATCCAGGGCCGGGTACGCGCCCCTCCCACTGCGCTACGTGGTCAATCTTGCCGTGGCCGGCTACGACGGCCTCCCGACGCTTCACAGCGCGTATTTCGGTGTCGCGAACTACTACGAGACGGCTGCATTCGTAGGCATTCCCGTTCTCGTCCTCGTGGCCGTCGCCTTGACGTCACGCTGGCGACATCCCGCAGTCTGCGGGCTCGTCATCGCCCTGCTCTTCTTGTCGGCGGCGGTGTGGTGGACGCCGATGGGCCGGCTCCTGGACGTCATCCCCGGGGCCAAGGTCATCGTGTGGCGTCGCGGGGTCATCGCCGTCGACGGGATCCTCGCCGTGCTCGGTGCCTTCGGCCTCCAGATCGTCAGGGAGGCAGGTGCGACCAAAGGAGTGGCGCGCCGCTTGGTCGTGGCCGCCGGCGTCGCCTGTCTCCTCCTCGTGTTCCTTGTGGCTCGGCAATTCAACGGAAATGGACTCGCGCATGCGATCAGAGACCACAGCCTGTTGTGGCCATGCATCACCGGGGCCGTCACCCTGGCGGTTGCGCTCGGGCTGGTCGTGCGATCCCGGACCAGCGGGACCGGAGGACAGGGCATCTGGACGTCGAAGAATGCGGCGGTCGCCGCCGCGATGATCCTCTTCGCGGCCGAGTCCGCCTTCCTCCTCACGGCGGTGCCGCACCTGTGGTCATCGAGCACCCAGTCCTTCGCCACCACGCCGGCCGAGCGTCAGCTCCAGCAACTCGCCGGGAACCAGCGGGTCGGCTTCGGCCAGTGCCCGAAACCGGTCCAACTGGCCAACGCCGGGATCCTGGCCGAAGCCAACGCCGCCTATGGAGTAGCCGAACTGGGCATGTACGACGCCGTTCTTCCGAAGTCGTACCTACCCACGTACGCCAAACTCAGCCACACACCTGTGGCCAAGCCGGTACTTGGTAACTTCTGCCCGTCCATGACCACCGCATCGTTGGCTCGGGACTACGGCGTGTCCATCGTCCTCGAACCACGCGGTTCGACCGGACCAGCGGGGACGGTGCCGGACGGGACCATCGCCGGCGAGGGGGTGTTCCGGGTGCCCGGGGGCTCGGTCGTGACCCTACAGCCACAAGCTTCTTCGGCCGACGACCCGTCGGCCCAGCCCGTAGCCATCTCCGACTCCGATCCACAGGACCTGCACCTGGCGGTCGACACCCGGACAATCTCTCGCCTGGACATCCACATCGGCAACTTCCCCGGGTGGACGGCCACGCTCGACGGTACGCCCCTCGCCCTCCACAGTCTTCTGACCGATCAGATGCAGGCCACGATCCCCCCCGGCCGGCACATTGTCGTTCTGCGATACCGTCCCAGGGCATTCGAGCTGGGTGCGGTGCTCGCAGCCGTGACGGTCGTCGCGCTGCTCGCCGGATGGATCGTGCGGTTCAGGATGCAACGACGGTAGCCGGGACGTGTCCCACCACGTGGCGCCTCCCTCGCGTCGTGGCAAGCCCCGGGAGCGGATCTCTTCCTTCAAATTTCCTGAGAATCGGTCGCCCCCTCTGTACCCAACTGGACCCGCCCCGGCGATCGGGTGCCCGGTCACCCCCCGGGGGTGACCATCCACTGCGTGTTCGCGGACCGCCTTGGCACCCTTGGTACAATCGATCGATGGGGAACTTCACCTGCTGCACCATTGTGGCCCGCAATTACCTGCCCCGGGCCAGGGTGCTGGCAAAGTCCCTCAATCGGCGCCACCCTGACGTCACACTGTGGGTGCTGGTGATCGACGGTGAACCGATCGAGCCCGCCGACGATGAACTGTTCGCCACCCTCTCGCTCGGCGACGTCGGGCTCGGGAACGGACTGGGACGGGAAATGGCGGCTATCTATTCGCTCCTCGAGTTCTCGACGGCCGTGAAGCCCTGGTTGCTCTCGGCTCTCCTGGAGAGAACGGGCCGACCGGTGCTCTACTTCGACCCAGATATCGAGATTTTCGGAGACGTGGGTCATCTCGCAGAACTTGCTGAACTGCATGGGGTCGTGGTGACCCCGCACCATCTCTCTCCGCTCCCGCGCGACGGGAGAACTCCCACCGAAGCGGACTTCCTGGCGACGGGCATCTACAACCTGGGATTCATCGGAACCGGGCCGGGGGCCGTCGACAGTGGGTTCTTCGAGTTCTGGAAAGCGCGCCTCGAGCGTGACGCCCTGATCGACTTCGCCAACATGATGTTCACCGACCAGAGGTGGATCGATTTCATCGACTGCTTCCCGCATCACGTGGTTCGCGATCCGGGCTGCAACGTGGCCTATTGGAACGTCGGTCAACGATCGATGACCCGGCAAGGGGACGTGATCTCGGTCGATGGTCGGCCCCTCGTGTTCTTCCATTTCAGTGGGTTGGATCCATCCAGACCGCACCTGTTGTCGGTGAACCAGGGGGAACGCCCGCGAGTATTCCTCAGCGACTACCCGGTGCTGGCCAGCCTGTGCCACCGCTACTGCGACCACGTGGTGGCCGAGGGTTACTTTGACGAGATAGCCGCGCCGTATGGATGGAGCGTGACCCCCTCCGGCCAGGTCATGACCCCGGCCTACCGCCATGCCTACCGGAACGGACTGATCGAGGCGGACCGGGGGGCGGTGGCGCCACCCCCCAACCCCTTCGACGATCCGGCCGGGTTCGAGACGTGGATCGAAGTCACCGAAGTGGGCAGCACCCGGCTCCCCATCTACCTCTACACGCTCTGGGCGCTGTACCGGGATCTGCAGCGGTCCTTTGTCGACCCGCTGATCAATCCTCATCATGCACTCGAATTCTGCAAATGGGCCGTCGGGGCCGACGATGCCAGGGCGACCGGTGTTCCCAAGGATCTCCGCTCTCGCCTCTCGTCCCGGATCGCCGGGATCGAAGGCACGACTCGAAACGAGGACCCGTCGCCCCCGGCACCAGGTCTCAATGTCCTCGGATACCTGAATGCGGAACTTGGGGTCGGTCAGGCGGCCCGGCTCGTCTTGTCGGCCGCCGCAGCCGCCAGTATTCCCACCAACGCCATGTCGGTGGACCCGGAGAGCGGGTCCCTCGGTTGTCAGCCCGGCAACAGTTGGGGCGACGGCTGGTCGTTCGACCTCAATGTCTTCTGTATCAACGCGGACATGCTCGGGACCGTTCTGGCCGGACTCCCCCGTTCCATGGTGCGCGATAGGAAAAGCGCCGGCATCTGGTTCTGGGAAGCAGAACGGGCTCCGGAGGCGTTCCGGCATGCGTTCGATCTCCTGGACGAGGTGTGGGCCCCGAGCAGGTTCATCGCCGCGGCACTCGAACAGACCGGCTTCGGACGGGTGATTCCCATTTCGATGCCGGTTCCAGTGCCCACCTGGAGCACATCGCTCACCCGGCAGGACCTCGGCCTTCCCCAGGGGTTCGTCGTATTGTTCACCTTCGATTTCGCCAGCGTCTTCGAACGCAAGAACCCCCTCGGTCTTCTCAAGGCGTATTGCCAGGCCTTCGATCCTGATGACGGGGCCCACCTCGTCCTCAAGAGCATCGGCGGCGACCGGCATTGGGAGCAGATGGAGCTACTTCGGTCGTCGATCAACCGGCCCGACATTCTCTTGATGGACGGTGCCGTACCGTCCCACCGTGTAAAGGCCATGATGGAGCTGTGTGACTGCTATGCCTCGCTCCATCGATCCGAGGGATTCGGGTTGGGGATGGCTGAGGCCATGGCCCTGGGGAAGCCGGTGGTTGCCACCGCATGGTCGGCGAACACGGAGTTCATGGACGAGGACACGGCCTACCTGGTTCCGGCCGGTACGGTGCCCATTCCCGATGATGTCGCCGTCTACGGTGGGCTCGGACGGTGGGCCGAGCCTGACGTCGATGCGGCAGCCGAAGCCCTCCGGCGGGTCCACGACGATCCCGCCGGAGCGATGGCAGTGGGTGCGCGCGCCCGTGACCACATGGAGAGAACTCGTAATCCGGTGCTTGTAGGGAAGTGGTTGGCTGCCCATGCGGAACGTCTGCGGAGGTCGCAGCTGGTGCCAGCATGAGCAGATCGACCGAACGGGCGTCCAAGCGGCCGGCAGCGGAGCTCCCGGCGCCTCCACCCGGCTCGGCAGATTCCGAGGTCGACGTGATCATCACGACCCGCGATGACGGGCCGGGTCTGAGCGATCTCGTGAAACGGCTGCCACGCCGGGAGATCCATGATCTGTTCATCGTCGACGGCGGCTCGACCGATGTCGTCACCGTTGGCATATTGGACGAGCTCGAGACCGGTGGTTACCACGTCATCCGGCAGGACCATCACGGACTGAGCCGGGCTCGGAACGCGGCTACCCGGGTCTCCCAGGCACCGTTCCTGCTGTACCTCGATGTCGGCACCGTGCCGGAGGGGGGTTTTCTGTCTGACGCGTCGACCAGGTTGAATGACGACTCGTCCGTCGCCGCCGTGCTGGCCGACGGACAGTGGGAGGGTGGCGAGCCGATCGCGGCCTCCGAGCTCGACCCGAGGTCGATGGTGGGAGCGCTGCGCTTCGAGCCATTCGCCGTGCTGCGCCAAGCGGCGATCGAAAAAGTCGGCGGTTGGGACGAGCAACTGGAGACCGGACAGGATCGAGACCTCTTCCTGTCCCTGACCGAATCAGACTGGTCATTCGCCAAGCTCCCGACGATCGGCTTCACCAGGATCGCCGATGCCGAGAAGCCGGTCCCCCGGTCCGATCCATCCAGCGCTCGGGCCGACGGGATCCGCATCGCCGAGAAGCACCGTGAGCTCTACGGCGCTCATCTCACGACGATCATCGGCGCCTATGAAGCGGCGCTGGCGGAAGCCGGCCGCGAGCAGTCGCCCGGCACTGGTGCCGCTGGGGGTGAACGCACCGTGCACGACCTCATGGACCAGCTGGCGGCGGTACGAGCCGACCTGGCCAGATCGGAGGCGGACGGCGTCCGAGCCAGAGCCATGGTCGCCGATCTCGAGGCAGCCCGGATGGAGGGCAGGCGCCGGGCCGAAGGTTCCCAGGCGGTGCTCGAGGAGCGGATCGCTACACTCGACCGAGAGATCGCTGCTGTTCACGCCACGAAGACCCTGCGACTCCTCAGGGTTCCCCGACGCGCCTACGCGATGGCACGCACCTGGCTCCGCTGAGATACGCCGATACACGGCGCTTCGGAACTTCAGATGGGACGGCCCATATAGAATGTACGATGTTCCCTTGTTCGCTGCGCCCCGATAGACCCTGCATCGGGGCCCCAGCGGAATGATCGCGTCTGAATCATGAGGTCGATGTGCTGAGTACGGGTCGGACAACTGGCGAGTGGGCGTGAACTCAGACATCGGAGACCCCGAGGTCGCCTCCCCAGTCGAATCGTCCCTGTTCGAGAGCCCATCGGCGTGCTTCGAGGAAGTCAGCGATCCGGTTGTGACGATTGTCGTGCTCGGCTGGGGGTCGGCACCCCATCTTCTCGACTGCTTGCGCGCGCTCTCTCGAATCGAGCGCAGCGTGAGCTTCGAGGTGATCATCACCCTCAACGAGCCGACCCCCGAACTGGCAAAAGAATTGACCGAGAACGTCCACGGGGCGCGGATAATTCAATCACGCGTGAACCTCGGCTATGGCGGTGCCTGTAATGCTGCCGTCGAAGTCGCAGCAGGCCGATATATCGTCCTCCTGAACGACGACACGATCGTGGATCGATACTGGCTGGGCGCACTGGTCGAGACGGCCGAGGCAAATCCACGTATCTCGGCCGTCGGAAGCCTCCTATTCAACATTGACGGCAGCATGCAAGAGTCGGGCTCGCTGCTCTTCGCGGATGGATCCACGACGTCCGTCTCGGGACGGGGAACCGACGTGAATCACCGATGGGACTGGGCACGAAGAGTTGACTATTGCTCAGGCGCCTCACTCCTGGTGAGGAAGTCGATCTGGGATCGGCTCGGCGGCTTCGACGAGATCTACTACCCCGCCTATTTTGAGGACGTTGACCTCTGTCTCCGCATTCAAGAGATCGGCCACCAAGTCTGGATTCAACCTCAATCGAGGGCTCGACACATTCAGTCCGCCAGTGTTGACGAGAGTTACAAGGTGTTCTTGACGCTGCGAAACCGGAAGCAGATCGTCAAACGGTGGTCCCATGTGCTGGCTCAGCGCCTGGAGCAAGTGGGCACAGGCGATGAGATCGAGGAAACAGCAACCTGGGTGGGCATGGGGCGACCCAATCGAATCCTTGTCATCGATGACAGGATCCCGGCCTCATCGCTCGGCTCCGGATTCGGCAGAATGATTGATGCCTTCTCCGAGCTCACATCTTCCGGGGATCATTTTGTGTCGCTTTACCCTGCCATGACCAGTGAAGGCAGTAGGAGCGAACTGTGCCGAATCGGCGTCCGGATACTGGAAGGTGACCTCGAGGCACATCTCCAGCGGCCTCATATCAATTACGACGTGGTCATCATCTCTCGCCCCCACAATTACGAGGCTTTCGGATCGATCGTGCGGAAACATCAACCTCAAGCCGCCGTCATCTACGACGCCGAAGCGTTGTACTTCCGTCGGAAAGAACGCCAAGCGCTGTTGTCCGACGACCCGGTGATCAACGAGCGACTTCGGGCCGAAGCTCGGTCCATGCAGGAATCCGAGCACCGATACTTCTCCGATGCCGATCAGGCTATTTGCATCAGCGACCTCGAGGCCGATTTCGCCCGAACGCTCGACGGCGCACCACCCGTGCACGTCATAGAAGCTCGATTGCACGATCCCCAGTGGACGGAGCAATCCTTCCGTCAGCGACGTGACGTCATATTCGTCGCTGGTTGGCTCTCCGGGGCTGGATCACCGAATGGGGACGGGCTTACCTGGTTCGTTCAGAAGGTCCTCCCTCTGGTACGCGCTCGGATCCCATGGGTCCGGGTCCGGGTGACCGGTCAGGATCCGCCGACAGAGCTGTTGCAGTACGCAAGCCCGAGCATTGTGTTCGAGGGCCACGTCGGCGATATCGCGAAGTTCTACGACGATGCCCGAGTGGCGATCGTTCCCATGCGGTTCGGTGCGGGTGTGAAGCTGAAGGCGATCGAAGCACTTCAGTACGGTGTACCGACCGTGTCCACAACCATCGGGGCCGAAGGAATCGACCTCCATCAGACGGGAGCATTGGCGATCACCGATGACGCCGCCGAGTTCGCCTTCAATGTGGCAACCCTCCTCGATAATCCGCAATTGTGGGAGGACCGTCGAGAGCGGATCCGCGCCATGCACGATATCTGGGCTCAACAACCAGCTGGAACGTCATGGTCGTCTGTCATCGAAACGGCACTCGCTGATAGAGTGAGCACGTTGTCGAGTGATTCCACGTACGGGGACGAAGGACTACGGAGATGAAAGACGGCGGACCCATATCGAGTGCCACCATGAATGACCCGCCGGGTGAGATGGGCAGCGCGGCTTTGCCACTCAGCACGATGCCCGGTGGACGTCCTTCTGAACCGGGGAATGGCCACATCGACCAGCCCGCCCCTGCGGAACATGCCGCTCTTCAGAGCCGCATCGCCGAACTCGAGATCCGGCTGCGAGAGCGGGTCGAGGAGAACATCGTTCTCGACCACGAGGTTCGTTGTCTCCAGAAGGAACGGCTGGTCACCCAGGAGTACCTCGCCTCGTTGCAACAGGACGCGAGACGGCTCCCCGAGGTCGAACGGGACCTCTGGGGGACCAGGCACCAGCTCGAAGATGCCCGGTCCGAACTCGAGGACGTGCGGTCCGAGCTCGATGCGTTCCGCAATCGCCTCTCTCGCGTCCTGGTCGACCGGATCGTCGTCTCAGCTCAACGGTATCCCGGGACGTATCGGGCTGCACGCTACCTCGCCCGCAGGATGGCCAACCGGTTCCGGAGCTAGTCCGGGCCTCGAGCCCCTCGTCCCGTGCCGCCGACATCCGATGATCGGGGGCGGAGCGAGCTTGTCAGCACCTCACCCGGACCACCCGACCGCCACTCCGTCCGTGCAGCCCTTGCTCGAAGTTGAAGGGCGGATTGGGGTGCGCGAAGCTTGACGGGTGTAGGATCAGGAGAGGCCGGCGGTCGATACAAGAGTGGGGGCGTGGTGGGTTCATCAGGCGCGAAACCTCAACTCGACAAGAGGGGCCGACGGTCGCGACCCAACGTTATCGGTGTCATTGTTGTCACCGCATTGGCGCTTCTCGGCGTACTCGCAGTCTCTCCTCAGGCGGGTGGATCAGTAAGAGCGCCAGCCTGCTCATCGAAGACCCTCTGCATGCGCACTTCGTCGGCGTCGTCCCGGTCTCATGGGTATTGGCTCGTTGGCCGGGACGGGGGCATCTTCAGCTTCGGCTCCGCGCAGTTCTATGGCTCCACCGGAGGTATCCACCTTCAGCGCCGTGTCGTCGGCATCGCGTCCACCCCGGATCACCGAGGCTATTGGTTGGTGGCCGCCGACGGTGGAGTGTTTGCCTTTGGTGACGCCGGATTCTACGGGTCCCTTCCCGGTCTCGGTCTTGCTCCTGCCGGCACGAAGCGCCTTCCTCGGCTCAACGCGCCCGTCGTCGGCATCGTCCCCTCTCATGACGGTCGCGGCTACTTCATGGTGGCCTCCGACGGCGGAGTCTTTGCCTTCGGCGATGCCGCCTTCGAGGGATCCTGTCCCGCCATCGGTGGCTGTGCCGGTGCGGGCGAGGTCGTCATGCCCGCCAATGGCAATGGCTACTGGCTCGTCACCACAAGCGGTGACGTCTACGCCTTCGGTGGCGCTCCCTATCTCGGCGGACCGGGGGCGCAAGGGATCGTTACCTCGGGCGCCCACACCCGAAGCGGCCAGGGATATTGGATCCTCTTCAGGTACGGTCAGGTCTTCCATTACGGCGACGCGGAAAACTTCGGCTCATTGGCGCGACGTGATAGCGGGGGGTATGACATCACGACGGCAATCTTCCCCACCGCTCAGAACAACGGCTATTGGATCGCCACGGCTGCCGGCGCTGTCTTTGGTCTTGGAGACGCCCCGGACGAGGGAGGAATGGCCGGACATCATCTCAATGGTTCGATCATCGGCGCCGTCGGCTGGTAGCCCCGGCCGTTGGCCGGTGGTGCTCGGGCCAGGCGACGGTCGGGCCTATCCGATGGGCCGCATCTCGACGGTGTTCAAGGCCGACGGCTCCGAGACCGGGCAGCGGTATTCAATCTCCGAGTGGTGGCTCGACCCACACACAAAGGGACCTGGCGCGCACTCGCATCCGGAGGACGATGTGTTCTACGTCCTCGCCGGCACCATGTCGGTGCTGATCGGCACCGAATGGATCGAGGCCAGCACAGGGTCGTTCGTCCTGGTGCCGGCCATGATGACCCATGACTTCGAGAACCGCGGCTCGGAGCGTGCCGGAGTGCTCAACATCTCGGTCCCCGGAAACTTCGAGCAGCACATGCCGGGCATCGCCCAGTGGTTCGCCGAACATCCTGCCGGAGACACCCGAGTCTGAGTCGGAGTGGGGCACCGTTCCGCCTCTGTGGAACGGCCGCCCGGCGTGCGGCGATGAAGCAGCGGGCCATATCCATCAGGCGTTCAACGCCAACTCCACAATCCATCCGGCGATCGTGGTCAGCAGCTCCTGTCGCATGGGATCGCCGGTAGGGACACACCGGTGTTCGATCGGGTCGTAGATCGTGCCGATCGCACCTGCATGATCGGTCCCCACCTCTCGGAGCGTGACCTCCCACCCCGCTCTGAGCAGCGCATCGAACGTGATCCGCGCCCGCTCGACGGGTACGATCTCGTCGAAGGTACCGTGGATGAGGAGTAGGGGGACAGAAGGGTCGAGGGTGACGCCGAGGAGATCCCGTGCGCTGTAGGGCGAATCATCGAAGCCTCCTGAAAGCCCGATGAACCCGGCGGGATGCCAGCCCCCGAGAATCGTCGTGAGCAGCACGACATCCAATCCTGCGCTTGCCCCGAGCGACCATCCGGCCAGGACAACCCGACCGGAGCCAACCGTCGCGGAACGGTCACGGGTGAAGGCAAGCGAAGCGGAAAGATGATGTCGTCCTCTTCCACCGTCGGCACTATTCCAATCGGGAACGATTGTCGTCACTCCGGCGGCCGCGATCTGGTGCGCCAGCGGCTCGAGAACGTCTCGTTCATTCGGGCCGCTGCCGTGCCACAGGAGGACAGCCACCGGCCCACGGGGACGTTCAGGTTCGTAGATGTCGAGCAACTGACCGAGTCCATAGTCAACGGCACCCAGTCGCCGCACGATTGACTCGCCCATGCATCCATTGTCGCAGCTCACCGGAGGCACCTGCCGGAGTGCGGCTGCGGATCAGTTGGTCGGTGCCGATGGCAGGCGGTCAGCTGCCGTACGGCCGGGTGAGTACCTCCAGATTGTGGCCAGAAGGGTCTTCGAAATAGAAGCCCCGTCCATGGCTGTTGATGCGGTTCTCCTGCTGGTGTCCGGGGTCGGCCCAGTAGGTGAGCCCACGTTCGGTGACCCGGGCGAAGATGGCATCGAACTCCTCCTCGGAGACAAGGAAGGCGTAGTGATGGTTGGCAGGCCCCCCTCGATCGTCGTAGTCGAGGCTCACGCCATTGGCGGTTTCGACGCAGACAAACGGCCCGAAGGCTTTCGGGCGGCCCAGGCCGAGGATGTCAGCAAGAAAGTCAGCCGAGGCCTGCTTGTCCTGCACTGGGACGATGGTGTGGTTGAGCTGTACTGCCATGGCGCCTCCTTCGGTGGGCCGCAGAGCCCCATTATTCAGCCTGCGGAAGGAAGCGCAACCGAACGCTCCGGCCGCCTCCCGTTGCCCGGGGCGAGATGCCCGCTGGCTGATTCGTCGGCCTGACCGCAGACATGCGTTCTGGGCGCAGAGCCGTTCCAGCATCGGACCCACGGGAATACCTGGGGCCCACGGCCCGAACGCGCCGCGCTGTCGAACCGCAATGGGCTTGTCCGTCCGCACCGGACAAAAGGAAACACGCGCGCTCTCCCGCCACTCTCAATGTAGCGCGCATCGGGCGCTTGCAGCAAGGGACAGGTCGGTGTGCACAATCTTCCGTCCGAACCGGAGCCTGCGGAAAGAGGAGGGGTGGCGGATGGGCAAGCATGCGGTCGTGATCGCCGGAGGCGGTCCGACGGGGATGATGCTGGCGGCCGAGTTGGCATTGGCGAAGGTCGACGTCGCGGTCATCGAGCAGCGTCCCGATCACGTGCTCGTCGGCTCACGCGCCGGCGGCATCCACTCGCGCACGATCGAGGTGCTGGATCAGCGCGGGGTCGCTGATCGCTTCCTCGCGGAGGGGCAGACGGCTCAGGCCGTGATGATCGCCTCGACCGTTTTGGACATGAGCGACTTCCCGACCCGGCATCCCTATTCGCTCGGGATCTGGCAGAACCAGATCGAGAGGATCATGGCCGCCTGGATCGCCGAACTTCCCGTGCAGGTCAGCTACGGATGCGAGGTGACGAGCTTCGCACAGGACGGCGCCGGGGTCGACGTCGAGCTGTCCGGCGGCGAGTCGCTGCGGGCGCAGTATCTCGTCGGGTGCGACGGGGGACGCAGCCTCGTCCGCAAAGGAGCAGGGATCGAGTTCCCCGGGTGGGACCCGACGAAAAGCAACCTGATCGCCGAAGTCGAGGTGACCGAGGAAACGCCGGCGGGTATTCGCCACGACGCGACGGGCATCCATGGCCTTCACCGGATGGAGGATGGACGGACGGTGCGGGTCGTCGTGACCGAACAGCAGCTCGGCCCGAGCAGCGAGCCGACCCTGCCCGATCTGAGCGCGGCGCTCATCGCCGTGTACGGCACCGACTTCGGGATCCACAGCCCCACCTGGATCTCCAGGTTCACCGACATGACCCGTCAGGCGGAGGCCTACCGCGCGGGACGAATCCTCCTTGCCGGCGACTCGGCCCACGTGCACTACCCGGCCGGCGGACAGGGCCTCAGCCTCGGTGTGCAGGATGCGGTGAATCTGGGGTGGAAGCTGGCTCAGGTGGTGAATGGCACCTCGCCGGAGAGTCTTCTGGACACCTATCAGGACGAGCGCCACCCAGTCGCCGCCCGTGCGCTTCAGCACACGATGGCTCTGGGCATGCTCCAGCGGGGGGACGATCGCACCAAGGCCCTGGTCGCCGTGGTGTCCGAGCTGGTGAGAATGGACGAGCCCCGCAAATGGTTCGCCGGGATCATCTCCGGCCTGGACATTCAGTACGACCTCGGCGAAGGCCATCCCCTCCTGGGACGCCGCATGCCCGATCTGGACATCGTGACCGACGATGGCACGCTACGCGTTTTCACCTTGCTGCACCACGCCGAGCCGGTGCTGCTCAACCTTGGTGAGCCAGGCGCCTGTGACATCACCCCATGGTCCGATCGGGTCCAGCTGATCGATGCTACCTATGCCGGTCCATGGGAGCTTCCGGTCGTTGGCGAAGTCACCGCTCCCACGTGCATGTTGATCCGGCCCGACGGCTATGTCGCCTGGGTGGGGGACGGCACGGATCCCGGATTGCGTGACGCCCTGACGACCTGGTTCGGAGCACCATGACGAGGCGCGATGCAAGCGTGCCGGAGGGAGGTCACCTATCCGACCGCATGGAACTCGATCCGATAGAGGACGGTTTCATCGTCGATCGGCCCGGCATGGGCGGCCCGTCGTCGGAGTGATTCGCGGTCCGTTTCGCCGGCTCGCCTGATGTCGGCGTCGTCGATGAATGCGAAGGGGACCAGTTCGACCGAGTCGACCTCGATCTGGCCATCGCCCACGCGGTAACGACCGCCGGCCTTCACCTGCGGCCGTCGCCACAGACGGAACGACACGGTGATGTCACCAGCCAATACTGAGACCCGAAGTTCGCGGCTGAACTCCACGGAACTACCCTACGACTGTTCACTCGTAGGCGCTCAGGACCTTGGTGCTGTTGGCGCGTAGTAGTGGGCGACAACTCCCGACCCCGAGACGTGTGTGTCCTGAAGCGTCAGCTCGAGTCGGTCGGGTAGGCCGTCGAGGAATCGCTTGCCCCGCCCGAGCAGCACGGGAACGACAGAGAATCGATACTCGTCAATGAGGCCGTGCGCTGCCAAGGTGGACGCGAGGACCGAGCTTCCAATGATGGCCAGATCCTTTCCGGGCTCTTGTTTCATGCGAACCACCGCATCGACAACATCATGGGCGAGTATGGTCGTGTTGGACCATGTCGCCTCGCCGAGCGTCGTCGAAGCGACAAATTTCGGGAGGCTGTTCATCCTCGGAGCCTCGGCCTGAGTTGAGTTCGGCCAATGGGCGGCAAACCCTTCGTACGTGGTTCGGCCCAAGAGGATGCCGCCGATCGACCCCAACATTGTGTCCACGTAGGCGAAGAACTCGTCATCCAGGACGAACCAGTCCAGTTCGTGATCCGGCCCATCGAAGTAGCCATCCACCGACACGTGGAGCTGCAGGAACAGCTTCCTCACGATCCCTCACCGTTCAAGATGGCAGCCAGCGAGTCCAAAAGGGACCGGGTTCCCTCTTCTCTCTGGGCCGCCGTGTCGTGGCCATCGAGGAACACGCCCTGCTCAGTCAAGACCAGCTGCGTTGTTGCTCCCAGGCTGTGGAACTGGACAGTGGCCACGGACACGGAAATCCGAGTCTCATCGGCGTACATTTCGTTGGTGAAGACGATCCGCTGCTCATCAACGATGTCTCGGAACTCCGACTCGAAGGTGTAGACAGGGCCACCCGGGGGCCCACCGCGATTGACCTCACGGCCACCGACCCGGAAGTCGAGCTCGTAACCGGCCCCGAGGGCTTCAGCTGAGCCGGCGAACCAGCGGGCCTTGAGCGTGGGATCCGCCCACGCCCGGAAGGTCTGAGCGACCGGAACGTCGTAGATCCGCTCAATGACGAACGTCTCATGGGCAACGGCGGACAGCGTCATCGTTCCTCCTCGGCGGTGACGACTTCATGCAGGATGTCGCCCAATCGGTCCAGACGGGCTTCCCAGCCCCGCCGCCGATCGGTGATCCACCGTTCGGCGGCGGTCATCGCCGCAGGTTCGATCTGGCACATGCGTGTCCGCCCGACCTTTTCGGTCTTTACAACTCCGCACGCCTCGAGGACCTGCACGTGCTGGACGACGGCGGCCAGCGACATCGCCAACGGCTCGGCCAGTTCGCTGACCGAGGCGGGTCCCAAGGTGAGGCGCTCCACCATGCAGCGCCTGCTCTTGTCGGCAAGCGCCTGAAAGGTCCGATCCAGGTCGCTCGTTTGGTTAAGCATGCACTTGAGTATATGGGCGCTTGCTCAATAGTCAAGTAGATGCTTACGCATCTGGGTCCCCCACAGGTGCCCGGTGGTCCGCGGTTGCGAGCCCCATGTGACCCTTGGAGAGGTGGCGGTTGTTCTGCCGCCCGACGCCAGACGCGCACATGCCCTCCCCTGGAGGGAGGACATGTGCGTTCCCACATCGAAGAGGCGTCCGCCTGATGGCGCCCCTCCTAGATGTCAGCCTTGGTGCCAGGCTTGAGGGTGATGGCACCGCTGGCCACGTCGACGCAAACTGTCAACGACACCGGTTGGCCCTTGGAGGTCACCGCCTTGGCAGCAGTACCACCGGTCACCGAACCGGTTGCCTTCTCTGTGAGGTCTCCCACTGCGCAACCCGAGCTGCTGGTGACCTTGAGCTTCAAGACGGTGGTCTTCTTGCTCGAGGACCAGGTGACGGTGCCCCCGCTTTCCAGACTCGTGGCCTTTCCGCTGGCGCTGGCGTAGGTCTTCTTGTCGGCCGACGGTACGGCACATTTCGAAATGGTCACGGTGCTCTTGTCTGATCCCGAGACCTTGGTACAGACCAGGCTCTTCGGCGTGGCCGCGGCGACCGCGGATCCTCCGACTATGAAGAGTGATGCCGGCGTGGCCAGAGCAGCCAATGCGGCAGCCACCACAATCGTTCGACGCATGGAACGTCCCCCTTGTGAGGTAATGACCCGGACACTTTCCGGCTTGCCGATTGCATACCCAGCCAGATCGTTTCCCAAACGTTTGATTGGTCGAGCGAGGGCCGTCTCAGCCGATTCCTCTCCTTGGGCCGCCCCGTGGCCATGGCAACCAGAGTCTTCTTGTAGATTCCGGAACCCCGGCCATGGCAACGGCTGATCTACATGCACCGGTATCGTCGGAAGCCCCTCCCCCTTCCGGCCAATGGCGCGAGCAGAGAGATGGTCGAACGTGACGTCTCATCCACGGTTCTGCTACCAACAACGTCCCGTTGTCTCCGCTCACGGACTGAGGCCGACGCCACCATGTTGTCGCCCAGCCGAGGCCAATGAGCGACCCGGCTCCGGCCATCTGGGTCCGCCCTGCCTTGCCTCGTGCGACCTCAGCCGGGGTAGGAGCCCGACATGCGAGATACGCTCTGCCCCGGCGCTACACGGAGTCTCTTTGCCCATGTCGGATCCGCTTGGAGGAGAGCTGTCCGATGATCAACACCT
>JBEKIU010000078.1:0-17930 GCA_050011635.1 Acidimicrobiales bacterium
AGTGACGGTCGAGCCTTCAAGGCTGGCTCCGTTCCAGAGGGTGTTCTTCATGCCGGCACCGGTCAGGGTGGCGTTGGAGATGAGGGCGCCCTGGAGATCTGCGCCGGTCGCGGTGGCCTTCGTCAGGTTGGCGTTGGTCAGGTTGGCGTTGGTGAGGTTGGCACCGGTGAGATTGGCCCTGGTCAGGTTGGCGCCGGTGAGGTTGACCCCGTAGAGATTGTCTTTGGAGAGGTTGCAGCCCGAGAGCTTGGCGCCGGGGCCGGGGACGCAGCTGGCGGCAGTGGCGGGCACAGCGGCGGTCAACGTGAGGGTCAGGGTCAACAGCAGCATGGCGGCGGCCACGGACAGAGGTGCCCTGACGCGACGAAAATGGCCCCCACCCCCAACCGCCGAGGTTTCCATAGGGGAAGTATCGCACAGGAGCCGTTGCTTTCGAGAGGGGGCTCAGTCCCTTTTGACCCAGGGTGGTCTTCGGACGACGGAGAGTGGTCTGGGGTGACGGCGAACGCCACCGCCGGCATCCGGTCTGCGCCCGCAGGGTGCGTCGATCCGGCATGACCACCACCGTGCCTCCACACGGAGCGACCTCTCGGAACGACGGCGACAGCTACGTCTCGAGTCGTGAGGTGACCCTCCACGAATGCCAGGAAGCGACGGCCCCGGAGGTCGACACGGCGGCCGCGACCAGCAGACTCACCGCCCCCCCGACCCACAGCCGGCCCCAGGAGGTCGTCACCGTGGTTGCGTCCGAATGGTGAGGAGAACCCTGACTCTCCAGGGCGAGCACCGAAATCAGCGCGGCACCGGCCATCACCCACAGAAGAACCGACACGGTGGTGCCCACAGTCCTTCCGAGGCGCAACTCGTCCCTGGAGGCGTCCGCCCCGCCGACGATGAGGATCAACGACACGAATGTCACCAGCCACCCGGCTGCGAGCGCCGTCGCCGCACCGCTCACGAGCGCGTGGGCCAGTGCGGGGTGTCCATTGAGAGGAACGTCGACCCCGTGCCTGTCCAGGTAGCCGTGGGGCCCGACGACCTCCGAGCTGATCCAACCGACGACGGCCAGCACGGCCATGATGGCGGGCACCGGGGCCAGAGGGCGCAACATTGGATGGGGACAACGACCCTGCTTCACCTCACGGGCCACGGTGACATGCCCCCAGACGGTGAAGCCCAGTGCCACCACCGCGAAGAGCGCAACCGCCCCCTCTGCCACGGCGACTGCGACGAGACCTGCCGACACTGCCACCTTGAGGGTGAGACGCCCCAACCCGTGTCCGTCGGCACGGCGCCGTCCCACCACCCCGGCCAGGACCGTGTAGGCAACGATGACCACACCGGTCACCAGGAGACCGGCGATGGCCAGGAGGCCGAAGGCGTCGTACGCCACCTTCCCGGACCTGGTGAGCACGGGCGAGGGAACCAGTGGCAGTCCGTCCCGTTGCCCCTGCTTGAAGGTGAGGAAGAAGAGCGGGAGCACGACGAGAGCCGGCAGCGTGGTGAAGATGATCCAGGCGCGGGTTCGCCTGGCCCAGAGTGGGAACTGCTTGGGTGTGCCGGAGCCGCTGATCCGGGTGCGAACGGCTCCGACGAGGAGCCCGGCCGTCACCCGGAACGGGGACTGTCCCCCGATGATCGCATCCGAGGACACGGCCCGGACCTCATCGCCGTACCGTGTGCGCCACCAGGTCGGATAGACGCCTAGGGCTGCATCGATCCACCTTGCCCCCCTCATGCTCCCGCGACTCCGAGCCTCCTGAGTCCGAGACGCGCCACGGAGGAGAGTGTCTCGAGGCGCTCACGGAGCACCGCGGCACCGTGAGCGGTGATCTTGTAGGGGTGCCGCCGATCGTCAGCCGGAAGGGCCACGACCAGTCCCTCCTCTTCGAGGCGGGCGAGCACGCCGTAGAGGGTGCCCGGTCCCAGCCGGATGCCGCTCATGGCCTCGATGTCCTGGATGAGGGAGTATCCGTGCTTCGGACCTCCGGTCAGGCTGGTGAGGACCAGAATGGTCGGATCCTGGGTTCGGCCCAGGCGCTTGGTAGCCATCGCCGGTCAACTCCTGTTCGCGTTCCAGCCGATGCTAGTACGGAATTCGTAGTAGTCGCCGGCGACGCCGGACCGGGCCGGGTCGAGCTGTACGGCGCCGGCGGTGCGATACTCTGCGGGCGGCACGCGACGGGTAGCCGCCACGGCCGCTGTCTACGTGGAGCGCCCCCGCAGGTCCGCGGTGCATCCCGCCGGCCGATCCGACGTCCGACGGGCACGGGGCGCCCGGCCAGAACAGGAGACCCATGGACATCGAGGAGTTCTACAGCGCCGACGAGCGCCGCCGGCAGTCGGCGGAGGTCGAGTTCGGCACGAACTGGTTCGATGCCAACGGGAGTCGGTACGAACTGAGCTGGGTAGAGGACACCGGCGAGCTCTACGCCATGCTCGAGTTGGTTCCCGAGGTGGACTCGTGGACGCCGTTCGGGGACAGCGATGTCGAGGAGATCCCTGCTGACCGGGTACTGGTCCTGGTGATCGGCTATCTCCCGACCCTCGAAGCGGTGGAGACCACGCTGGCCGGCTGGCCCGACCAGATGGCCAAGCCGGACGGCATTTCGTGGGTGGCGGAGCGCTTGCGAGCCGGCGGCGTCCCCGCCACCCCTCCGGGTTGAGCCCCGACGGTCCCACAGATGCCCGCTGGCGTCGTGCGCTGGTGTCCGTTGTATCGTCCATTCCGACACCGGGTCGACGTTGGGGGTGCAGATAGGCATGGAGCTGGTTGTTGATCTTTCTTCGGGGGCCGTCGCCCTCCGAGACGGCGATGAGATGGGGCGGTTCTCCCTGCAGGTCCTCCGCCAGGAAGCGGCCGACGGCGGGGAGAACGGAGCACTGGGCGCACTGGCCGCCGCGCTCAGCGTGCACGACGCCGGCACGGTCGAGCCGGGTGGGGGCGTGGTCATACCGCCTGCGTCGGTGAGGCGGCTGGCCGGCGAGGCTGCCTCCCACGGGGGCGGGTCCCTCGACGAGACGTGGGATGAAGGCTTCGCGGCCATGCTCGAGCATGCGGCCACCGCCGGGTGGATCACGGACGACGGCTCGATCCGCGTCCACGTCGAATGGAGGGACTGAGCCCGTGAGGTTCTCGTATGCCGAGTCGATGGTCGATCCGTCCTTCTATCTCCCGCTGGCCCGCGCCGCGGAGGAGGCGGGCTATGACGGCATGGTCGTGCCCGACAGCATCTGCTATCCCCTCGAGTCGGACTCGAAGTACCCGTTCTCCCCGGACCACACCCGGGAGTTTCTCGAGGACAAGCCGTTCATCGAGCCGTTCTCACTGATCCCGGCGATGGGAGCGGTCACCGAGCGCCTCCGCTTCATCACCTTCGTCCTCAAGCTGCCGATGCGCCATCCGCTGTTGGTGGCCAAGCAGGCCACCTCCGTAGCGGTCATGACCGGCAATCGGCTCGCCCTCGGTGTCGGGTCCAGTCCCTGGCCCGAGGACTACGAGCTGTGCGACGTGCCCTGGGAGAACAGGGGGCGCCGGATGGACGAGGCGGTCGACATCGTGCGGGGGCTGTCCGCCGGCGGGTACTTCGAGTACCACGGTGAGGTCTTCGACCTGCCGCCGGTCAAAATGAGCCCCACGCCGACCGAGCCACTGCCGATCCTGATCGGGGGCCACGCCCCGGCCGCGCTCCGCCGGGCGGCCCGCACCGACGGTTGGGTCCATGGCGGGGGCGATCCGGCCGATCTGCCCGGGCTCCTCGAACGCTTACACCACTGTCGGGAGGAGGCCGGGACCGCCGATGGTGACTTCGAGGTCCATGTCATCTCGCTCGACGCCTTCTCCCTCGATGGTGTACGCCGGCTCGAGGAGCAAGGCGTCACCGATGTCATCGTGGGGTTCAGGTGGCCCTACGCGGTGGGTCCGGATACCGAGGCGCTGCAGACGAAGCTCGACAACCTGCGCCGGTTCGCCGACGACGTGATCGACAAGGCGCGGTCATGATCTCAGCCCGTGAGCTCGGCCGGGCGTCGATGGCCGCGGTGGAGTCCGGCGACCGGCAGGCCTGGCTGGACCTGTTCGCCGACGATGCCGTCGTAGAGGATCCCATCGGGCCGTCGGCGTTCGACCCCGAGGGGCAGGGACATCGTGGGATCGACGCCATCGCCGCGTTCTATGACAACGTGATCGCCGTCAACGAGTCGATCAGGTTCACCATCCACCAGTCCTTCCTCTGTGGTGACGAGGCCGCCAACGTCGGCGTGATCCGCATCTCCTTTGCCGGCGGCTCCGCCGTCGAGGTGGACGGGGTCTACGTCTACCGCCGGTCGCCAGACGACAAGATCGCCTCGCTCCGGGCCTTCTGGGAGCCCGACGCCGTCCGCCCCGTTCCCTGACCGACCCTTGCCCGTTCCCTGACCTGACCGGCACGTGCCGGCGCCGCGGTCATTCCCAGCCGGTGAACCCGTACTGCTGGTGAGGGCCCATCACCGCGCATTCGAACATCCCGTACCCGACATGCCCGTCGTAGGTGAAGCGGGCCGCGTACTCGGTGAGTGCCCAGGTCGAGTAGGTCGGGTCGGCGGGTGGAACCTCCTGGCCCTGGACGACCAGGTCGCCCTGGTACATCCCGTGCTTCCAGTCCGGCTCCATCCCGTACCCGCTGCCCAGCAACAGGGGGAAGGCCAGCAGCGTCTCGACCTCCACCTCGGCGGTCTTGGCACCTTGGGCGCCGAAGTACGAAAGCGTGGCGCCGACGACCGAACGTGTGCCCGGTGCGAACCGGAGCTGGTGCTCGGGTCGACCCATCCATTCGGCTTCCCGGCCTGAGCCCAGCGGGAAGACCCGGTGGGCGTCCTGCATGATCCGTTCGCCGCTCGGTCGCTCCTGGATGATCGTCACCATGGCATGGTCACCGAACCGGACCGGCGCGTAGATCCAGAAGAATCCACCGGACGTATCGGTGACCCGGATGCCCGGCGGCTCCGGCTCGCCCACCGGGCGCACGCCCCACGATCGGTCGCGGGACC
The DNA here is from genome assembly GCA_050011635.1 of Acidimicrobiales bacterium. Taxonomy (GTDB): domain Bacteria; phylum Actinomycetota; class Acidimicrobiia; order Acidimicrobiales; family RAAP-2; genus Bog-756. The sequence goes on from JBEKIU010000078.1 coordinate 5,029, forward strand.
CCCACCACCGGTCCGGGGTGAGCGTGAGCTCACGGTCGCCGACCTTGAGGGAGCCTGTCCACGAGCCCACCTGGGCGAACCGCGTGGAGTCAAAGGTGACGCGGGCGAACTGGCGGTCGAAGTGCCTGGACTCCAGATGGGCCTCGCAGAATCCGTCGTACACGGCGTCGAGCTCGATGCCCCATTCGTTGGGCTCGACGATGACCCGGACCTGTTCGAGACCCTTGATGACCTCGACCCTGATCGGCCCGACCGAAGGGTCCATCCGGTCGGCGCCCATGGTTTTGGAGGACCGGACCACCCGGTGGTCGTCGCCCCACTTGACCGAGACGAAGGCGTCGGCCACGCTCAGATTCGGGTACTGCCCGACCCCAATGACCGCGAAGAGCTCGTCCTCGGTGCCGTGAACGTCCCCGGCCCCATGGATGTTGAAATAGTAGCGGTCGTAGAAATTGCGGTCGGAGGTCCCCACGAATCGCATGGGCTCGGAGATCTGATGGATCGGGTAGTCGTCCAGGGGGGAGAGCATGGTCGTTCCTCGGATGGCTCTGGCCGCTGGAGAACCGATCGGTGTCCAGTGGGCGCGAAGATGGCGATGGGAGCGTAGCCAGGAATGCCCCCGAAGGGCGTCCGGCCCGGACGCGGGCTACCATTTCCCCCACAGAACCGGCACCATCGCCCGTCTCCGCCTCGACCCGGGTACGGAGGACGAGCCGTCGCCGGTCCGGCTCCGACAAGGGAGGGCTCGTGAAGTCATACGATCGTTTGTTCATCGGGGGAGAGTGGGTGGAGCCGTCATCCTCCTCTTCGTTCGACGTGGTCTCTCCGACCACCGAGGAGCTGGTCGGACGGGTTCCCGAAGCGCAGATCGCCGACATCGACCGGGCTGTCGCCGTGGCCCGTGAGGCATTCGACCACGGCCCGTGGCCCCGCATGGCTCCGGCCGAGCGAGGAGCCATCCTGGCCAAGGTGGCCGAGGCCATCCGCAACGACATGCAAGGTATCTCCGAGCTCATCTCCAACGAGATGGGGTCGCCGATCTCGTGGGGGACCCTGGCCCAGGTGCTCGCCCCCACCATGATCCTCGACTACTACTCCGGCCTGGGCTCGACCTTCGCCTTCGAGACGGTCAAGGACGGTCTGTTGGGTCCGGTGCTGGTGTCCAAGGAGCCGATCGGGGTGGTCGCCGCCATCACCCCGTGGAACGTCCCCCTGTTTCTGGCCTGCGCCAAGCTGTCACCGGCCTTGCTCTCGGGCAGCACGGTGGTGTTCAAGCCGGCACCCGAAACCCCGCTCGACGCCAACGTGCTGGCCGAGATCTTCGCCGACGCCGGTCTCCCCAAGGGCGTGCTCAGCGTGGTGCCGGCCGGACGCGAGGTGGGCGAGCACCTGGTCAACCATCCCGGCGTGGACAAGGTCTCCTTCACCGGCTCGACGGCCGCGGGTCGCAAGATCGGGGCCGCCTGTGGCGCCAACCTCAAGCGGGTGAGCCTCGAGTTGGGGGGGAAGTCGGCGGCCATCCTCCTCGATGACGTGGATCTCGACACATCGATCCCGTTGATGATGCCCAATGCCATCATGAACAACGGCGAGGCGTGCATCTCGCTGACCAGGATCCTCGCTCCCCGGGACCGCTACGCCGAGGTGACCGAGGCGCTGGTGGAGCAGGTCCGGGCCCTCAAGGTGGGCGACGCCCTCGACCCGGCGACCGAGGTCGGGCCCCTGGTGGCCGAACGCCAGCGTGACCGGGTCGAGAACTACATCCGCATCGGTCAGGACGAAGGGGCCAAAGTCGCCGTGGGCGGCGGCCGGCCCGACGGCCTCGACAGCGGCTGGTTCGTCGAGCCGACGGTCTTCGTGGACGTCGACAACAGCATGCGCATCGCCCAAGAGGAGATCTTCGGCCCGGTGCTCTCGGTCATTCCCTATGACGATGACGCCGACGCAGTGCGCATCGCCAACGACTCCGACTACGGGTTGTGCGGGGCCGTATTCACCGGCGACAACGACCGGGGCCTCGACGTGGCCCGTCAGGTGCGGACCGGCACCTACATGGTGAACTCCAACGTTCCGATCGACTTCTCCTCGCCCTTCGGAGGGTTCAAGGCGTCCGGGGTCGGACGCGAATTCGGCGAGGACGGCCTCGAGCTGTTCCTGGAGAAGAAGACCATCAACCTCCCGGCCGGGTACAGCCCGACGGTTTGACCGGGTCCGGCCCGGTCGGCCGGTCCGTCTGCTCGAAGTCCGGGTCGTGCGGGGACGGAACGGACCTGGTCGCGCCGGGGGCAACCGCCTGATCTGCGAAACTAGCGGGAACGACTCGTTGCCCGGAGCAAGGACGGACGACGCCGGTGCCACCGGAGGACCTGACCCGATGAGTTCTGGAATCCCCGCCACCGAGGTGGAATCTCCGGTGGTCCCGCCAGCGGCGGGGGGCCGGCAGATCATCTTCGGCTTCGTACCGGCCCTCGACGGCCTGCGGGCGATCGCCGTGCTCGGGGTCATGTTGTTCCACGGCGGCGCCCCCCTTTTCGGCGGCGGATTCATGGGCGTCAACATCTTCTTCGTGCTCTCCGGGTTCCTGATCACGTCGTTGCTGCTCGGCGAGTGGGCCAAGCGGCTGACCATCCACCTCGGCCAGTTCTGGGCCCGGAGGGCGAGGAGGCTGCTGCCTGCCCTGTTGGTGATGCTGGTGGGTGTGGCCATCTACGCAAAGGTGTTCGCCACGCCGGGCGAGTTCGCCGACCTACGCCTCGATTCGCTGTCGACCCTCTTCTATGTGGCCAACTGGCACTTCATCTTCGGGGGGAGCAGTTACTTCGCCCAGGCCGCACAGCCGTCGCCCCTCGAGCACATGTGGTCGCTCTCGATCGAGGAGCAGTTCTACATCGTCTGGCCCCCGGTCGCTCTGGTCATGCTCCGCCTGGGCCGCCGGCTCCGGCCATCGAGACGGTTGTGGCCGATCTTCGCCACCGCGGTGGTCGGGGCGCTGGCGTCGGCCCTCGACATGCGGCTGTCGTACTTTGCCCACCCCACGTCTATCACCCGCCTCTACGAGGGCACCGATACCCGCTGCCAGGACATCCTGGTCGGCGCGGCACTGGCCATCGGGATGGCCATCTGGGCCCAGCACCGGGCCCCGGTCCCCGAGCAGGCCGGCCGGCGACGGCGGGTCGCCCCGAAGCCGAGGTTCGGCGAACCCGCCACCCCCATCAGCGCCTGGGAGATCGCATCGCCTCTGACCCGGGTCTGTCTGCAGGTCCTCGGGTGGTCGGCTCTGGTCGGCTGCCTCTACCTGTGGACCCGGGTCACCACCTCCATCCCCGCCCTGTTGAAGGGTGGCTACCTCCTCTTCGCGCTGGCCGTGGCCGCCATCATCTTCTCCGTCGTCACCGCCCAGGCCGGATCACTCTCGCGGGCGCTCGGGAATCCGGTGTTCCGCTACATCGGCAAGATCTCCTACGGGACCTACCTGTGGCACGTCCCGATCTTCCTCCTCCTCGACGCGTCCCGTGTCCATCTCTACGGCCTCCCGCTCCTGGCTGTCCGCATCGGCGTCACCCTGGTGGTGGCCACCGGGTCCTACTATCTCGTCGAACAGCCGATCCGGCGGGGCCGGATGCGGTCCATCACCGAGTGGAAAGCTTGGGTGATGACCAGTGCCGCGTTTTTGGGAGTCGTGGCCATCACCGTGGCCTCCACGGTTCCTTCGGCCGGCACGGCCGGGGCGGCGGGGATACCCAGCCCTACCGGCTCCGAGTACACCGGTCCGCCGGTGGTGGCGACCATGGTCGGGGACTCCCTGGCCTTCACCGCGGGATGGGCCATCACCGGCACCAAGGCCCAGGTTCCCTACGATGTCAGTTTCCACAGCGAGGGGCTGCTCGGCTGCGGGGTCATGGTGGTGTCCGAACAGATCAGCCAGGGGGTGGCGTATCCCGCCAACAAGCCGTGCAACGCCTCCAGCCCGGCGTCGGAGCAGTGGCCGGCGCTCTGGCAGGGCTTCCTCGGTGCCCAGCGCCCCGACGTGGTCATGGTGTTGGCCGGCCGCTGGGAGGTCTCCAACCAGGTGATCGACGGCCGCGATGTCCATATCGGCGAGCCGGGCTACGACGCCATACTCGAGGCCGACTTGCAACAGGCGGTCGGGATCGCCACGTCGACCGGCGCCTATGTGATGCTGCTCACCACCCCGTGTGAGGACTCCGGTGAGCAGCCCGACGGCCAGCCGTGGCCGGAGGACTCGACCAGCCGGCGTCTCGAGTACGACCGCCTGCTCAGTGAGGTGGCCGCGGGTCACCCGCGGAACGTCGAGGTCTACGATTTCGGTGCCGAGGTCTGCCCGGGGGGGAAATTCGAGTCCACGATCGATGGTGTGAGGATCCGATTGGGTGACGGTGTGCACTTTCCCTACCAGCCAGGTGCCGACGGGCCGGTCGGGCCCACGGCCAAATGGCTGGCGTGGAAGCTCTTCCCCGAGGTCGTCCGCGTGGGCAGGCTGCAGATGGCGGGAGTACCGCTGCGATGAGCCCGGGTGCCCACGCGTCTGCCAGACGCCCGTACCGCCTGGCGCCCGGCAGAGCCGTCGTCCGCGGGCGGACCATCACGTTCGGCTTCGTTCCCGCCCTCGATGGGCTGCGGGCCATCTCTGTGCTCGGGGTGATGCTCTACCACGGTGGAGCCCCCTTCATGAGCGGGGGATTCCTGACCATCGACGTGTTCTTCGTCCTTTCGGGGTTCCTGATCACTTCGCTCCTGCTCGGCGAATGGGCCAAACGGTTGACCATCCGCCTGGGACAGTTCTGGGCCCGACGGGCCCGCCGGTTGCTGCCCGCGCTCCTGGTCATGCTGGTCGGGGTGGCCATCTACGCCAAGGTGTTCGCCACGCCCGGGGAGTTCGCCAACCTCCGCCTCGACTCGCTGTCGACCCTCTTCTACGTGTCCAACTGGCACTTCATCGTCAGTGGCGGAAACTACTTCGCCATGACGGCACAGCCGTCGCCCTTGGAGCACATGTGGTCGCTCTCGATCGAGGAGCAGTTCTACATCGTGTGGCCGCCGGTGGCCCTTCTCATGCTCCATCTGGGCCGGAAGCTGCGACCGGAGAGGCAGCTGTGGCCGGTCTTCGCCACGGCGGTGATCGGCGCCGTGGCCTCGGCCGTCGACATGCGGCTCCTGTACTCCGGGCCCGCATCGGTGATGCGGGTGTACGAGGGGACCGACACCCGGGCACAGGACATCCTGGTCGGCGCGGCACTGGCCGTCGGGATGGCCATCTGGGCCCAGAACCGACCGGCCGAACGGCCCATCCCGGCCCGCACGCTGGTGCCCGGACGGTCGGGCAGGGCCCACCCGGCGACGGGGACCGCCGGAGCCATTCCCCCGAGGCCCCACCGGCGCGACCTGCACCGTCGCCGCGGTCCGAGCCTGAGGCTGATCGAGGCCTGGGAGATCACGTCTCCGCCGGCCCGGCTCCTGCTCCAGGTGGTGGGCTGGTCGGCGCTGGTGGGCGGCATCTTCTTGTGGACGCAGCTGACCGCGCCGACCGCATTCATGTTCAGGGGCGGGTACTTCCTGTTCGCCCTCGGGGTGGCCGCCGTCATCTTCTGTGCCGTCACCGCCCAGACCGCCTCACTGTCCCTGGCCCTCGGCAATCCGGTGTTCCGCTACGTCGGCAAGATCTCCTACGGCACCTACCTGTGGCATTTTCCCCTCTTCGCCCTCTTGGATGCGGCACGCCTCCATCTGTACGGGTACCCGCTCCTGGCCGTGCGCATCGCTGTCACCCTGGTGGTGGCCACCGCCTCCTTCTATCTGGTGGAAGAACCGATCCGCCGGGGGCAGATGCGGTCGTTGACCGAGTGGAAGGCGTGGCTGATGACCAGCGCGGCATGCCTGGGGGTGGTGGCCATCACCGTGGCCGCCACCCTGCCCTCGACCGCCGAGGCCGCCGACCCGGTGCGAATGGCGGGAGCGGAGTACACCGGACCACCGGTGAACGTGGCCATCTTCGGGGACTCGGTCGCGTGGCGGCTCGCCTTCGCCATGCTGGCCAGCCAGCCCCAGAACGACTACGACGTGAACATCTACAACGGCGCCATCATCGGGTGCGGCGTGCTACGGAGCTCCGAGTACCGTGCCCACGGTGTGCCTGATCCGATGACCTCGGAGTGCAACCCGTCGACGCCGAAATCCGGCCAGTGGCCGGCGCAGTGGCAGGGCGACCTCAACCAGTTCCACCCCAACGTGGTCGTCCTGCTGGCCGGGCGATGGGAGGTGGAGGACCGGCTCATCGGCGGGCGCTGGCTGCACATCGGTGACCCGGCGTTCGACGCGGACCTCAAAGCATCGCTGGAACAGGCGGTCGACACCGCCACCTCGACCGGGGCGCTCATGGTGATGCTGACGTCGCCGTGCTTCGACTCGGGTGAACAGGCCAACGGTCAGTCCTGGCCCGAGGACTCGGCCACCCGACTGGCTGCCTATAACGACATGGTGCGGAAAGTGGCTGCCGAGCACCCGGCCACGGTCCAGGTCGACGACTTCGGCGCCCAGCTGTGCCCAGGCGGCGTCTACTCCACGTCGTTCGACGGGATCCAGATCCGTGACGGTGACGGTGTGCACATCGTCCCCACGGCGGCGGCCGGCCAGTGGCTCGACGCCCGGGTCCTGCCCGACGTCATCAGGGTGGGTCGGCTGCAGATGGCCGGCGACACGTTGACCACGCCGACCACGTCGGTTGCCTCAACGGCGGGGTCGTCGACCACCGCCGGTACCCGCGGAACGGTGCCGTAGGCTCAGCGGCTCGACGCAGGGGCAGCCCGCGCTCCCGAACGCCATCGAAGGACAGACCGCCGAGGTCAGGGTCACGAGGGAGCGGGTGCAGGCGGTGGGATCGACGAGGGCGGTGGCGTCTGGCCGAAGATCGTGCTGTCCGCCTCGCTGCACTGCGCGTTCAGGGCATCCACCAGCGTCGACTCCGGTACCCGGTTGCTCTCGGAAATGGTCGTCATGAGTGCCTGCCACTGACCGTCATGGAAGGCTGCCTGGGCTGCGATCGGCAGTGCCGCCCGCAGCTGGTCGTAGGCCTGCTCCGCCAATTGCGCAGCACGGGCGTGATCGGGCTGGTGATCGGACTGCTCCAGAAGCCGGATCGACCGGTTGATGTGGGTGCAGGCCTGTTTGGCCAAGGCGGTCCCGGAGTTTCCACAGGCGCTGAGCGACGCTCCCAGCCCGGTTGCGATCAGCACCGCGACCACGATGCGTTTGCCTTTCGACCGAACGGCCAGGGCGGTCACCCCAGCCAACTACCGGCCGAGTCGAGGAGGTAGCGACTGACTGCGAGACACCGGTCGAAGACTTCGCACATCATTTCTTCACCGGCCAGGATCCTGGTCAGCGAGACGGGGGAGCGGGCCACGATGTTGAGCCGACGCTCGGCGGCGTCGGTCGCCGAGGCATAGGAGTCGATGGCCGACACCTCGAGGGGGAGCTCGATACCGCCGACGCCGGCCAGGTCGATGGCCAGCCGCAGCAGGTCCGGTCCGTGGGGCAGGGGGGGGAGGGCCCAGGTGAAGGTCAGCGGGAAGTGGAAGTCGTCGGGCGGCTCCTGGTCCTCGGGCAGCCCGAACACGGCATCTTCGAAGGACAGGAGGGTTCTCGGATCGACTTCAAGGGCCAGGTGCAGGTCGAGAGGGCCGCCACAGCCGTCTTCAGGGTGGAGCTCGACCTCCCAGACCTGGCGGAGCGAGTAGGTCTCCACGAAATGTCGCTCGTCGTGCACGTGGAATCCATGGTCGACCGAGTGATCCTTGAGGTCGGCCACGTATCCGGCCACATCGATGACTGCCACAGGTGCCTCAGCCTACCGGTCCGAGGCCTGCTCCGGTATCGTCAGCCAATGGATGACGACTCGCTGCTCGAGGTTCTGCACGCCACGGCGTCGGCGGTGGCCGAGGCGCTGGACGGTCTCGGCGATTGGGGATTGGCCGGTACCAGGGACTCGCAGTACCGGTCGGATCTCGTCGCCGACGCCGCGGCTGCGGAGGTACTGGAACGTGCCGGCCTGGGCGTGATGTCGGAGGAGTCAGGGCCCCGACGACTGGACCGTCCGCTGGTGGTGGTGATCGACCCGGTGGACGGCTCCACCAATGCGGCACGGCGCATTCCCTGGTACGCCACCAGCCTGTGCGCTGTGGACCCGGACGGCCCCAGGGTCGCTGTGGTGGTGAACCAGGCATCGGGAACCCGGTTCGAAGCCGTCCGGGGTGGCGGGGCACGCAAGGACGGGCAGCCCATCGGTCCGTCGGCCTGTGAGGTCTTGGGCGAGGCGATCGTCGGCTTTTCGGGCTATCCCCCCCGGTATCTCGGATGGTCCCAGTACCGGAGCCTCGGTGCGGCCGCGCTCGACCTCTGTGCCGTGGCCGAAGGGGTGCTCGACGGGTACGCGGCGGTGGGAGGCTCCCAGCTCGGGAGCTGGGACTATCTGGGGGGGATGCTGGTCTGCACCGAGGCCGGGGCCGTACTGGCCGAGACGATGGGCCGGGAACTGGTCACGTTGGACCACAGCGCCCGCCGGACTCCGGCGGCTGCCTCGACTCCCTCCCTCCTCGAGGCGTTGGTCGACGCGGTCGTGAGGTAGGGCGCGGCTCCGGCTCCGGCTCCGGCTCGGCGCTCGGGGACGCCGTTGCCCGATCAGAGGTGGGATCGGGACGACCGCGGCGAGGGGTCGATGGGGACGAAGGCCCAGCAGAGGGAGCGCTACCCTGAGTGCCGGTTGATCCCATTCCATGAGGGCGTTTAGCTCAGTTGGTAGAGCAGCTGGCTTACAACCAGCAGGTCATCGGTTCGAGTCCGGTAGCGCCCACTGAGACGCCACACAGAAGAAGGCAGCGACCCGGGAAGCGGCCGGAACCCGGACAAGGGGCAGAGGGCCGGCGACGGGGTTCGATGGCGTGTCCGCGCTCGCGATTGTTACTGCGTCCACTCACGGCACGTCTGGGCTACCCATCAACCAGCAGGGGGACGGTCCACCGCTGACGGCGAGCCGATCGGATCGAGCCATTTGACGATCGTTCGTGCAGCAAAGCTCCCAGTGGTGTGAGCCTTGTAGGCATTCATGAGAACGGTCGAGGCATAGAACTGGGAGATGTCAACATTTCTCCCTTCAAGCAGCACCCCGGTCGAAGGGTCCAAGATGATCGTGAGCGGTCCCAAGATCCCTGATGCCGTGAAACCCAGACCGACCTTGCCCTGCTGCGTGGTCAGGTCCCCGAGCGCCTGAATCCCTGGGACTAGGGCGACAGCTCGAAGCAGAGCGGCATTGAATGCCGGGGTCGCACCAATCGTCGGTCCGAGAAGGAGCTTCGTCGCCCGGTCCAGAGCTCCACTCTTGCCGCCAACTTGATCGAGGCTGGGTATTCCTAAGGTGCCATCTGCTAGCTCACGAGCCAGAACTTGGGGATCAGTAGACAACCCGGCCACGTTGATCACCGACGGACCAAGGAGAAGGTCGTCGTACATGCAGTTCGGACCGGCCAGTAACGCACGGTTTGGTCGGGCATGAAAGCCACTGGCCATCCAGGCAGCCCTGTTCACTGATGAGGCGAAGGTGGCAGGACCCGACGCTTCAGCCACACATTCGGTCCCTGTCGTGTTCGTCCATTCTCGAATCGTTGCCGCCACCACGGCCTGGGCATTAGTCGTCGGATCACCGATTGATCCGTATTGGTTGGATTGGATCTCAATCCTGTGGGTGTGCAGGATCTCGATGAGTGCCGACTGGCTCTGTTCGGTCATGAGCCATTGACCGGGCCCCAGCGTGACCGGGGCCTGCCGTTCGGCCTGTGCGGCAATCTGTCGTAGCTCTGCTGCTGCAGCATTGGCACTACGGGAACCGTTGGACGGAAGGAAGACCGCTAAGCAGATAACTAAAGCCACGGCGATTCCGACAGTGCCACCGAGCACCATCCAGCGGTATCCGCGCCGACGACTAGTGGTCGGCCTGCGAACCGGCCGACCACTGGATGGCATGTCCAACAGATCTTCTAAGGACGGTGGTGGCGGAACTGCATCGATCAGCTCTACATACAAGGAACGGATTTCGTCGTCCAGTGAATCAATCGTCGGCATGGAGGGTCTCCTTCAAACGGGTCTTGCCACGAGCAAGGTGCCGTCGCACCGACCCATTGCTGATGCTCAACAGGTCTGCAATGGCCTTCGGATCAAGGTCCTCCCAGTAGGTCAGGAAGACGACAGCCCTTTGGCGAATACTCAGCCTGAATACGGCAGCCAAGATCTCCGGTCGCACGTCGGGCATCTCGATGCGCTCGGGCCTTGCCGTCAGCCGCTCTCTAGAGGTGCGACGGTGGGCCGAGCGATGGAACTGGGCGGCCTTGTTCAAGACACTCCGGTAGAGATATGCACGCTTGTTGTCCACATCGGGCCAACGCTCCGAACTCAGGCAGCTCACGACAGCCTCCGACACAACGTCAGCAGCGTGATTTGGGCCCACCAACCCGGCAGCGAACCGTATGAGGTCGTCCGCCACCTTCCGATAAACCTCGCCGTCGGATAACTCCACAGCTATACGATGCCGCCAACCCTCCGGCTGTGTGACATGCCGCTCCTATTCCCCAAATAGAGAGACTGCCCCCGAAGACCGGCTAGGGGCCGCGTAATTCAGCCACTTGCTGAGCCGGCGCTAACAAGCGCGAGCGTCATCGAAGGACCATTTGGCACGAAACGGCATGTCCCGCTACGACGCTCGCGTCAGCAAGCACCTTCTACCCGAGCGGTTGGATAACGCGATTCTCCCCGCGTTCTGGCGGTCGGGGGCCCCCTTTCAGATCGATCGATAACGGTGCTTATGCGCCGAGGAAGCCACGGGCAGCGCACTTGGAGCGAAGAATGTACAGCGCCACATGGTTCCCGTGCCGCAAGACGGTTCCGCGCTCTAGTTCGCGATCAGATCGACGGACTCGCCAGATGCGCCAGACCAGTGACCATTCCTCGCGCAACCGTCGCAAAGCCGACTCGTCGCAGCCGTCGGGCAGCTGGGACTGAGGCGAGCCGATCACGTAGAGCGTTGATCTTCCCCTGGTGAGACGACACGAACTCGGCTTCACCCAAGATCGTCAAGCCCGAACCTCTCCACGGCACAGCTTCCAAGCGTTGGAGAGTCTGTCCCATTCGGCTCAACGACGCTGGAGAATCTGGGGGCGTGCTATCGATGCGCTCGGTCACGAGACAACGTGCCAGTGCTCGATCTCCGATTCTCGCGGAGCCGAACCAATGAACCCTGGGCACATCGACTTCCATGTCTCGAAGCCACACAAGTGCTTGATGCTCAATTTCGAGACGTTCAGGGACCTGCTCGATCTTTACGACAACGGAGAGCCTTGATCCGCTTTCTACTCCGAAGAAAACACGGTGAGCCAGTCCGGAGGGGCCTGGCTCCAGATCGTCCACTGTATAACCATCGGAAAACTCGACTGCGAGACTCACTACTACGACCATAGGACGACGAATCTCGGATCGCCCCGATGTGCCTGATCAGCCACGGTGAATAACCGCCGCCGATCATTGTTCTGGGACACCTACGGTCGCGTGTCATAACCCGTATCGACAGGCAAACGACCGTCGCGACACGGATCAGATCTGTCGTCCACTGCCTTCCCAGTAGGGGTCCCGCAAGAGGCGCTTATAGAGCTTCCCGGTCGGCTGTCGAGGACGGCGCTCTACGAAGTCGACAGTCTTCGGGGCCTTGTAACCGGCCAGGTGCCGTCGCGAATGGGCAATGAGCTCGGCGGCCAGCTCGTCGGAGGGGCCAACGCCATCGATCAGCTCCACGGCAGCCTAGACCTTCTCGCCCATCTCCTCATCGGGGATACCGAAGACCGCAGCGTCGGCGACGGTCGGGTGGTCGACCAGTACGGCTTCGATCTCCGCCGGGTAGATGTTGACACCACCGCTGATAATCATGTCAATCTTGCGGTCGCTCAAAAACAGGTAACCGTCGTCGTCGAGATAGCCGACATCACCGAGGGTTCCGACTCCCGATCCGAGGTGCGCAGCCGCTGTCTTCTCCGGGGCCTTGTGGTACTCGAAGTCCGAACCCAGGAGGTTCCTGAAGTAGATCTGCCCCTCCTCGCCGGCCTCGCAGCGGTGCCCATCGTCGGCCATGATCATTAGCTCACCGATGGGGGTGTGCCGGCCCAGGCTGCCCGGTCGCGCCAGCCACTCCTCACCGGAGATGAATGTTAGAAATCCCCCTTCGGTCCCGCCGTAGTACTCGGTGATCACCGGACCCCACCAATCGAGCATCTTTCGCTTGACCGCCACTGGGCAAGGGGCTGCCCCGTGGAGGACCGTGATTAGGGAACTGCCGTCGAATCCGGCCTCAACCTCGTCGGGCAGTTTCAAGAGGCGGGAGAACTGCGTGGGGACCAGGTGGGTGTTGGTGACCGAATACTCATCGATGGCCCGAAGCGTCTCGGCAGGATCGAAGCGGTGCCGCATCACCACGGTGCTTGCCGCTCCGAGCAAGGGGAGCACCGAGCACGCCCATTGCGCCGAGTGGAAGGCGGGGCCGTCGAGCAGCGTGATGCCGTCCTCGGGCACCTGCAGCATGGTCGAGACACCCTGAGCCAAGAGCTCGACAACGGCCGGTTCGAGCCCGACCTGCGTTGCCGCCGATCGCACCCCCTTTCGGGAAACCGGTCGTCCCCGAGGTGTAGAACATCACCCCGCCGCTGATCTGCTCCTCGGGTTCCTCGGACGAGGCCTCGGCGAGGAACTTCTCGTAATCCTCGAACCCCTCCGGCGGCGAGCCATCGGTCAAGAACCGGTTGACGCATGTGCTCGTTCGGGCGTCCCGGCAGGCTTCCGCCGCCACGGCAGCG
>JBEKIU010000079.1:0-17843 GCA_050011635.1 Acidimicrobiales bacterium
CTATCATCCATGCGGGCCGTGCCGGCGGCCTGGTTGCCATCATCACCGGTCGGTCACCGGCGGCCCGGTCGTGACCAACCGAGGGGCGGAGCCGGCCACGCCCGGTCACCAGCCCAGCCCCGTACCGCACTGACCACCAGCCCCGACGAGCAAGGACCAACCGTGCCCATCCACTACGAGACCGGCAACAACCACATCGTCCGGATCACCATCGACCGTCCCGAGGCCCGCAACTCGCTGGACATGGAACACTTCGCCCAACTCCGGATGGCGTGGGACCGATTCGGAGACGACGACGATGCCTGGGTGGCGGTGATCACGGGAGTCGGTCCCGACTTCTGCGTCGGCGCCGATCTCAAGACGTACATCCCTCAGATCACCGCCCTGGCGGCCCAGATGAAAGAAGGCGGCACCGCGGAGGTGGACGGCTACCGCCTGGACGACGGCACCAAGGCGGTCCTGCGCAACGTCAAGCTGTACAAACCGATCGTCGCCGCGGTCAACGGCACCTGTGTGGCCGGCGGGATGGAGATGCTGGGCGGCTGCGACATCCGGGTCGCCGCCGACACGGCCACCTTCGGTGTCCTCGAGCCCAAACGGGGCCTGTTCGCCGGGGGTGGGACCACGGTCCGCCTGCCCCGCCAGATCCCTTTTCCGGCGGCCATGGAGATGCTCCTGTGCGCCGATCGGCTCTCGGCCCACCGGGTCTACGAGATGGGCCTGGTCAACGAGGTGTGCAGTCCCGGCGCCGTCATCGAACGGGCCTACGACTACGCCAGGCGGATCACCGCCAACGGGCCGCTCGCGGTGCGCAAGACGAAGGAGTCGGTCATCCGTGGACTGGCCGTCGACATGAAGGAGGCCTACCGCATCGAGTCGGCCATCTCCTCGGAGGTGTTCTCGAGCCAGGATGCAGTGGAAGGTCCCAAGGCCTTCGCCGAGAAGCGCCCACCGGAATGGAAGAACCACTAGCCACACCAGGTGGCAGAAGTGATCGGTCAGTACTGTGGTGCATTCGCCGGCCACGATAGGAGGCAAGATGCGCCAGAACCACCGGAAACCCGTGCTCCCCGTGTCGATCGTCCTGACCGCGGTCCTCGTCGCGGCTTGCAACTCGGCCGGCGCGGCGGGTCCGCCCTCAGCGTCGACCAGAGCAGCCGGTACTCGCTACGCCACAACCGTGACGTCGAGCGGACCGGTCAACCCCGCTGCCATTCCACTCGGGGACGGGTATCGCTCGACCACACCAAAGGTGGGACATGTCGACTCCTGCATCACCAACTTCCCCTCGAAGGGGGGCGCCACGGTCGTCGGTCCGTGGATCAACGAGACCAAGAAGACCTGGGACTCCCTGACCAAGATCGCGGTGAGCGGTTCGGTCTCATGGCCCCAGGCCAGGTTTTCGGTGACCGTGTCCGGCAAGCGCCGGATCATCACCGGCAACGACCTGCCGGTTGACCACACCACCGGTACCTTCCCCATCAGCACATCTGATCCCGCGTACACCTACGACCAGAACCCGAACACGATCGTCCCCCAGTCGGTCTCATGGTCGCTCCCGCTCAATCCCGTTGCCGCCAAGAAGCCGAAATGCACCGGCGGTGGTCCCATCGGCATCCTCGACGACGGGGTCTACCTGTTCAATGCCCTGGACGGCGAGGGACGCGACGCCGGCGCCCATGAAGTGCTCGACAATTGCCAGGAGCACCCCCAGATGGCCGGCATCCTCCATCACCACGCCGTCCCGTCCTGCATCCTCTCCAAGGCGACGGGCCGATCCACGCTGGTGGGCTACGCGGCCGACGGCTACGGGATCTATGTCGAGCGAACTGTGAGCGGCGCCCTCCTCACCAACACCGATCTCGATGCGTGTCATGGCCGGACGTCGCGGGTGCTCTGGAACGGCAAGGAGCAGTCGGTGTACCACTATGACGCCACCCTGGAGTATCCCTACACGGTGGGCTGCTACCACGGGACGCCGATCTCGTCCGGCTGACCTCCGGCGCGCAGTGGATGGTCACCCCCCGATCGTCGGTGAGGACCTCGGGTGGATCGGCACCCCGACTGACATCTCCCCCTTGACTCCGGACCATGGTACGGGCCGTACGCTGCTCCCTGCGTTCCAAAGGAGGCTGATGTGTCCACTGCAATTCTTGCCTTGACCGAATCGACATTCGATGAGGCGATCATGGCGTCGCCCGTACCGGTGGTCGTTGAGTTCTGGGCCGAGTGGTGCCCACCGTGCAAGCTGCTCGCTCCGATCCTCGATTCGATTGCCGCCGACTATTCGGATCGTCTGCGGGTGTTCAAGATCAACTCCGACGAGCACCCGGGGTTGGCTCGTCGGTATGAGGTCATGAGCGTTCCCACCATCCTCTCCTTCGATGAGGGCCGGCTCCGCCAACGGATGGTGGGCGCCAGAAGCCGGGCCCGCCTGCTCGAGGATCTCTCCGAGCTGCTCAGCGGCTGACCCGAAGTGCCATGCAGTCCTGGTTCGTCGAGTCCCCACAGATGTCGATGAGCCGGGTGAGCCGTGACCGGATCTCATCCAGTTCCCGTCGCCGTTCATCCAGGGCCTCGATTTTGGACCGCGCCATGGACAAGACGGAGTCCGCCGACTCGCAGCTGGCCTGGCCACCGACAAGGCTGGCGATCTCCGCCAGCGTGAAGCCCAACTGTTTGGCCCGGGCGATGAACTCCAGCCGCCACAGATCGGCAGCCGAGTACTGCCGGTAGCCGGCGGCCGATCGGGGAGGCTCCCGAAGGAGTCCGCGGCGCTCGTAGTACCGGACCGTCTCGACGTTCACGCCCGCCTCCTGGGCCAGCTGGCCGATCGAAAATGACTCCACCACTGAGAGGATACGGGTTGTACCCCGCTACGGGGTCAATCGATCTGTCTCGCGTAGACCAGACGCGGTTGCCAGATCCGGTCGGGGTGGGGTCCCGGTTACTCTGGTGGCATGTTGGCGAGGAAGTCTCGAGAAAGGGTGAACCCCCGTCCGCGATCAGCCGCCGCCAGCGCCTGGGACATCCTCGAATCGACTCGCAGCGGATATGCCGATCGGATACTCAGTCTCTCGGATCTGGCCCAGGCGGTGAAGGCGAGCAAGCGGCATCGGCGACCGGGAAGGAGCTCTGCCAGGCTTCCTTCGGCCAGAAGCGAGCCAAGCGCGTCGCTCCTCCTCGGTGCCCCTTCCCGTCACCCACGGGAGGGAGACCGATCCGGTCGCTGGTCCTAGCTCAGCCGCTCGATCACCGTGGCGTTGGCCTGGCCGCCGCCCTCGCACATGGTCTGGAACCCGTACCGGCCGCCGATGGACTCCAGCCGGTTGAGGAGCGTGGCGGCCAGCCGGACCCCGCTGGCGCCCAGCGGATGGCCCATGGCGATGGCCCCACCGTTGGGATTGAGCCGCTCGGGGTCCGCGCTGAAGGCCCGGTTCCACATCAGTGGGATGGCGGCGAAGGCCTCGTTGCACTCGATGGCGTCGAACTGCTCGATCTTCATCCCTGACCGCTCGAGGAGCCGCTGGGTGGCCGGAACCGGCGCCGACAACACGATGGCGGCGTCGTCGGCGGCCACGGTGGCGTGTGCGATCCGGCCGCGGATCGGAAGTCCCAGCCTCTCGGCCAGCGAACGATCGGCCAACAACATGGCCGCGGCGCCGTCGGTCATCTGGGACGAGTTCCCCGCGGTGATGTCCGGGGCCGTGTCCGGCTCCCAGTTCTGGGCCGGAGGCAACCCGGCCAACGCCTCCATCGAGCCGGTCCGGCGAATCCCCTCGTCGGCCTCGAGGAGACCGCCGGGGAAGGACCCGTCCTCCGCCTTGATCGGCACCGGGAGGGCTTCGGCGGCAAACCGACCGGAGTCCCATGCCGCAGCCGCCCGGCGGTGGCTCTCGAGCGAGAACTCGTCCATCTCCTGACGGCTGATCTCCCAGCGATCGGCCAGTACCTGAGCCACCCGGAACTGCGCCCACAACCGTCCATCGATCCGTTCGAGGAACGACGGCGGGAACGGTCCGGTGCCACCGCGGGCATTGGAGGCCAGCGGCACCCGGCTCATCACCTCGACACCGCAAGCCACGACCAGGTCGTAGTGGCCGGCCTTGACGCCGGCGGCGGCAAAATGCATGGCCTGCTGCGACGAGCCGCACTGCCGGTCGACCGTGGTGGCGGGCACGCTCTGGGGCAGACCGGCGGCTACCCACGCGTTGCGGGTCACGTTCGTGCTCTGCTCCCCCACCTGGGTGACGCATCCCCCGATGACATCGTCGATGCTCGACGGGTCGACGCCCGTGCGCTCCACCAGTGAGCTGAGAGCGAATCCGAGCAGGTCCGCCGGGTGCCAGTGGGAGAGAGCTCCACCGCGTTTGCCCATCGTCGTACGGACCACGTCGACGATCACGGCGTCTCGTTCGCTGTTGCTCATTGGGATTCCTCCTGGTCCGGTCCTGCAGTCGGTCCTCCGCCGGCGCCGCCTGCAGTCGGTCCTCCGCCGGCGCCGTCCCCACCGCGGCCGCGGGACCGGAGTCGCCGACGCCGGACGTCGCGCGCCGCTCCCGGGACGGACGGGACCGCCGCCCGCTCCTCGTCGGAAGCCACCATGACCCGGTCACCACGGGCCGCCATCACCTGCTCGACTGCGCTCAGAGCACCATCGGCCGGCCCGCTGTAGGCCACCGACCCGTGTTCGAGGACCACGGCCGTCCCGGCCAGATCAAGCACACGATCCACCTGCTGCTCGACGACGAGCAGTGCCGTCCCGGCCCGGTTGATCTGGCGCAGTCCCTCGTAGACGACGTCGATCACCACCGGCGCGAGGCCGAGCGAGATCTCGTCGGCCACCAAGAGACTGGGCGGGAGGACCAGGACCTTGGCCAACGAGAGCATGCGTTGCTCCCCGCCGGACAGGGTGCCCCCGTGTTGCCGACGCCGCTCACCCAGCACAGGAAAGGCCTCGTAGGCCCGCTCCAATGCGTCGGGGACACAGTGGCGTCCACCTCGCTGGCGGAAGACCAGCTTGAGATTCTCCTCGACGGTGAGACTGGCGAACACCCCCCTGCCCTCGGGGACGTGGGCCGTCCCGGCCCGGGCGATCTTGTAGGCGGCAAGCCCGGTGATGTCCCTGCCCTTGAGGTGGATAGCGCCACTCGTGCTGGACAGGAGGCCGGTCACCACCCGGGCGACCGTCGACTTGCCGGCGCCGTTGGATCCGATCAGTGCGGTGACGCCCCCGCCGGGCACTGAGAAGGTGACATCGAACAGAGCCCGGTACGGGCCGTAGCTGGCGCTGACGTGCTCGACCTCCAAGGCGGCCGTTTCCGTGGACGAGCCGGGAGCGACGGTGTCCCCGGGTGCGGACCGCCCCACCGCCGCACTCACGCGCTCAGCCCCAGATATGCCTGGCGGACCGCAGGATCGGCCATCACGTCGTCGAAGCTGCCTTCGGCGATGACGGTGCCGAGGTTCATCACGATCGTCCGATCGACCACCGATCCGACCATGCTCAGATCGTGCTCGACCAGGAGGACGGCCATCCCCCGCTCGCGCTGGAGCATGCGCAGCACCTGGGACAGCTCTTGGGTCTCGTGGATGTCCAGACCCGAGGACGGCTCGTCGGCCAGCAGCAGGACCGGATCGGAGACCAGCGCCCGGGCCAGTTCCACCAGGCGGCACGAACCCAGACCGAGGGACGAGACCGGAGCGTCGGCCCGGTCCCCGATCCCTACCAGCTCGAGCACGGCGTCCACCCGCTGGTTCTCGTGCGCCGTTGGCGCGCTGCGGTTGCACAGGTCCTTCCACAGGCGACCCTGACGTTGCCGAGCCCGCTCGGCCACCAGGAGATGGTCCCGAACGGTCATGTCCGGGAAGACCTCCACCCGTTGGTAGGTCCGGCCGATGCCGAGGCGCGCCCGCTTGTAGGTCGGTATGCCGAGCAGTTCCTGACCGGCCAGCTGGACACTTCCCCGTTCGGGCTGGAGCTGCCCGCAGATGCAGTTGAACAGGGTGGTCTTGCCGGCGCCATTGGGGCCCACCAGGCCCACGCTCTCACCGGCTTCGACTTCGAAGCAGACGCTCTCGACTGCAGTGATGCCACCGAACACCTTGGACACGCTCTCGACCCGGAGCAGGGGTCCGGACTCAGCCACGTTTGTTCACCACCGGACCGGGGTCGACCACGGACCCCGCACGGGCCACTTCGGCCACAGCTCCGCCCCCGGCACCGTTGCCGCCACCTCCTCCGCCGCCGAACGCGCCGAGGGGCGGGCCACCGCGGGTCGGGGGTGGCTCACCGGTGTGGAAAACCAGCCGCTCCATGCGCATCGTCCACCGCCGCTTCTGGAACTCGAGGATCCCCTCGGGATGGGACGCATAGGTGAATGCCCCGAAGGCGAAGAGCACGAAGACGAGGCTGTTCCCGCCGAACCGGGCAGGGAGGTAGGTGAGCAATTGCTGGATGACCACGAACCCGAACCCGGCGTTGATGGCCCCTTCCACCGTACTCACCCCGGTGGTCACCACGATGACCACGAAGGCCAGGGAGAGCTGGTAGTTGAACTCGTCCGCGCTGACCGACTGCTGCTGGATGGTCAGGAGCGTGCCGCCGATGCCGGCCACGACCCCGGAAAGGGCGAAGATCAGCACACGCTGCCAGGTCAGGTTGATGCCCAGGCCGGCCGCCGCCGTCTCGCTGCCGCGCATGGCGGACAGGTACCGCCCCGTCGTCCCCTGGCGCACCAGGAGGACGCCGGCGATGCAGGCGACCAGCACGGCCATGGCCATCACGAAGAAGGCGTGGCCGTTCGGATTCAAGATCCCGAGGCCCACCCACTTCGGCTGCACGCTCAGCGGTGAACCATTGCTGGTCGAGAGCTGGGGGAAGACGGCACTGTCGAAGAACAGGGCGGCCGCGATCGTCATGAGGGCCAGGCCCAACCCACGCAGGCGGAGCGATGCCACGGCCAGTACCACCGCCACCACACCCGCCGCCACCGCGCCCACCAGCCCGCCGACGAGCAGGCTGAGGCCCAGGTGGTTGGCCAACTGGGCCGCGGTGAAGGCTCCGACCCCGGCCAGCATGGCCTGGCACAGCGAGAGCTGCCCGCCCATACCGGTGATCAAGGTGATGGAGAGGAAGATCACCGAGAAGGCCAGGCCGGCGTTGAACACGTTCTCCCATGTCTTCGGCATCCAGGTGAGCATGGAGACGATGAACGCGGCCAGGAGGACGTACCAGGCGACCCTGATGATCCGGTCGATCTGGGGGGCGCGCAGGGCGGCCGTGGTCGGAGGGGTGGGTGGGTCGATGGAGGCCAGGGGGTCGGTGGCCTCGCCGAGCTTGCGGAGCCCGGGCACGATGAGCAGCGCGGCCACCAGCACGATGAAGGGGAGGGACGAGAGCGTGGCCGATGACCACACGCTGCTCGGGGGCAGGTAGCCCTCCAGGACGGTGTCGGCCACCCCCATCAGGATGCCGACCACCGCGGCGATGGGCATGGAGCGCAGGACAGCCCAGGCGGCGGCGGCGAAGGCCGCCACCACCAGCGTGGCGTAGTCCTGGGATTGGAGCTGGGCGTAGAGCGGGGCGAGCATGACCCCGGCCAGTCCGGCCATGAGGCTGGACACGGCCCAGGCCACGGCCACCACCCGACCGGAGTTGACGCCGTCGAGCTGGACCAGTCGCCGGCTCTCCACCGCACCGCGCATCTGCAGCCCGAGCGGGGTCAGCCGCATGAGGAGGACCAGGGCCAGAAGGACCACCGCGGTGACCACCACCGAGCTCAGGGAGGCGCCGTTGATGGGGGTGCCGGCCACCCGGAAGTACACGATGTCCGGGTTGAACAGGATGCTGGGCGGGTTGTACTGGTTGTTGCTGCCGAAGATCACCGGGAGCAGGGCCGGGATCCCCACGAACAGGGTGATCCCGGTGACCAGCTTGGCGGTGGTGTTGGAGTTGGGGATCTTGCGGAACAGGTAGCGGTCGAACACCAGCCCGAGCGCGGGGGCGAGGAGGAGCACCGACAGCACGAAGGCCAACAGCACCGACATGTGCTCGTTCTGCACCAGCAGGGTGAAGATGAACGCCGACGCGTACGCCTGGGCCCCGAAGGCGAAATTGAACACCCCGGTGGCCTGATAGGTGAGGACCAGCCCCACCGCCACCAGCGCATAGGTGCACCCGAAGGGGATGCCGGGGATGGCGAAGCCCAGAAAGTTCTCCACTCCGCTGCCGGCCCCTACCCGAGACCGGCTGACGCCCGGGTCATGTCCCTGGGGTGCCGGCGGGCGCCGCGACCGCCGTCGTGTTCTTCGCGCTCGGCCCCACGCACACGAAGACCTCCTTGCCCTTCCCGTAGATGGGCACGAACTGCTTGCCCTTCACCTTGACGAAGGCGCTGCATGTCGGGTAGGTGGTCTTGGTGTGGGAATTTTCCCAGTTGGTCACCGTGGTCAGGCCGCCGGCGGTGAAGGCGGTCATGTGGTTGGTGATGCTGATGATGTTGGCCTGGGTCAGGTTGTTCCCGGCCAGTTTGATGGCCTGGGCCAGCAGGACGGCCGACTGCCAGCCCTGGAGCGCGGTGCCGTTGTAGGTGAAGGCGGGCTCGTACTTCTTCATGGCGCTGAGATACTGGATCATCCCGGGGTAGGTGGTTCCGAACCTGCCACCGGCCGCCTCGTAGGGGACGTTCCCCGAGAGGTTGAAGTACACGCCCTGCATGAGGCTGCTGTACTGGTTGAGAAGCGACTGGTCGTAGCCGCTCAGCCACAGCTGGTGGATCTTGAGCCCGTACTGCTGGATGGCCCGGGCCATGGTGATGTTGTCCGACTCCTGCATGCAGCTCACCACGAACTGCGATCCGGTCTGCTGCATGCGCTGGACGGCGGAGGCGTAGCTCCCGCCCAGCTGGGCACCCAGGTCCTCATAGGTGACGTTGAACCCGGCAGCCTTGAGGTCGGTCCCTGTGGTGCTGCAGGCGTCGTACGACGAGGTGATGGACGGGCCGTAGCTGATCACCGCGATGTTCTTCGACTTGGTCTGGTTCATGACGTAGGCGTAGGCCGGCACACCGGCCGAGTAGTTCTGCACCGAGCCGCCGGCGGCGAACAGGTTGGGTGGACCCTGCCAGTTGCCGCTCACGTTGTAGCCGTAGGTGGGGGTGTTGGTCTCGACGAAGTAGTTCGGGGTGAACCAGTAGGAGGCCACCATCACGGCAAAGGCATGGTCCTGGTCGATGAGGGTGTGGGTGAGCTGGGTGAACTGGCTCGGCTGCCCGCCGTCGTCGAGGTTGTAGGCCAGGATCAACTTGCGCCCGTTGATCCCCCCCGCGGCGTCGACCGTGTCGAAGTAGGCCTTGATCCCTGGCGCCAGTCCGTTGAAGTCAGAGGCGATGGCGCCGGTCAGGGTCGAGATGGCCCCCACGTTGATCGCCGTTTTGGTGACCCCGGGCGAACTGGCCCCCGAGGCTGTCGTCGTCGACGGCGCGGTGCTGGAGCTACCGGACGTCGTCGTGGTGCTCGTGGTGGACGAGGAAGAGCAGGCGGCGGCGAGGACTGCCACCCCCAGTACTACCCCGACCGGCCAAACCCAACTCCCCCTGTGCTTCCCCATGTCCACCTTTCCCAAACGTAGGCGCCCCTGCGTCGACGTCCCCCGACAACGGCCCAACGCCGAGCCAGTTCTTATGACACGAATGTTAGTGATGTCAACCGTAGCGCCCTTTGCCCTGTCCACACGGGACGCGCGGCGCGTGGGAGACGGGAGTTCCACCTGGGGCTTTCGGGTGGAGCGGCCGCGCACCCTCATCCGAGAAACTGCCGGCGGCGGTCGAAATCGCGGAGCTCGAGCACCTCGGCCATCGTCACCGGGCTCAATTCCTCGACATCCCGGGCCACCTCGGGGGCCCACCCGCAGGAGGCGACCATGGCCCGAACCCGATCCTCCATGGGGGCGGGTCCCGACGGTACGGCGGCGACCTGCAGCCGGCCCCCGAGCCGCCGCAGAATGCCACGGTCGGTGACCACGCTGCTCACCCGCGCTCCGGGAGCTGTGACATACCCCGCCGTGGCCGGCAGCCGCTGCGGGCGCCCGAGGGTGACCACGACGCAGGCCGCAGCCCGGCTGACCACGTCGTTGGCGCCACCGGATCCGACCAGGAACCGCCCGTCGCCGAGCCTGGTGGAGTTGATGTTGCCGTGCTGGTCGACCTCGGCCGCACCCAGGCAGCCGATGGTGGTCGTCCCCGGGCCACCGACCAGCATGCCGAGCACGGTCGAGGCATCGGACAGGTAGGAGGTCCCCGGGAAGACGCGGTGGTTGAAGATGTAGGGATCGGCCGGCGTCGGGGTGTAGTCCCACAATCCGAGCTCGGCGGTGAGGCAGACAGATCCCCCGTCGGCCCGGGCGCGGGCCACCGCCACCCAGGCGGCCAGATTGGCCACACCGGCCCCGGCCAGGACTGCGTCGGCGCGGTGCTCGGACACGGTGGCCTGCACCTCGCGGGCACCGAGGCTCGCCGCCACCTCCCAGTCGCTGATGGCCTCGTCGGTCGGCACGGGGTTGGCGTCGGCGTCGTGGCGCCACGAGTCCGGGTCCGACAGGAGCCGGAGGCCGATGAGGCGGTCGTCCCCGAGGAGCTTCAGGTAGGCGGAATGGTCGGGCGGGTCCAACACGTGCTCCCGAGCCCAAGGATCGAAATCGCCACGGGCGGCGGTGGCGGCCTCGACCCAGAAGGGGATGTCCTCTCCGTAACCGGCCACCGGGAGGCCCGGGGTATAGCACCCACCGGGATGTGCGCCGAAGGGCGCCTCGACCACGGCCAAGACGCGGTGGGCAGGGATGCGCACCCGATGGCCCAGTTCGGCCAGGTCGGGGACGATCGACTCGACCGTGGCCACCACGCCCCGGCGGGCCGCCCACGCCCCCCAGGTCCCCTCGAGCAACGGTTCGGACATGGCCAGGTTGCCGTGGGGGTCCGACAGTGCGGCGTGGCAGAGGGCCACATCCGGGACCAGGGGCGCGAGAAGCCCCACTGGGCCGAACTCCGAATCGACCATGGAGAACGCCTGGTTGCCGGCGAGGTCGGAATCGACCACCGACCCGGTCACGATGGCCGGAAGCCCACGCGCCGCCGCCTCGAGCCGCTGGCCGAGGGTGAGGATCGACCAGTGTTCGACCTCCACCTGGCCGGACTCGTATGCCTGTTTGAAGATCGGGTTCGGCGCATAGGACGGAAAGCTGTTCCCCGAATAGGCCGTGACCACCTTGCGCAGCATCCGGCCCCGGAAGAAGAGGGCGCCCAACGCGCCCAGGCTGCTCATGACCAGCGTCAACGCCGGGTCGGTTCCCCAGAATTGCCGGGCCATCTCCCGGGCCGCCGCCGTCCACCGGCTGTGCCCGAGCATGATGTGGACGGAATCGCCGGGGCGGATGTTCCGCTCGACCGCGTCACTCAGGGACAGGCCCACCTCGGTCATGGGCGGCGCGGGCTCCGCGGAACGCTGAACATTGTGTGAGGTTATCCAACCGGGAACTACCATTCCGCAGGCATGGTCACCGATGGTGGGCGCCCGGGATCGAAGGCGCAAGCGACGAAAAAGAGAAAACCCACGGCCGGGCGGCCGGCCGGCACCGACGACCCGGACAACGGGAACGGCTCGCCGGCCGGAGCGGGCACCGCGACCACGAAGGCACGGTCGAAGGCTGCTCAGCCGAAGAAGGCCGTTCAGCAGAAGAATGCCGTTCGACAGACAGTGGGTGCGACCAGGGCCGGAAACGGCTCGACGCCCAGCATCGTGGGTCCGATCGGCCTACCTGCCAGCAAGCGGGCGCTGCGCAGCCAGGGCCGCGAGACCATGCAGAAGCTCCTGGACGCAGCCATGGAGGCCTTCGACCGCCGGGGCTTCCACGCCACCAGGGTCAACGACGTCGTGGACATCGCCAACATGTCCCACGGGACGTTCTACCTGTACTTCTCCAACATGAGCGATCTCGTCCGCGCCCTGACCGTCGAGGTGGCGACTGACGCCGCTGAGATCCATGGCTTCCTGACCCAGGCCGGGACGGCGCTGGACGGTGAGAGTCGCGATGACCTGCGCAGATGGATCGGCGACTATTCGAAGTTGTGGCTGCGGTATGCGCCGCTGTTCCGCTCCTGGACCGACCTGGCCTCGGTCGACGACTCGATGGGCGATCGGATCCGCCGCACGCTGGCCACGCTGACCGATGCCATGTCGGCCCAGATCTCGGCGGCCGGAATGGCCGGGGACCTGAGTCCGGATGTCACCGGTCTGGCCGTGCTGGCCATGCTGGACCGCTTCCACTACCTGCGCGACTTCATCGGTCAGCCCGTCGACGACGAAGCGCTGGAGACACTGACCACCATGGTGTACCGCGCCCTGTTCTCGCCGGTCGAGGGAGAGCGGCTCAGTCCATGAGGATGTCCACCGGGGCGCCCAGGGTATCGAGGTCGACGTCGGCGTTGTCTTCCCGGTAGCGCAGCCCTTGCACGTTGAAGAGCCTCACCGAGTCGGCCCCGACCGGGTACGGGCCCCAGTGCCACGTCCCCCGGTGCAGCACGATCGAGGAGAGCGGTGGGATGGCGAAGGCCCGGATCTGATCGGCGTCGGCAGGAGAATCCATCTCGAGTTCCGGCGGGGCAACGACGACCACCGCGGCGACGTCGAGGGGCATGACGACCTGGGTGTGGGTGGCGTGCCGGAAGAGCACCTGACACTGGAGTCCGCCCGGCACCACGGGCACCTCGTCGCGCCGATGGCCGATGAGGTTGACGTGCGCGTCGTGCCACGCGAAATCGAGCCCTTCGACACCGTCGTTCGGATCGGTGTCGGCCACCGGCAGCCAACCGAACCGAGACCACGAGTCAGACGTCAGCGGCTCCGGTGTTATCCGACGGATGGACTCACCCATTCCCCACGCTCCAGGCCGATCTACTGTGATGGTTCAACCTAACATCGACGCCGAACATCGACAGCGGCGCCGGTGCCGTACCGGCACGAGCGCCGGCCCGAGCACGACCAGCAGAGGAGACACCATGGTGATGGACGTACGCAACATCGAAGACGTCGCCCCCGTCGTCGAGCACAACGGCACCGTGCCAGTGTGGTGGATGGTGCAGTCCCGCGAGCTCAAGGAGGCCACTGACGGCGGCTTCCTCGAGCTGGTGAACGAGTTCGAGGTGGAGGGCGGAGGCTACGTCCACCCGCACTCCCACCCCACCCACGAGTTCTACTACGTGCTCCGGGGCCGGGGCATCATGACCATCTCCGGAGAGGATCGCCCCATCGCCCAGGGTGACCTCGTCTACATCCCGCCCGACGCCGTGCACAGTCTCAGACCGGTCACCGACCACGCGCCGATCCACTGCTTCTGCTTCGCCATCGGCGTCAAGGGCTCGGGACCCATCGACTACACCAACCACTGACCGAGTCGCCGACCGACGGTTGGATCCCGGACGGGTCATCCAGGCGGTGGCCCCCGGACGAACGCCGTTCAAGCGGGTGGCCGGCCGTCCTCGATGAGTGTGGCATCCAGGTGGAGCAGCGCGACAGTGCTGGAGCCCCGGTGGAGGGCGGCGAAGTACTCGGTTTCGGCCGCCGTCCGGGCCTGCGCCGCGGCGATCGACTCCCCGAGCTTGGCCCCCGGCACCACGACGACCCCGTCAACATCACCCACCACCCAATCGCCCATCTCGACCGGGACCCCGGCGACCATGGCCGCCTCGCCGACGTAGCCGCGATTGCACTTGGTCGCTCCCGGAAGCGCCACCGTCCGCGAGAACACCGGGAAGGCAAGTCTCTCCAGGGCGGCGACGTCACGGACACCGCCGTCGATCACCAGTCCGACCAGGCCCCGTGACCGGGCCGCGGTGGTGAGCACCTCACCCCAGTAGCCCCGTTCGGGCACGTCGCCGACATCGACGACCAGCACCGAACCGGCCGGGGCTCGGGTCACGGCCACGTGCACGGCCAGGTTGTCCCCGGGCGTGCACGTGACGGGATACGCCGGCGCGGCCACGGCTGCTCCCGGCCACACCGGCCGGATCCTCGCCGGCATGGGCCTGGCCCCCGATTCGCCGAGGGTGGCTGCTCCGAGCTCGCCGAGCAGGGCGGCTGCCTCGTTGTCGTCCATGTCAAACTCCTTGCCGAAGGTGGATGTGGCCGCGACCGGTCGGGGTCCGTGGATCAGTCACGGAGCGAGACCGTGACCTCGATCTCCACCGCGCCGCCGCGCGGAAGGGCGGCCACACCGATGGCCGACCGGGTGTGCCTCCCCGCCTCTCCGAAGACGTCGTAGAGCACGGTGCTGGCGCCGTCGATCACCTCGGGCTGGCGGTGGAAGCCGGGTGCCGACGCCACGTACCCGGTGACCGAGAGCACCCGCTCCACCCGATCGAGCGTTCCGAGCTCCGCCTCCAGTACGGCCAAGGCATTGAGCGCGCAGATGGCCGCCGCCCCGGCACCCTCTTCGACGCTGACGGTGTCTCCGAGGGTCCCCACACAGGTCAACTGCCCCTCGATCCGGGGAAGCTGCCCCGACGTCCTGGCCACCCCACCGTGCACGACCACCGCGTCGAGCGGGTCGTGCGGCGGGTGTGGGCCGTGCAGCCTCAGCCCGAGCGCCCCCAGGCGGGCCCGCACGCGGCCACCGACGCCGTCGGCGCCGGTGGTGGCCGCATCAGGGGCGTGGTCGACGGGACGGGTCATCGGACAGGAACCTCCAAGACTGAGCCGGGCCAACACGCCGGCGGGACACGGAGATGCTATCTCCGTCGGCTCGGGCTGACGCCACCGTCAGGGAACGCAGGCTTCGCATAGAGTGGCCGGATGGGCTTGCTTGATGAACGAGTTGCAGTGGTGACCGGCGCAGGTCGCGGCATCGGCCGTGCCATCGCCCTGTGCCTGGCTGATGAAGGTGCCCGGGTGGTCGTGAACGACATCGGGGTCTCCCTTGGCGGTGAAGCCACCGACGAGGACCCGGCCGAACAGGTCGTCCAAGAGATCATCGGTCGGGGTGGGTCGGCGATGGCCAATCACGACCGGGTCGACGATTTCGCCGGCGCCGGCCGCATCGTCGACACCGCCGTCGGCACCTTCGGGAAGATCGACATCCTCGTCAACAACGCCGGCATCGTCCGGGACCGCACACTGGTGAAGTTGGACGAGGCCGACTACGACGCCGTGGTCGCCGTCCACCAGAAGGGGACGTTCAACACGGTCCGGCATGCGGCGCCGCACATGAAAGAGGCCGGCTACGGCCGCATCGTGAACATGACCTCGTCGGCCGGGCTCCGTGGGAACTTCGGACAGACCAACTACGGGGCGGCCAAGGCTGCCATCATGGGAATGACCTTCGTGTGGGCCCTCGAACTCGGACGCTACGGGATCACGGTCAACGGGATGGCGCCGGCCGGAGCCACCCGGATGACCAAAGGGCTCAACGATGAGGGCGAATCGCCGCCGGACCAGGATCCGGCGCTCAACGCGCCCCTGGTGGCGTATCTCGCCTCCGATCTGGCTGCCGACGTCAACGGCCAGATCTTCGGTCGTACCGGGTTCGGGTACACCATCTTCCAGACTCCGCGGCAGGTGGCCACCATGTGGCAGGACGGCGGGTGGACGCCAATCCAGGTGGCCGATCACTTCCATGAGGTCCTCGGCCAGCACCTCCAGCCCGTGGGCATGCCCGCCCACCCGCTGCTCGGC
The DNA here is from genome assembly GCA_050011635.1 of Acidimicrobiales bacterium. Classification (GTDB taxonomy): domain Bacteria; phylum Actinomycetota; class Acidimicrobiia; order Acidimicrobiales; family RAAP-2; genus Bog-756. Next base: position 15,724 of record JBEKIU010000079.1, read on the forward strand.
AAAAAAGAGTAAGTCACACGTGCGGACATCGAGATGAGCACGGCGGCCCACCTGCCTCCCGAGCAACTGCACGCCATGGCGCTCTCGTTCGGCGATCAGAGGGCCTACCAGGTGCTCGGCGGTACCGCGCTGACGTTCGCCCAGTGGGATGACGACGCCAGCCGCCTCGCCCGCGGACTGCTCGACGCGGGTGTCGAGCCCGGGGGCCCGGTGGGAATCCACCTGGAGCCGACCAACGCCCTTCGTTGGATCGTGGCCTACGCCGCCATCCACCGGGCCGGGGCGGTGGCCGTGCCCCTCAACCCGCAATTGACCCGGCCCGAGGTCGAGCGCATGGTCGACCACTGCGGCGCCGCTGCGGTCTTTGCCGAGAAGTCGCTCCTCCCCCGGTACGAAGGCGGGCGGCCGGCACTGGTGGTGGCCGTCCCTGCCGCCGGCGACGAGGACGATGGAGTCGCAGCCGGCGCATCCAGCGCGCTCCGGGGAGCCCAGAGCGTGGTGCCGTGGTCACGGCTCATCGATCACGATCCGGGTTACTTCCAGGTACCGCGCCAACCGGGCGACCTGGCCGACATCCTCTACACCTCGGGAACGACGGGCCATCCGAAGGCCGTGGCGGTGCGCCACGACAATTCCTCGCTGGTCCCTTTCGCCGAGCCCGCGTGGAGTGGCGGGGGCTGGCTACACGCCAGCCCGCCCTACACCTTCGCCGGGCTCTCCTTCATCTACACCCCGATGAAGCTCGGCATGCGAGGCATCTACCTGCCCAGGTTCGACGCCGGACAGTGGCTCGACGCAGTCGAGGACGAGCGCCCGGTGGCGGCGTTCCTCGTCCCGGCCATGGCCAACCTCCTCCTCGAACACCCGCGGTTCGCTTCGGCCGCGCTCGATTCGGTGCAGATCTGCACCGTGGGCAGTGCTCCCCTCGCCCCCCTCGTACTGGAACGGCTGCAGGAGCGGATGCCCACGGCCATGGTCTCCAACAATTACGGGATGACCGAGGCCGGATCCGTCTACTGCATCATGCCGCCCGGAGAGGCGGTGAAGCGGCCCGGTTCGGTCGGCAAACCGCTTCCACCGGCCGAGGTTCGCTGCACCGACGCCGACGGTCGGGACGTGGTGGCAGGTGAGGTCGGCCAGGTACACCTCCGGATCCCCGGGCGCCCACGCGAGTACTTCGACGACCCGGAGGCCACCTCCCGCACCTGGGTCGACGGCTGGCTGGTCACCGGTGACCTGGGCCGGATCGACGAGGACGGCTACCTCTACATCGTGGGTCGGAGCAAGGACGTCATCATCAGGGGCGGCAACAACATCCACCCCAACGATGTCGAGCACGCCATCGAGTCGCACCCCGCGGTACGAGAAGTGGCGGTGGTGGGCGTGGCTCACCCCGTGCTGGGGGAGGACCTAGTGGCCTTCGTCGCCCTGAGCCCCGGCCAGCGGGCTACGGCCGAGGACCTTCGTGCCCACACACTGGAGCTCCTCGCCGCCTACAAGGTGCCGCGCCGCTGGGAGTTCGTGCACGAACTGCCGCGGAATGCCACCGGCAAGGTCGTCAAGGACAAATTGCGCGACCGGCTGCCCGACGGCGAGGAGGGGCCGGCCGTCAGCCCGGTGCCGGCATGAGCCCGGCACAGGCCGACACGGGACCCGGATCGCCGGATCCCGTCCATCGTCTGACCCTCCCCGGTGTCCTGTCCGAACACCGTCGCAGCCGCCCGGAAGCGCTGTCCGTCGTCTGCGGCAGGGTGCGGCTCACCTATCCCGAGCTCGACGACCGCACCGACCGGCTGGCCCGTGCCTTCGTGGACGCGGGGGTTGGTCGAGGGGACCGTGTGGTGTGGCTCGGCCAGAACTGCCATCGGCTCATCGAGGCGTGGCTGGCCGCATCGAAGATCGGGGCCGTCGTCGTCCCGGCCAATTGGCGCCAGAGCGCCGGCGAGATGGTGACCCTCCTCGACGACGCCCGACCGGTGGTGGTGATCTGGCAGCAGGAGGAGATCGGGGCCACCGTCGAGGAGGCCCGATCGCGGTGGGGCGGTGTCGCCCGGTGGCTGTCGCACGACGCGGTCGGAGACCCCGACGGCTACGAGGGATTCGTTGCCGCGGCCGGCGAC
>JBEKIU010000080.1:0-17611 GCA_050011635.1 Acidimicrobiales bacterium
CGCCCTTCCCGGTGTCCAGACCCGACGGGCACCACTGCTGCCTGTCGGGGCGGTGGTCTTCGCCACCCTGGTCGAGACCCTCGGCCTTCAGCGGCTGGTCGTGAGCGAGTGGGGGCTTCGGGAAGGGGCCGTGATCGGCGCTCTCTCGCTTCAGGCCGAGCGTCCACGGACCAGGGTGTAGAGACCGACGAGCCTGTCAGACCTTCTTCTTGCCCAAGATCCGGTTCATCCCCGTCCCGCACGTCGGGCACTTGCCCTTGGCCGAGCGCCGGCCGTTCGCCATCTCGACCTCTTCGCCCTCGAATTGTCGCTTCTCGCGACATTTCACGCAATATCCCTCATACGACGCCATGTGTCCTCCTCATGATTCGGATGGCACCCATCCGATGATCGGATGGACCGAACGTATCGGCCCGGGTCGGCCGAAGGGGGGATGGGAGGGCCAAATGCTTGCAATAGTTAGCACTCAGCCGGTGCCCGGCATGCCGGATCAGGTCACGCCGTGGCGTCGCCGCGCGCTCCCGGACCATCGGAGCCGGCGATACCGGCCATCATCTTTTCGATGTCACCCGCAGGCAGCGGGGGGCTGAAGAAGTACCCCTGGGCGGTCGTGCATCCACGCTGCAGGAGCACACGGCTCTGCTGCAGGGTCTCGACCCCTTCGGCCACACATTCGAGGCCCAGCCGTTCCGCCATGGAGATGATGGCCGAGACGAGCGCGCTGTTGTCGCCGTCCTGACCCAGCACCTGGACGAAGGACTGGTCGATCTTGAGTGTGCTGACCGGGAACGAGCCGATGCGGTTCAGAGAGGAGTTCCCCGTACCGAAGTCGTCGATGGTGAACCGCACGCCCAGGCGCCGCAGCCGTTCGATGTTCTCCTTGGCCGGACCCGAACTGTCCAGGACCACACGCTCGGTGATCTCGAGCTCGAGCAGCGACGGATCGATGCCCGTCTCTTCGAGCGTGCGGTCGATGTTCTCGAACAGGCTGGGATTGGACAGATCCCGGGATGCCAGGTTCACCGAGAGCCGGAGGGGATCGAGACCGTGGTCGACCCAGGCCCGGAGCTGTCGGCACGCCTGCTCCAGCACCCAGGTGTCCAGGGCGACCACGATCTCGCTGCGCTCCGCCATGGAGATGAACGAGGCGGGCTCGAGGGTCCCGAGGGTCGGGTGATGCCACCGGACCAGGGCTTCCACGCCGACCACCTGGCCCGTACGGAGGTCGATATAGGGCTGGTAGAGCACGAAGAACTCAGAGTGATCGAGGGCGTGGATGAGGTCGGCATGCAGGGTGCGCTCGTCGACGGCCAGTCGTCCCAGTGAGGCGTTGACCACCGATCCCGAGTACATCTGGAACGCGTTCCGGCCCCGGCTCTTGGCCCGGTACATGGCCTCGTCGGCGCGGCTGAGCAGCTCGTCATAGGAATCACCGTGATCGGGGGCCATGGCGATGCCGATGGACGCCGACGTCGCCACCTCCTCCCCGAGGACGATGAACGGCCTGCTCATCGCCTCGAGTGAGCGTTGGGCCAGCTGATCGATGGAGAGCTGGTCGGAGAGTCCGGGGAGCAGGATGGCGAACTCGTCGCCCCCGACCCGGGCCACGGTGTCCTGGCGTCGAACGGTGTCGACCAGTCGCTGGCTCACCTGCTGGATCAGGTCGTCTCCGGCGGCATGCCCCTTGGTGTCGTTCACGGTCTTGAAGTGGTCGAGATCGACGAAGAACATGCAGACCGGCTCACCGACGCGACGCGACCTGACCAGCTCCTGTTCGACCCGGTCCTCGAAGAGGCGGCGATTGGGCAGCCCGGTGAGGGCGTCATGCCAGGCCATGTGCTGGACCCTCTCCAGGAGCTCGAGGTTCTGGAGGGAGGTGGCGGCCTGATCGGCCAAGCCGGAGAGCCGTTCGTGGAGGTCGGCGTCGCGGATCGTGTCGATCGATCCCTCGGGCCCGAAGTTGGCCGCGATGACCCCGAGGAACTCCCCGCCGGCGAAGAGCGGCGCCACCACCGAGGCAGCCATTCCGGACTGATCCAACAGACCCCGGAGCACCGGGTCCTCGGTGGAGTCGTCGAGGACGATCACCTCCCTCGAACGGAGGATCCGATCGACGACGGTGGTGTCGGAGCGGATGTTCACCGGACCGCGGGCTCGCGATTCGGACCCGACCACGCCTCCGGGGGGTTTCGACGGGGGGGCCATCGGGCCGACCCTCGTGCGTTCCGCGGCGGTGGGCAGCGGGCGGATGGGTGATGGTTCGGACCGTTCCGGCCGCCGAGATCCTCCGGTGACCGGCAGGATCGGCCCCAGCGAGGCAGCGGGCGACTCCATGCCCTCGGTCCAGGCCCGAGGGACCAGTTGGCCCAGGTCCTGGTCCCAGAGGTACACCGTCGACTGGTCACAGTCGGTCATCGCCGGCACCGTGTCGGCCAGCAATTGGACCAACTCGGCCAAGTTGGTGACCCGGGCGAGGGTTTCGGAGAACGAGAGGAGGGTCCGGGCCGTGGCATCACTGCGCTTGGCGTCGGTGAGGACCCGGAAGATGTCAAGGGCCGCCGCCGCATACTCGGCGAACAACCCCAGCGCGTAGGTTTCCGACGGTGGGTGGACCTCCCCGTGCGGAAGTACCTCAGCCAAGCGGCCGTAGAGCCGCTGGGGCGAGGCGATGTCGACGACGAGCCTCGAACCCCCGTCGTCCCCCGGATCCTCGCGCCACAGCTCGGACGCCAGGGCCTGGGCCTCGTCCGGCTCGAGACCTCGGGAGTGGAGCTGGACCACGGTCCCCGGTCGGACCCTGATCATCAAGAGGTAGCGGTGGGCGGCGACCACGGCGTCGGCTCGCGCCGCGATTTGGGCGAGGAGGGATTCGACGTCGTCGTCCATGAGCTGGCTGACGGTGGAGAACGCCCCTTCGACCAGCACGCTCATCCGGTTGAGCTCGTTCCGGAGCTCCGCCTCGGTCCGGTCGGCCGAGCCTGAGGGCGGGGGCTCCGGCGCGGCTTGCTCCTCCTCGCCCTCCTCATCGGGTTCATCGGGCCCGATGTCCCAGTCGCCCGGCGGCACCGCACGGGGGAGCGGTGGAACGTGGCCAGGTGGCACCGGGTCGAGCTGCGCCCCACCGTCGCCCGGTGGGACCGGGCCGGCGGATGCCCGGGCATCGGGGGCCGTGTCATCGTCGGCCGACGGGTCGTCCCAGCTCAACGCGTACAAGCAGGCTCGACCGCCTCGGGCGCTGCACTCGACCTCGGTGATGAGTGCGGTCCCCCGGCCGTAGAGCGCGGGAACCTGGGACAGCAGGCCCCGGGTCATCTCACACAGGTGGGCGTGCCGCCACTCATGGGAGCGTGGGAGGACCTCGACCAGCGCGTGATCCGTGGCCACCTCGAGGGCGACCGCCTCGCAGCTGGCATCGAAGTGGGCGATGAGCGCCGAGATGTGCTTGAAGGCCTCTTCAGGTGTTCCGAGGGCCCGGAGTCGATCGACGAAGGCGGTGCCGTCGGCGGTGAAGAGGAGGGCGTCTCCCACGTGGAGGCCCACGGCCCCGTCGCCAGTCACCAGCGCGGCCGCATTGAACAGGGCCACGGCCTCCTCGAGGGAGCTCCAGGAGCTCATGTCCCCGAGCGTGGCGAAGGACCGACCGTCGTCGGCCAGGGCCAGCGCCTGGGCCACCCCGACGTCGCCGTTGCGCTCGTGTACCAGCGTGATGAGGACGTGGACGACCGCTCCCGCCACCTCGTCGCGGTGACCGGTTTCGCTGGTGCTCTGTTCAGCCTCGACGGTCATTGCTCGCCATTCAATCCTTCGGCGCCGACGGCGCGCTCCACTCACCGAGTTGCTTGCCTCTCTCTTCGACAGACCCGGGGCTTTCCTTTACCGGCCCCAACGAGGGGGAAGGGCGCTCCCACACAGCCGATCCCGGCCAAAGGCGAGAATTTCCGGACCTCGATCCAATGGGCCAGACGGCAATCCGGCCATCTACACTTGATGACCATGAGCATCTATGACCCACCACTCCACTCCCTCACCGGTGAAGCTGCCTCGGTCGCCGACTACCGCGGCAAGACATTGCTGGTCGTCAACGTGGCCTCGAAATGCGGGCTGACACCCCAGTACGAGGGGCTCGAGCGCCTGCAGAAGACCTACGGCGACAAGGGATTCACCGTCCTCGGCTTCCCCTGCAATCAATTCGGCGCCCAGGAGCCCGGGTCCGCCGAGGAGATCGCCACCTTCTGCTCGGCCACCTACGGGGTCACGTTCCCGATGTTCGAGAAGGTCGAGGTCAACGGCGACGGCCGCAACCCGGTCTACGAGGAGCTGGTGGCGTTCCCCGACGCGGAGGGCGAAGCGGGGGACATCCAGTGGAACTTCGAGAAGTTCCTCGTATCACCGACAGGCGAGATCGTGAATCGCTTCAGGCCCATGGTGGACCCGGAGGCCCCCGAGGTGATCGACGCCATCGAGGCGAATCTCCCGGGCTGACCGAAGGTCGGGCGCTTCGAGCCGGCCCACCGGCGCCTGCTGGCAATCGAGGAAGGGGAGCGCATGCGGGGTCCATCGGCCAACAACGAAGCGGTCATCGACCACATGACAGAGGTGTGGGTGTCGCTGGTCTCCGCCTGCGAGAAGATGAAGATCGCCCAGTGGGAGCTGGCCACGGACTGCCCGGGATGGACGGTCAAGGACCAGGTCTCGCACCTCATCGGCATCGAACGCCTGTTGCTCGGGGATCCGCCTCCGCCCCCGCTCGACCTGGTCCCCGAACACGTGACCAACGCCTTCGGCGAGCTGAACGAGGCGTGGGTGGCCGCCCGCCGGCCGGTGCCCGGCGAAGAGGTGTTGGACGAGTTCGTCGAGGTCACCAACCGGCGCTTCGAGTCCCTCCGGGCCATGCCCCCGGCGAAGTTCGACGAGGTGGGTTGGAGCCCGGTCGGCGAAGTGCCCTACCGGGAGTTCATGGAGACCAGGGTCCTCGACTCGTGGGCCCACGAGCAGGACATCCGACGGGCGCTGGCCCGTCCCGGCGGCCGCAACGGTGCGGGCGAGGCCACCACGCTCGACAGGTGCGCACGGGCCATGCCCTTCGTGGTGGGCAAGCGGGTGGCGCCACCCGACGGCACCTCGGTGCTGTTCGTGGTCGTCGGGGTCATGGGCAAGAAGGTGGGCATCCAGGTGGACGGGGGCCGGGCGTCGCCGGTGCCGCTCCGGGCGACCGAGGAGCCCACGGTCACCCTGACCATGGATCAGGAGGCGTTCTGGCGACTCGGTTTCGGCAGGGTGGAGCCGGCCCGCGTCCTGGCCACCGGCGAGGTGCAGATCGAGGGGGACATGGCCCTCGGCCACCGTGTACTCGAGTCGATGGCGTTCATGATCTGACCCCCTGGGGCCCACCGGGGGCGGACCGGAGGTCCATGACGGGACGCCGACAAATCCCGGCCCGTCCCGGCCCGGAAAGTTCACCGCCCGCGTGCCGGTACACTCGGCAATTCGTATGCGAGCCACCGTCGAGCCCGAAGAGGGCAACAGAGTCCGTTTGTCCGTCGAGATCGAAGAAGCGGAGATAGACGAGGCTCTCGACCAGGTCATGCGTCGGCTCTCCCGGGAGGTCCGGGTGCCCGGGTTCCGTCCCGGCAAGGTCCCGCGTCGGGTCATCGAGGCCCGGATGGGCGGCGCCGGCGCCGTGCGCGGCGAGGCGCTTCGCGAAGCCCTGCCGACCTTTTACGCCCAGGCGGTCACTGATACCGACGTCGATCCCATCGACCAGCCGGAGATCGACATCACCTCGGGGAACGACTCCGGCTCGGTCTCGTTCGACGCCGTGGTGACGGTTCGACCGGTGGTGGCCATCCCCGGCTATCAGGGGCTGGTGGTGACGTTGCCGGGCCTGGAGGTCACCGAGGAGGAGATCGACTCGCAGGTCGACCGACTCCGAACCACCTCCGGCGAGCTGGTCGAAGTGGCTCGACCGGCCAAGGACGGGGACCAGGTCACCATCGACATCCACGGCACCCGCGTGGGCGGCCCCGGACCGGGGGACGACAGCGACCTCGACGCCGAGGACTATCTCTACGAGGTCGGGAGCGGAAGTGTGGTCCCCGAGCTCGACGAGCAGCTGCGAGGGGCCAAGGTGGGCGACATCTTCGTCTTCGACGCCAACCCGGGGGCGGGGAGCCAGTCCATCTCGTTCAGGGTGCTGGTGAAGGACGTCAAAGAGCTCATCCTTCCCAACCCGACCGACGAGTGGGCGGCCGAGGCCTCCGAGTTCGACACCATCGAGCAGCTCAGGTCGGACATCGCCGATCGGCTCCGACAGCGTCATGTCGTGCAGGCGCAGATGGCCCTCCAGCAGAAGACCGCCGAGGCACTGGTGGAGCTGGTCACCGAGGAGATCCCCGATCAGTTGGTGGCCGAGGAGCTCCGCGAGCGGATCCACGATCTCAACCATCGGCTGGAGGGGCAGGGGATGAGCCTGGGCCAGTTCCTCGGGGCCACCGGTCGCGACGAGCAGGAGTTCCTCGACGAGCTGCGGGCCGGTGCCCTTCATAGTGTCAAGGTCGATCTCGCCCTCAGGACCCTGGTCGACGAGGAAGGGATCGAGCTGAGCGACGAGGAGCTCGACGAGGAGCTGGCGGCCATGGGCGAGCGCCTCGAAATGGACGTCAACGAGGTGCGGGAGCAGTTGGAACGGGCCGGACGGCTTCCGGCAGTACGCTCGGATCGACGGAAGGCCAAGGCCATGCGTTGGCTGATCGACAATGTCGATCTGGTCGATGAGGAGGGAAGTCCCGTCTCACGGGACGACCTGTTGGTGAACCAGGGCGAGGAGGACTCGAAGTGAGTTTCACGGAAGGAATCAGGGAAATGGACGCACAGGCATACAGCGTGCCGTGGGTGGTCGAATCCACCAGCCGCGGTGAGCGGAACTACGACCTGTACTCACGCCTGTTGCGCGAGCGCATCATCTTCCTCGGCACGCCGATCAACGACACCGTCGCCAACCTGGTCTGCGCGCAACTGCTCTTCCTCGAATCGGAGGAGGCGGACAAGGACATCCACCTCTACATCAACTCCCCGGGCGGTGACATCACGGCCCTGTTCGCCATCTACGACACCATGAAGTACATCAAGCCCGACATGTCCACGTTCTGCTTCGGTCAGGCCGCCTCGGCCGCTGCGGTGTTGCTCGGTGCCGGAACCCGGGGCAAGCGATTCGCCCTTCCCCACGCCCGCATTCTGTTGCACCAACCGTTCGGAGGCGTCGAGGGTCAGGCCAGCGACATCGAACTCCAGGCCAAGGAGATCCTGCGCATGCGCGATCTCCTCAACGGCATGCTGGCCAACGACACCGGCCAGACCACGGAGCGGGTCTCCAAGGACACGGACCGCGACTACATCATGACGGCCGACGAGGCGGTTGCCTACGGGCTGATCGACGAGGTCATCACGGCCAGGGACGCAGTGTCCATCGAGGCGGTCGGGGCTGCGTAAACCCGATGAACGACGGATGGGGTCCTGTCGGTACCGAGCCAGCCGCTAGGGTTGGGTTGCTGATTGGTAGGACCGTGGCCCGACGCAGGACAGGGGCCGGTGGGAGCAACACCAGCTGGGAGCAACACGGAGGTCGGGGATCGGTACACACCGCATGTGGATCGGGCTCACGACAGCCGGGACGGATTGAGCAGCACGCACGGATGAGCAACAGGGACCGCTGACAGAAGGACAAGAGGAACCGACGTGGCGAAGTTCGGAGACGGTGGCGATCTGGTGAAGTGCAGCTTCTGCGGCAAGTCGCAGAAGCAGGTCAAGAAATTGATCGCCGGTCCAGGGGTCTACATCTGTGACGAGTGCATCGAATTGTGCAATGACATCATCGCCGAGGAGCTGGCGGACACCACCGAGCTTTCTTTCGAGGAGCTACCCAAGCCCAAGGAGATCTACGAGTTCCTGAACGACTACGTCATCGGTCAGGAATACGCCAAGAAGATCCTGTCCGTTGCCGTCTACAACCACTACAAGCGGGTCCAGGCGGGAAGCAACGGATCGCACGACAACGACGTCGAGTTGGCCAAGTCGAACATCTTGCTGCTCGGCCCGACCGGCTGCGGTAAGACGTTGCTGGCCCAGACGCTGGCCCGCATGCTCAACGTCCCCTTCGCCATTGCCGACGCCACCGCCCTCACCGAAGCCGGCTACGTGGGCGAGGACGTCGAGAACATCTTGTTGAAGCTCATTCAGGCTGCCGACTATGACGTGAAGCGGGCCGAGACCGGGATCATCTACATCGACGAGATCGACAAGATCGCCCGCAAGTCGGAGAACCCCTCGATCACCCGGGACGTCTCCGGCGAGGGTGTGCAGCAGGCCCTCTTGAAGATCCTCGAGGGCACGACCGCATCGGTGCCGCCCCAGGGCGGACGCAAGCACCCCCATCAAGAGTTCATCCAGATCGACACCACCAACATCCTGTTCATCTGCGGGGGCGCATTCGCCGGCGTGGACGCCATCATCGAGAACCGGATCGGCCGCAAGGGCATGGGGTTCAGGGCAGAGGTGCGCAAGGCCTCCGAGCGCGACGACTCCGAGCTTCTCCGCCACGTGCTCCCCGAAGACCTCATGAAGTTCGGGCTGATCCCCGAGTTCATCGGACGCCTCCCGGTGGTGGGGGCGGTCTCCCACCTGTACAAGGACGCGCTGATCCGCATCCTGGTCGAGCCGAAGAACGCCCTCACCCGTCAGTACCAGCGGACGTTCGAGCTCGATCACATCGAGCTCGAGTTGACCGACGATGCGCTCGAGGCCGTGGCCGAGCAGGCGCTGTTGCGGGGCACGGGTGCGAGGGGGCTGCGTGCCATCCTCGAGGAGGTCCTTCTCGAGGTGATGTACGACCTTCCCAGTCGCACCGACATCTCGAAGTGCGTCGTCGACCGCGCCGTGGTCCTCGACAAGGTGCACCCGACCCTGGTTCCGTTGAACAGTCCGCCGGCCAAATCGGCCCGGAGCCGCAGGGCCGCCTCCTGAGCCCAGGCTGATCGGGCTCCGCCGTGACGCCGATCACCCACGGGTCGATCTGATCGCCGGCAGCGGCGTGCCCCCCGTCCCCGTGTGATGTTCGACGACCTCCCCCACGCACTGTCCTGGCTGGACGCCCACATCGACTTCGAGTCGGCCATGCCGTCGCGGCGCGCGTGGCCGACCTTGGAGCGGATGCGGTCGCTCACCGGTCTGTTGGGGGACCCCCAACGCGCCTACCCGGAGCTGCACATCACCGGAACCAATGGCAAAGGATCGACCGCGGCCATGACCACCGCCCTCCTCGGCGCACAAGGGCTGACCGTCGGCACGTACACCAGCCCCAACCTGACCCGGGTCAACGAGCGGATATCGCGAAACGGCGAACCGATCGACGACGGTGCTTTCGTCGAGGTCCTCGAATCGCTGGCCCGGCTGGAGCAGCTCATGGAGGAGCCCCCCACACGGTTCGAGCTCCTCACCGCGGCCGCACTGGCCTGGTTCGCCGACGAGGCGGTCGACGTGGCCGTGATCGAGGTCGGGTTGGGTGGCCGGTGGGACAGCACCAACGTCGTCGACGGCAGCGTGGCCGTGCTGACCAACATCAGCTTCGACCACACTGAGGTCCTCGGCCCGACGCTGGAGGACATCGGCCGCGACAAGTCGGGCATCTTCAAAGAGGGCAGCCGGGTGGTCATCGGTGAATCGGACCCCACCCTGGTCGCCCTGCTCCGGGAGGCCGCAACCCAGGCCGGAGCCTCCGAGGTGTGGGTGAGGGGCCAGGACTTCGCCTGCACGGCCAACAGGATCGCCGTGGGTGGGCGGTTGATCGACGTGCGCACCCCTGCTCGCTCCTACGGCGAGTTGCTGGTGCCGTTGCACGGTGCCCACCAGGGGGACAACGCGTCGTGTGCGCTGGCCGCGGTGGAGGCCTTCTTCGGTTCCCCGTTGAGCGAGGAGACGGTCGAAGAAGCGTTCGCGGGGGTGAGGGTGCCCGGCCGGCTCGAGGTGATCGGCCGGCACCCGCTGGTCGTGGCCGACGGCGCTCACAATGTGGCCGGGATGATCGTCCTGGCCCGGTCCCTGGTCGAGGAGTTCACCGTCGACGGCGAGATGCGGGCGGTGGTGGGCATGCTCTCGGGACGCGATCCGACGTCCATGCTCGAAGCGCTCACCACGGCAGGCATCCGTTCCGTCGTGGCCTGCGCTCCCGACTCCCCTCGGGCGCTCGCCGCCGACGTCGTGGCCGAGGCGGGGGTCGGGCTGGGAATGGAGGTGGCCGTGGCCGACACGCCGGTGGAGGCGGTGGAGCTGGCGATCAGCCGCGCCGGCGCCGACGACGGGATCGTGGTGTGCGGCTCCCTCTATGTCGTGGCCGACGCCCTCCGGCTGCTGAGGCACGGCACGCGCTGATGGGTGGGCCGACGGACCGACCCGGCGGCCACGGGTTCTGACACCCGGGGTGGCGTCGGCTAGCCTGCCTCGCTCGTGGAGCGCACACTTGTCATCTGCAAACCTGACGCCGTCGAACGCGGCCTGGTGGGCGAGATCGTCGACCGGCTGGAGCGAAAGGGCTTGCGCCTGGTGGCAGCCGAGCTTCGGACGATCACCCCCGACGTGGCCGCCCACCACTATGCCGAGCATGCCGGCAAGCCCTTCTACGACAAGCTGGTGACGTTCATCACCCGATCGCCGGCCATGGTGATGGTGGTCGAGGGCCCCGATGAGACCCATGCCGTCGTGCGGAACCTGATGGGGGCCACCGACCCGTTGGAGGCCAGCCCGGGCACGATCAGAGGCGATCTCGCCCTCAAGATGAGCGAAAACCTCATTCACGGGTCGGACTCCCCGGAGTCGGCCGCCCGTGAGATCGGGATCTTCTTCCCCGGACTGGGCTGAGACCGGTGCCGGTCGCGGCCCGGCCACCGGGGACGGACCGGCAACCCGGGTTGCCGGCATCGGGGGCAGCGGGACCGGATCGGGTGGGCCGAGGGCGGCACCGGGTCACCGGTGCAGGTCCCCGTGGGGGCGACCTTGTTTCCGCCCGCTGGTTCCCCTAGCCTGATGGAGCAGATGCCGCTGGTCGTGAAGGACGAGGGCAGCGGCGAACAGGTGTGGTCAAACGCACTCACCAGGCCCCGAACCACTACTGACGGAGGAGTGCATCGCTGATGCGCGACAACGGTTTCTCACTTCTTGGCCGCGACATGGCGGTCGACCTCGGTACCGCGAACACATTGGTGTACGTGCGCGGCCGGGGCATCGTCCTGAACGAACCCTCGGTGGTTGCCGTCAATGTGAAGGACGGCCGGCCGTTGGCCGTCGGCGCGGAAGCCAAGCGCATGATCGGCCGGACCCCGAGCCACATCCAGGCCATCCGCCCTCTGAAGGACGGGGTCATCGCCGACTTCGAGATCTGCGAGAAGATGCTCCGCTACTTCATCCACCGCGTCCACCAGCGTCGCTTCGCCAAGCCGCGCATGGTCATCTGCGTCCCGTCTGGGATCACCGGTGTCGAGCAGCGCGCGGTGATGGAAGCCGCGGAGTACGCGGGGGCACGCAAGGCCTACATCATCGAGGAGCCGATGGCCGCGGCCATCGGGGCCGGGCTTCCGGTCCACGAGCCGACCGGCAACATGGTGGTCGACATCGGTGGCGGGACCACCGAGGTGGCGGTGATCTCCCTGGGCGGGATCGTGACCAGCCAATCGATCCGTATCGGTGGTGACGAACTCGACGAGGCCATCGTCTCGTTCGTCAAGAAGGAGTACAGCCTGGCGCTGGGCGAGCGCACCGCAGAGGAGATCAAGATCGCCCTCGGATCCGCGTACGAGCTCGAAGAGGAACTCCATGCAGAGATCCGTGGCCGGGACCTGGTCACCGGATTGCCCAAGACGGTGGTCATCTCGACCCAGGAGATCCGAAAGGCCATCGACGAACCGGTGGCGGCCATTGTCGACGCCGTCAAGGTGACCCTCGACCGCACCCCTCCGGAGCTGGCGGCCGACATCATGGAACAGGGTATCGTCCTGACCGGCGGTGGGGCCCTCCTGCACGGGCTCGACAGCCGCCTGACCCAGGAGACCGGGATGCCGATCGTGGTGGCCCGCGATCCCCTGAACTGCGTGGCCATCGGCAGCGGGCAGTGCCTCGAGGAGTTCGAGGCCCTGAAGCAGGTCCTCATCACCTCATCGGCCCGCTGAACGTCCGGAGGACGCGTCAGTCGTGGCGAAGGCGCGGCGGTCCCGCCGCCCTCGCACCACCTTGATCCTGTTGCTGTTGGCGTCGGTGACCATCATCACCCTCGACGCCCGCGGTGGATTCCATCGCATCACGTCGGGCGTGAAGTCGGTGGCGGCCGACGCCTTCTCGCCCGTGCGCTCGGGGGTCGACGACATCGTCGAGCCCGTGGGGAGCTTCCTGGCCGGTTCGGTCCACTACGGGGCGGTTCGACAGCAGAACCAGAAACTTCAACAAGAGATCGACCAGCTGCGGCAAGAGCAGGCCTCCGAGCAGGGGGTCGACCAGGCCATGAAGCAGTTGAGCACGCTGTTCAACCTCCCCTTCATCGGCAATCTGCAGACGGTGCCGGCCGAAGTGACGGATTTCGCGCCGAGCAACTTCGCCGCCACCATCGACATCGACGTCGGCCGGGACGAAGGCGTGCAGCTGGACATGCCCGTGGTCGGGGCCGGAGGTCTCGTGGGACAGGTGGTCCAGGCCAACCACAACACGGCCACGGTGCGCCTGATCACCGACGGCCAGTCGTCGGTGGGGGCCCGCTACGGACCGCCCGCGGCGTCGTCGTTGGCCGTGCTCACCGGCCAGGGCTCGGGCAGGCCGCTCGCCGCCGGCCTTGTGCCCAACAACACCAAGCTCGCCACCGGCGAGGTCTTCACCACCAGCGGGCTCGAGGGAGCGAGCTATCCGGCCGGGATCCCGGTGGCCAAAGTGGTGGGCTCGAAGACGGGGGCGACGGCGTCGGAGGAGTCGGTGACCCTCGAGCCGCTGGCCGATCTGTCCCACCTCAGCTACGTGGCGGTCGTGCTGTGGGGGCCGTCCTCGTGAGCACCCCCCAACGGGGCCCCGGCCCGCGCTCCCCGCGGGCTCACGCCCGGGAGGGGCGGTTCGGATGACCGCACGGGACGTGACCCGGGTCGGGCTGGTGGTGCTCCTCTTCGTCGTCGTGCAAGAGACCCTGATCCTCGACCTCCGGGTGGGGGGCGTGCATCCGGACATCATGATCCTCCTCCCCGTCGCGGCCGGCATCGTCGGTGGTCCGGCCCGGGGCGCAACGATGGGATTCGGGGCCGGGCTGGTCGCCGACCTCTTCCTGCCCACACCCTTCGGGCTGTCCGCGCTGGTCGGGAGCATCGTCGGGTTCGGCGTCGGGGCCATGACCCTCGCCCTCAACCGGTCGGCCCTGTGGCTGGCGCCGCTGGTGGCCCTCGGGGCCAGTGCGGCCTACGAGGGTCTCTACGCCGTCCTCGGATCGGTTCTGGGCCAGCCGCAGATGCTCCACGTCGATCTGTTGCGGATCATCGTCGTGGTGGCGGTCACCAACGCGGTGCTGGCCGTCCCCGCCCTGCGTCTGGTGACGTGGGCGCTGCCGGCCGCGTCCATCGAGGGTGTGCCCACCTCGGCGGTCTCGTCGGGGGCGCGGTGAGCATGGCCGGGGTCCGCGTACCCGGACCGGGCGATGCTTGGGATACTGGTCCGTCGTGAACCGGTCCCTCCGCCACCCGTTCAAGGGCTCCCGTCGCTTCGGCCGTCCCGAACGGGAGCGCAAGGCGCGTCAGAAGAGCCCGAAGCAGCCGAAGATGCGCCAGAGCCGGTTCTCGGTGGAGGCGATGCTGGAGGCCCCGGACACCAGTACGTCCCGGCCCGGGCTCCGGATCCGGGTCATCGCGCTGGTCGTCGTCGGCCTCTTCGCCCTGCTCGGGCTCCGGCTGTGGGCCCTCACCGTGCTCGAGGCCCCGGCCGCGGCCCAGGCCGCCAACGCCGACCAGATCCGTGTCGTCCAGATCCAGCCCACCCGTGGCCTCATCCTCGACCGTTACGGCAATCCCCTGGTCAACAACGTGGTCACCGAGCAGATCACCCTGTCCCGGGTGGCGGCCGTCCAGGACCCGGTCGTCGTGGGTAGGCTGGCCGCACTGATCGGGCAGACCAACGCCCAGGTCAAGGCCACCATCGCCGATCCCCAGTACAGCCTGTACAAGCCGGTGCCGATCCTGTCCAACGCCCCGCCGAGCGACATCTTGTACATCGATGAGCATGCGAGCGAATTCCCCGGGGTGAAGACCGTGGCCACCACCCAGCGGAACTATCCCCAGCTGGAGCTGCCCGGACCCGCGCAGATGGGCTATCCCGCGTCGCAGGCCCTCGGCTACGTGGGGACGATCAACAGCGCCGAGCTCAAGTCCCGGGCATCGCAGGGCTACCAGGCCGGCGACCCCTTCGGCCAGTCGGGTCTGGAGTACCAGTACGAGTCCGAGCTGCGGGGCACGCCCGGCCAACAGGAGTTGGAGGTCAACCCGGAGGGTCAGGTGGCGCGCATCCTCAAGACGACACCGGCGGCGCCGGGCGACAACCTGGTCACCAACATCGACACCGGTCTGCAGCAGGTGGCCGACAACGCGCTGGCCACCCAGATCCTGGCCCTCCGACAGTCCTTCGACCCCCAGTGCAACAACAATTCGGGCTGCCAGCCGGCCGCCACCGGTGGGGCGGCGATCGTCATGGACCCCCAGACCGGAGCGGTCTACGCCATGTCGTCGTACCCGTCCTACAACCCGTCGGTGTGGGTGGGGGGAATCTCCACCGCCAACTACGCCGTCCTCACCAATCCGGCCAACAACGAGCCCCTGCTCAACCGGGCCATCGACGGGCTGTACACGCCGGGCTCCACCTTCAAGCTCAACACGGCTACCGCCGCCCTCGACCTGGGGCTCATCAGCCCGGGCTACTACTACGACGACACCGGCACGTACACCGTGCCCGACTGCCAGTACGGCAGCAGCTCCTGTGTCTTCCACAACAGCGAGGGCGACGGCGGGTTCGGCGAGATCGACGTCTCCACCGCCCTCACCGTGTCCAGCGACGACTTCTTCTACAACCTGGGCGCCATGTTCTGGGACGACAAGTCCAACCCGGCGTACGGGAGCACCCCGATCCAGAACCAGGCCGCCCAGTACGGCCTGGGTGGGCTGACCGGCATCGACCTGCCGGGCGAATCGGACCAGGCCCGGGTGGACAGCCTGGCCGAGGACCTCAAGCTGCACGCGGAGAGCCCCACCGGGTTCCCCAACACGGTCTGGAACACCGGGGACAACGTGGAGATGGCCTTCGGCCAGGGAGCGACGGTGATCACCCCCATCGAGCAGGCGGTGGCCTATTCGACCTTCGCCAACGGCGGCACCCGGTACGCCCCCGAGGTGGCCGCGGCCGTCGTCTCCCCGTCGGGCAAGGTGGTCAAGCGATTCGCCCCCAAGGTGACCGGCCATGTGAGCCTGCCGCCGTCGACGTACAACGCGCTGCTGGCTGGGTTCACAGGTGCCGTGCAGGATCCGAGCGGCACCGCCTACGGCGCTTTCCGGGGGCTCAACTTCCCCGGCGGCGTGGCCGGCAAGACCGGCACCGCCGACAGCGAGCTCGGAAAGGAGCCCACGGCCTGGTTCGTGGGCTTCGGCCCCACCGCCGACCCCCAGTACGTGGTGGTGTGCGTGATCGACCAGGCCGGTTACGGGGCCACCGCGGCGGCTCCTGTGGTGCGGTCGATCTTCAACTACCTGGCCACCCATCCGGTCACTGCACCGGGCATTCCCCCTGAACAGGGGATTGTGCAGTCGACGACGGCCGTCCCTCTTCCCACCACCCCCGCCCCGACCACCACCACGACGGCACCCCCCGGCGGCTGAGCCCGTGAGCCCCGGTCGTGGCCGGGCGGGCCGCCGCACCGGTGCGGGGTCCCGACGGCCCTAAGATGCCGAGGGAGATGCAGTCCCTCTGGCCACGTGTGGAACCCCTCCTGGCCCAGGTCACCAAGCCGGCCCGCTACATCGGTGGAGAACTGGGAGCCCAGGTCACCGAACACGCCGAGACAGCGGTGTCGTGGCTGCTCATCTATCCCGACGCCTACGAGATCGGGCTTCCCAATCAGGGCCTGCAGATCCTGTACGAGATCCTCAACGAGCGCGACGACGCCGTGGCCGAGCGGGCCTACGCCCCGTGGGTGGACATGGAAGCGGCCATGCGAGCGGCCGATGTGCCCCTGTTCTCCCTCGAGAACCACCTGGCCGCCGGGTCCTTCGACGTCCTGGCCTTCAATCTCTCGGCCGAGCTCGTCTACACCAACGTGCTCAATCTGATCGATCTGGCCCGGGTCCCGCTGCATGCCGCCGACCGCACGCTGGACCATCCGGTGGTCGTGGCGGGCGGCCACTGCGCCTTCAATCCCGAGCCGCTGGCCGACTTCGTGGACTGCTTCGTGCTGGGGGACGGGGAGGAGGCGGTGGGGGAGATCAACGAGGTGCTGGCGGCCGCCGCCGCCGAACGACCCGGCGGTGGCACCTCCCGGGAGGCGCTGCTCCGTACGCTGGCCCGCCTGCCCGGGGTCTACGTCCCGGCCTGCTACGAGGTGGCCTACGAGCCCGTGCCGGAGACGGCGCCGGGTCACCCGACCGGAGGTCCCGGCCCGGCCCCCCGCCTGGCGGCGGTCACGCCCAGGTTCCCCGACACCCCGGCGCTGGTGGAGAAGCGGACCATCGCCGACCTCGCCGAGTGGCCCTACCCGCGCCAGCAGCTGGTGCCGCTCATCGAGGTGGTCCACGACCGCCTCAACGTCGAGTTGTTCCGCGGCTGCACCCGGGGATGCCGTTTCTGCCAGGCCGGGATGATCACCCGCCCGGTGCGGGAGCGTCCGGCCGAGCAGGTCCGCACCATGGTCATGGGCGGCCTGGCCCGTACCGGCTACGACGAGGTGGCCCTGACCTCGCTGTCCAGTGCCGACTACTCCGGCATCGAGGAGACGGTCACCTCGATCATCGACGATCCCTCCTGCTCGGGACAGGTGTCGGTCAGCCTCCCCAGCCTGCGGGTGGACGCCTTCACCGTGGGCACCGCGGCCCAGATCCAGCGGGTGAGGCGCACCGGGCTCACCTTCGCACCCGAAGGCGGGACCTGGCGGATGCGCCAGGTGATCAACAAATTGATCCGCGAGGAGGACCTCTACGCCGCCGTCGATGCCGCCTTCAGCCAGGGGTGGAAGCGGGTCAAGCTGTACTTCCTGATCGGGTTGCCCACCGAGACCGACGAGGACACCCTGGGCATCGTCAGCTTGGCCAAGCAGTGCGTGGCCATCGGTCGCCGGTACCACAAAGGGGTCACGGTCACGGCCTCGGTGGGAGGGTTCGTGCCCAAGGTCCAGACCCCCTTCCAGTGGTTCGGTCAGAACACCATCGAGGAGCTCACCCGCAAGGTGCACCTCCTGCGCGACGCGGCCCGGCCGGTGCGCGGCCTCACCATCCGGTGGCACGACCCCAAGGCCACCGCCGTGGAGGGTGTGGTCAGCCGCGGGGACCGCCGGATGGGGCCGGTCATC
>JBEKIU010000081.1:0-17585 GCA_050011635.1 Acidimicrobiales bacterium
GACGCTCTCGTTCTGGATCGGGATCACTTCGATGAGGTGTGTGATCTCGGTCACCTCTACGAGGAGAACTTCGTCGCCGAGCTCGTTGGTCAGTTCATCTACGATTCGGAGTGGCGGATCGCGGAGCTCCGGGGCGCGGTGGAGGCTGATGACTCCCCATCCGTCGGCCGCCATGGGTACGTGATCCAAGCGAGTAGTGCTCAGTTGGGCGGACGGCGGCTCGCTCAGGCGTGCCGTCACCTCCGACAGCGAGTCGCTACCGATGTTCGGTCGAGTGTCCAGGACGATGTCGGAGAGATCGAGGGCGCCTTCGAGGAACTGCGCCGCGACTTGGCTCAACAAGTCATTGCGGGAGGTCGACCACCGCGTCGCCGCCGGCGCGACGACCTCGCCGCCATCCCGTCCGGAGACAACCGTGCCGACGGCATCACGGCCATCGATCCGACCCCTGTCCGATCCCATCCGATGGGACAACAAGCCAACAACTGCATTCTGATGGCCCAGGACAATCCGATCAGCCAGCGAATTGCGAGAGCGATGTTCGAGAAGTTGGGTCACGAGGTCGATGCCGTCTCTGACGGAGAGGCGGCGGTGGCAGCAGCAATCCTCCGGCCGTACCGGGCCATCTTCATCGACTGCAATCTACCGACACTGGACGGTTACCAGGCGACCAACGAGATCCGACGTCTGAAGGGTGCGTCCCGCCGGACCCCGATCATCGCCATCACCGAGTCTCTTACTGCCGCCGACAGGCAACGATGCGCCAAGGCCGGGATGGACGATGGGATTGCCATTCCCTTCAAACTGGAGACGATTGCCGAGACGTTGACCCACTGGCCCAGAAGGCGGTCAGCGTCTGCGATTGCCTCTGATCCGGAAGATGTCAAGGGCGCCGCCGAACCTGATGGATCTGTCGGACCTGCGCTGGACCTCAACGTCCTGGATCAGTTGGAGCGCCTCGGCGAGTCGGCCGGGGAGGACCTCATCGGTCGGTTGGCCGCCCAGTTCCTCGCCGACGCCGAATGTCACATCGCCGAGCTGCGCCAAGGACTCGACGACGCCGACTCCGACGCTGTGATCCGATCGGCCCACAGTCTGTGCGGGTCGAGCGCGAACTTGGGTGCCACCGAGTTGTCTCGCTTGTGCTCGACGTTCGGCGCGGAACACGGACCTCAGCCGTCGTCCCGCGATGAGGTGATCCTCAAGGAGGTGGAATCGGAACTGGAACGCGTCAGGTCCGCGTTCGAAATGCGGTTCTTGAGCCGATAGCGGTCCTGTGACGTCGGAGAGGGCACTGCTACGTTTTCGAGCATGGTCGATGAAGAGCACTGGGTCAGGTGGCATGAAGCGTATGAGGACCCCACCTCCTTTCTGAGCCGGCGCCTCTCCATCGTCCAGAAGAGACTTGGGCAGATGCTCGACAGGTGCCCGCGTGGCCGGATCCAGCTCATCAGCCTTTGCGCCGGACAAGGCCGCGACGTCATCGGAGTCCTGGCTGACCACCGGCGTCGTGACGATGTGCATGCGCTCCTCGTCGAGCTCGATGCCCGGCTGACCGATCATGCGCGGTCGGCGGCACATGAGCTCGGACTCACCGCTGTCGAGATCCGACAGGGGGATGCATCGTGTAGCTCTGCGTACGCCGGTGCCGTTCCTGCCGACATCGTGATGGCCTGTGGTGTGTTCGGAAACGTCAGTGACGAGGACATCCACGCCACCGTGGCGATGCTTCCGAGTCTGATGGGAACCGGGGGCGCGGTCATCTGGACCAGGCACCGGCTCGAGCCCGATCTGACTCCGTCCATCCGGGCATGGTTCGAAGACGCCGGCTTCGAGGAAGTTGCGTTCGACACGGAGGAGGGAACATTCTTCGGTGTGGGAACACACCGACTGGAGGCGCCCGCGCTGCCCTTCGACCCGAACCGGACCATGTTCACCTTCGTCGGTGACGGATCAGGGGCCCGTCGATAGCAGCTGCGCGCCGGCAACCCGAATCAGGGTCTGCAGGACCGCCCCTTCGTCAACCCCTGAGTGGATCGGCCAGAAAGGCCACGAGCTTGGTCCGGCGCCGGCGGGCCAGCCGTCCGCCGAGACGGTGACCACCCACCGAACACACAATGGAGATGGCGCACGCCAGGGCCACACCCCATCCGAGGTCACGGTCTGGCAACCTCTGGGTCAGGCCGTGTTTCGACGTGAACCCCCACAGAAGCAGCGATGGCGCCATGAGCAATCCGGCCAGGACGGGAACCAGGCCGTACGGGGTGATGGCCAGAGCGATCCACCGCACCAGCATCCGCAACGGCGGACGCCGGTGCTCCCAACGCACCCGCAGCGGCATGGGATGGTAGGGAAAGACGATTCCCACCCACGCCGAGATGCCGAGGACGCCGAACGGCACGACTCCGATCCACACGATGGTGTACAGGATCGACAACAGGTCCTGGTTCAAGAGCCCGACGATCACTGCCACCACCGAGCAGACAGGAGTGACCAACGCCCACAGGACGATGTTCTTGGCGTAGAGCAATCGCCGGAACATCACCGGGTCATCGATGGCGGCCATGACCCTCGGTGCATCCGGGCCGAGCACGTTGGTTGCCGGCACATCGGAGTACATCCAGGCGGCGAGCACCAGAGCGAAGGCCAGCGGGCCGTGCAGGGTGAACACATCGTCGCGTAACGCGAGAGGCAGGAAGAACCAGGCGGAGCTCATGAGGGCACCATTGACCGCCACGGTGACCACGCCTTCGTAGGGTGGCTCGAGGGTCAGGGAGATCTGCGCCCGTACTGCGTCCGGCAGCGTCGCCGGAAGCCTGACCGCGACCTGCTCAGTCGTCACGCGTCTCTCCGCCGCTCGGCCGACAGCGAGCCGATGTGACCAGAGGATGTTTGGATGAGCCGATCACGACACTGGTCACTGTGCATCGTCGTCGTCCACTTCGCGACCTTACAAGGCAGCGGTCGACCGATGGTGGCCCGTCCAACAGATCGGGCCGGCCCACCCGATACCCCATCCGTCGGCCTCCACCGCGGGCGATCAGCTTTCCAGGGTCAGATGATCCAACTCCTCGAGAACCTCGACGTCCTCCATCTCGGCCCATGGGAAGGGTGACCCGCCCGGGTCGTGCCAGAAGCGCTCGAGATCCTCACGTGACCTCCACCTGGCAATGGCCACGACCAGGTCGTCGGATGGTCTCGGCTCGCACAAGGTGCTCCCCATGGCCCCCGCCCACTCCGAGCGGATGCGCACGGTCCCCTCGTGCCACCAGCGCAGGAACTCCGTGTGACGGTCGGGTGATACACGCCATCGGTAGATCACTCTGATCATGACGGGGCTCATGGTAACTGGCGAGCCGGTAGCGGCCGGCAGGGCGAGCGGTGGCTCGGGAGCTCAGTAGACTGACCCACCATCCGGGTTGGGCAGCCGGCCCCGGGCCCCATGGGGAGCGCTCCGAGACGGCCGTCCCGGGGCAGCGCCCGTCGCCGGGCATCGACGAAAGAGAGCCAGCTCATGCAATTCGGGATCATCCCTCCGGTCCGCTCGGGGGTCACCGCCGACCCGGTGTGGATGACCTCGTTCGCCCGCCACGCTGAGGAGTGCGGTTTCGAGTCGGTTGTCCTGGTGGAGCACGCGGTGGTCGTGTCCGACTACCAGAGCACCTATCCCTACGCCGCCTCGGGGAAGATGCCGTTACCGGATGACTGCCGGATCCCCGACCCGCTCGATCTCATGGCTTATCTGGCCGGCGTCACCGAGCACCTCGGATTGGCCACCGGGGTACTGGTCCTTCCCAACCATCATCCGGTGGTCCTGGCCAAGAGGATCGCAACCGTCGACGTCCTGTCCGCCGGCCGTGTGCGGATGTGCGTGGGGGTGGGATGGATGGACGAGGAGCTCCGGGCCACCGGAGCCGACCCGCGTAGCCGGGGCCGTCGTACCGACGAGACGATCGCCGCCATGCGTGCGCTGTGGTCCGACTCGGGACCCTCGGGGGCCGACTTTTCCGGTGAGTTCTTCTCCTTCCGGCATGCCCACTCGTATCCCAAGCCCGCGCAACCGGGCGGTGTGCCCATCCACATCGGCGGCCACAGCGAGGCGGCTGCCCGGCGGGCCGGGCGCCTCGGAGACGGGTTCCAGCCGCTGGGGCTGGCATCGGAGGATCTGGGTGTCCGGATGGCCCAGCTCCGCCAGTCGGCCGAGGAGGCCGGGCGCGACCCGGCCGCCATCGAGTTGACCCTGTCGGGGTACCTCCCGACCACCTCGGAACAGGACATCGACGAGGCCCGGTCGGCGGGGGCCGTCCGTCTTGTCGTCTCGACCTCGATGACCGATGACCTGGCGCAGGTTCACGACGAGATGTCGGCCTTCGCCGAGCGGTTCGCCATGGTGCCCGCCGGCCGCGGTGACGGCCGCCGGTGACCGCGGCCGGCGGGCCTTCCGACAGACTTCTGGCCATCGAGGAGCTGCGTTCGCTCTCCACGGAGTACGGGGCCGCAGCCGACGGTCGTGACGGCGACCGATTCGCCCAGCTCTTCGTGGCCGACGGTGAGCTCGTGGTCCCGAACTTCCCCGAGGACCTGCGGCCGGTGATCACCCGGTCCGGCCACGACTCCCTGCGCCGGGTGCCGGACCGCCTCCGGGTCTACGACCGGACGTTCCACCAGATGTCCAATCACCGGTACGTCGTCGAGGGCACGACCGCCACCGGGACGGTGCTGTGCATGGCCCACCACGCCTCTGCGGCAGAGGGCCCGGGCGGAGGCGGCGGGACCGACACGGTCTGGTTCATCCGGTATCACGACACCTACCGGTCCACCGACTCGGGATGGAGGTTCGCCCGGCGTGAGCTCCACCTCCAGTGGGTCGAGGAGCGGACCATCGCCTCCCCCGGCATCCTTCCCCCCGGGGACGCTCCTGCCGACTGACCTTTGCCGACTGGCTCCTGCCGACTGACCTTCAGACGGTGGGCACCGGCTGGGGCGGGGGAGGCCCGGCGTAGCGCGCCGCCGGTCGGATCAGACGGTTGTCGGCGGCCTGCTCCATGACATGGGTGGCCCAGCCGATGGTACGGCTGGAGGCGAAGGTCGGGGTGAACATCTCGCGGGGTATGCCACAGGTGTGCATCACCACACCGGCGAAGAACTCGACGTTGGTGTAGAGCTGGCGCCCCGGCTTGAGCTCGGCCAGCACGTCGACCGTCGTCCGTTCCACCTGCTCGGCGAAGTCGACGAGATCACCGCCGAGGCTCCGGGCCACGTCCCTCAAGAAGACCGACCGCGGGTCGTCCGTCTTGTAGACGCGATGGCCGAATCCCATGATCCGGTCGCCGCGGGTGACGGCGTCGCGGATCCACGGCTCCGCCCGGTCCGGCGTTCCGATGGAGTCGAGCATGGCCAGCGCCCGGCTGGGTGCGCCACCGTGCAGCGGTCCCGACAGGGCCCCGATGGCCCCGACGACAGCTGCAGCCAGGTCGGCACCGGTCGACGTGATCACCCGGGCCGCGAAGGTGGATGCATTGAATCCGTGGTCGATGGTGAGCACCAGGTACTCCTCGATGGCCCGCACATGGGCAGCCGGGGCCTCCCGCCCGAGGAGCATCCACAGGTAGTTGGCCGCGTACCCGAGATCGTCACGCGGTGGGACCGGCTCGTTGCCCTGCTGCAGGCGGAACACGGCGGTCAACAGGGTGGGGACGACGGCGCACAGCCGGAGGGCCTGTGTCCTCAATTCGTGGTGGTCGATGTCGTGGGTCGGACGCCAACCGAGTTCGGCGCCCAGGATGGAGACGCTGGTACGCAGGACGTCGAGCGGGGTGCCCATGGTAGCCAGGGTGGGGAGCATCTCGGCCAGCCCGTCGGGGATGGTCCGCAGGCCGGCCACCTCGTCGGTGAACCGGTCCGATTCGGCCCGGCCGGGCAGCTCGCCGTCGAAGAGCAGCTTCCAGACATCCTCGAGCGATCGTTTGGCGGCCAGCTCGGTGGCCGAGTACTGGCGGTAGTGGAAGAACCCTTCCTTTCCCCGGACGTCGCCCACCGACGTCTCGGCCACGACCACGCCTTCGAGCCCGCGGGGCGCATCGGCACTGACCTCGTCGGCCGGCCGGATCTGCGCCACCGTCAGCAGGTCGCGGATGGAGACCACGCCGACCAATCGGCCGTCGTCCACCACGGGGAGATGCCGGTACTGGTGATGGGTCAGCCCCGACCAGGCCTCGACCACCTCGTCGTCGGGCCTGAGGACGTCCGGGTCGGCGGTCATCCACCGCCGCACCGAATCGGCCCGCGGATCGGCCCTGGTGGCCGCAGCCCGCAGCAGGTCCCGCTCGGTGAGGATCCCGGCGATGGCGGGCCCGTCGGTCACCACCACCGACCCGATCTGGCGGCTGTTCATCAAGAAGGTGGCCTCGGTCAACGACGCATCGACGTCGCAGGTGACCGGGGGGGACGACATCAGCTCCTGTACGGCGGTAGGCATCGGTTCTCCTCGTCCGGGCGGGCCTTCCGCCCTGGTCTGGTCTGATCGGTTCGCTTCCTGTCAGTCTGACGCCCGGGTCAGTCGGTGTAAATGTTGATCAAGTCAATATCATGCCCTATGGTGCCCGCGTGGAGCGGATGCTGGAGAGCGATGAGGCTGCCCGCCGGCTCGGAGTGAAGGTGTCGACGCTCTACGCCTACGTGAGCCGTGGCCTGTTGGTCTCGCATCGGGCGGCCAGCGGACGTCGGAGCCTGTTCGACATGGACGAGGTGGAGCGCCTCGCCCGCCGGTCACGCCAGGGCAAGGCCGTCGAGACCCGCATGGTCACCATCACCACCGGGATCACCCAGTTGACCGACGAGGGCCCGGTCTACCGCGGCCGGCGGGCGACCGACCTGGCCACCAGCTGGCGCTACGAGCAGGTGGCCGAATGGCTGTGGGGCACCGACGGTCATGACTCCGAACCCCGCCGTGACGACTGGCTGCCGTTGCCCGTGGGCCGGCCCCCGGACCTCGGACCATCCGACCGGATCCGCTGGGCGGTGGTCATGGCCGGCGCCCGCGACCCCTTGCGGGCCGATCTCCGGCCGGAGTCCGTGGTCCGGACGGCCAGGCGGGTGACGGCTTCGATGGTGGACGTGCTGGCCGCGGCCGGCCGCCGGCCGGCCCCTGTTTTGGCCGACGGCCGGCCGGCATCTGCGGCGGGCGGCGGCACGGACCTTGCCGGCTCGATGGCCGCACACCTGGCCTCGGCCCTGACCGCCGACCCGACTCCGGACGTCATCCGGGCGGTCAATGCGGCCATGGTGTTGATGGCCGACCACGAGCTGGCCACCTCGACCATGGCGGTACGGATCGCCGCCTCCACCCGGACCGACGTGTACGACGCCGTCCTGGCCGGGCTCGGAACCATCGCCGGTCCGCTGCACGGTGGAGCCAGCCAGCTCGCCTATTCGCTTCTGGTCGATGCCGAGCGCGACGGCCCCGAGCGGGCGCTCGACGACACGCTCCGGTGGCAGGGCACCCTCCCCGGCTTCGGACACACGGTCTACAAGCACGGTGACGCACGCTTTTCCGTACTCCTCCACCTGTTCGAACAGTTGGCCACCCCCGATCAGATCAGGACGGTCGGAGCTCTCATCGAGCTGGCCGCCGCCCACTCCATCCCTCTCCCCAACGTCGACCTCGGCATGGCCGCCATCGCCTGGTCGACAGGGATGGCGCCGGATGCCGGCCGCACGCTGTTCACGGTGGCACGGGTCGCCGGGTGGGTGGCTCACTACCTCGAGGAGCTGGGAGAGCGACCGCTCCGCTACCGGGCCCGCGCCGTCTACGCCACCCCTGGACGACACTGGTGACGGACCGGCTCGGCAAGGCGCCCGAGCCGCCGGCGCCGGCGCCGCAGTCCTCGGTCCCGCCGTCGTCGGCGGAACCGGCCATGCCCTGAGGACGGCGCCGCTGCGAAGACCTACGCTCTGCCCATGGTCCTTCCCGCACCCAGCCCGGATCGTACGTGCCTGGTGACCGGAGCCTCCTCCGGAATCGGTGCCGAGATCGCCAGGCTGCTCGCCGGGCGGGGACTCGGGATCACACTGGTGGCCCGCAGTCAGGAGAAGCTGCGCACGCTGGCCGACGAACTGGCCGCCGCCCACGGCGTCCGGGCCGAGGTGATCGTCGCCGACCTGGCTGACGATTCGTCGCGGCGCGCAATCGCCGCCGAGCTCGAGACCCGGTCGCTCTCGGTCAACGTGCTCGTCAACAATGCCGGATTCTCAACCATGGGTCCGGTCTCCCGTTCCGATCCGGCCGCCGAGGTGGCCATGATCCGTACCGATGTCGAAGCAGTGGTCCATCTGTGTTCGCTGTTCGTGCCCGGCATGGTCGAGCGCCGGAGCGGCGCCGTGCTCAACGTGGCGTCGACCGCGGCCTTCCAACCGCTTCCGGGCCAGGCCGGCTATGGGGCGAGCAAGGCCTTCGTGCTCTCCTACAGCCATGCGCTCCGCGGCGAGTTGAGAGGCAAGGGAGTAGCGGTGACCGTGCTCTGCCCGGGGCCGGTGGAGACCGGTTTCGCCGCCGCTGCCGGCATTTCGGACGAGGAGGCGGCCGGCGCCATGCCCAAGATCATGTGGCTGCCCGCGGCTGACGTGGCCAAGGCCGCGGTCGCCGGGTTGGATGCCGACCGGGCGGTGGTCATTCCCGGCCTGGCCAACCGGATCACGGCCGCCGCCGGGTGGCTCTCGCCGCGGAGCGTCCTCGTCCCCATGGTGGCCCGGCGCCATCCGGCGCTCGGCTCCCGTGAGCCGGCCGCCGGACCACCCGATCAGGGTGGACCGAGGATGTAGTCGCCCGACGTCGGATGGTGGTACCACCCTCCGGCGGCATGGGTGCCACCATCGACGTGCAGGGTCTGTCCGGTCACGTAGCTGGAGAGGTCGGAGGCGAGAAACACGGCGGCACCGCCCATCTCGTCGACATGGCCGACCCTCCCCATGGGGACGACGTGCCCGAAGTGCTCGTGGCTGCCGGGCGGGGCGACTGCCGCCAGCCCTTCGGTGAAGGTGATGTCGGGGGCGAGGGCATTGACCCTGATCCCGAGGGGCGCCAGCTCGAGGGAGATCGTCTTCGTGAAGTTGATCACCCCGGCCTTGGCCGCCGCGTAGGCCGCGTAGCCAGGAGCCGCTCTCACCCCTTCGATGGAGGTCACGTTGATGATGCTTCCCGGCAGTCCGGCCGTCACCATGGCCTGTGCCACCCGGTGGGTACACAGCATGACGTGCTTGAGATTGGCCCGGTACAGGGCGTCCCAGCCCTTCTCCTTGCTGGCCAGGAAGGGGACCGAGAACACGCCGCCCGCATTGTTCACCAGAATCTGGACCTCGCCGAGCTCTTCGCGGGTGCGGGCCAGCGCCGCATCGACCTCGGCACTCTCGCGGACGTCGACGGTGAGCCCGAGGCCGCCGAACTCTGCCGCGGCGGCATCGCAGGTCTCCGGATCGCGCTCCCAGATCGCCACCGTCGCACCGAAGGCGGCCAGTGTCGCCGCCACGCCTCGCCCGATGCCCGATCCGCCGCCGGTGACGACGGCGACCTTTCCGGTGAGGAGCACTGCGTCGGGGGTCAAGGTCATCGGATGGACTCTAGTGCCGCGACCGCCAACGCCCGAAGAGAAGCCTGTGAGATAGCACCGCTCCGGCCGGGCCGTTGACTCTGCCCTGCGGGAAGGGTCCATGCTCTAGGCGTGGATGAACTCTTGAGCATCGGCGACTTCTCGGCCCGGTGCGGCCTGTCGGCCAAGATGCTGCGCTCGTACGCCGCCGCCCGCCTCCTGATCCCGGCTGCCGTCGACGGCTCGTCGGGCTACCGCTATTACTCCACCGGCCAGCTGCACCGAGCCCGGGTCATCGCTCTGCTGCGTCGGGCCGGGATAGCTATCGATGACATCGCCGAATTCTTCGACGCTCCCGACCCGGACACGCTTGATCGCTGGGACCGCCAGATCGTGAGCGAGTCGAAGGCCCGCCGACAGGCATTGGTCGAAGCTCGGGCCGCCTTGACGCTGGGTCAGGCGCCCCCTCCGGCCCATCGCGAGGCTTCGAGGAAAGGAAGTGCGGTGACACACACCTTTGTGAGCGGAGCGGCCACCCATCGAGGTGGGCGCGACACCAACCAGGACGCCGTGCTGGTCGGTGACGGGTTGTTCGCGGTGGCAGACGGCGTGGGTGGCCTCCAGCACGGTGATGTCGCCAGCCAACTGGCCCTGGACACGCTCGATGCGGCCTTCTCTGCGAACCGCACCGTCTCGGGGCTGCTCGACGGTTGCCGAGACGCCAATCGTGCCGTCTGGCGGCAGGCGGATGGCCAGGATGCGACCATGGGGACCACACTGGTGGCCCTGGCGGTGACCTCGGACGCGGCGGCGATCGTCCTCCACGTCGGCGACTCGCGCCTGTACCGCTTTCGGAAAGGGCACGTAGAGCAGCTGACCCACGACCACACCGTGATCGCCGATCTGATCCGGGCCGGCGAGCTCAGTGAAGAGGACGCCCAGACCCACCCCTACCGGTACGTCCTCACGCGGGCGCTCGGGGTTCTCCCGGACGTCGACATCGACCACGCCGGAGTTTCCTGCCAGCCCGGCGACCGGCTGGTGCTCTGCAGCGACGGTCTCTTCAAGGCCCTGTCCACCGCCGAGCTCACTGCCTTGCTGGCATCGGAACTCGAAGCCCAGGACTCGGCCGACGAACTGGTGGCACGGGCAGTGGAGCGCGAAGCGGAGGACAACGTCACCGCCTTGCTCATCGATGTATCCTGAGACTGTCGAGCGGACCGCTCAAGCCCGTTTGCGAATCGGCCGATGCCAAGGACGCCGGGTCCGCTGAGTGCTTTGAGCGGCAGAACTCAGCGGGCCCGGTGCCCGCAGGGGGCGCCTCCGGCGCACGGCTATTCCCGGTCGGACCGGGCCATTCCTGCGGGGAATGAGAACTGCGGATGCAATCCGCGGCCACACTGTGGCACGGTGGCCCGGTGCCAGCGTATGAACGGTTCGCCCGCTTCTACGACGCGGCGATGGATGATCCAGCGCCGCGGGCGGCGCGGGTGCTGGATTTCATCGACCGTCATCTGCCTCAAGCGACCACGCTCCTCGAGCTCGGTTGTGGCACGGGATCGATCCTCGCCCATCTCACGACGATTCGTTCTCTGACCGGTCTGGACCGGTCGCCGGAGATGTTGGCGCTGGCCAGGCGCAAGGTCCCGAGGGCCCGCTTGATCGAGGGGGACATGAGCTCGTTCTCGCTCGGCCAACGCTTCGACGTGGTCATCTGCGTGTTCGACAGTCTCAATCACCTCGTCACCTTCGACGCCTGGGAGTCGACGTTCGCCGCGGTGTACGACCATCTCAACGAAGAGGGGCTGTTCATCCTCGACGTCAACACGGTCGGCGAGCTCCGCCGCCTCGGGGAAGAGCCCCCCTGGGTGTACGAGTTCGACGACAACGTGCTCATCATGGATGTTTCGCTGGCTGAAGAGGGTTTGTCACTCTGGGACATCCGGATCTTCGAACACGTGGGTGAGTCCCAGTACCTCCTCCATCATGAAGAGATCGGTGAGCTCGGGGTCGGTCTTTCCCGCCTCCGTGCCTCATTGGCGACGAGGTTCACGCTTCTGGAGGAGGTGAGCGACGTGGGTGGCCGACCGACCGACGACTCGGTCAAGGCCCATTTCGCCCTCCGCCGGTTGCCCTCGTCCCGCTGACGCCAGGGTGTTGGTTCGCTGTGAAGGACGCCGCTCCGCAGTCCGGCTGTTCGTCGCAGTGCTACTGCACGAGCAGGGTCACGCAGGCATTGGCGCCGCGCCCGATGACATGGGCCAACCCGACTCGAGCACCCTCCACCTGGCGTACCCCGGCCGTTCCCCGCAGTTGCCGGACCAGTTCGACGACTTGGCCCAACGCCGAGGCACCCAGCGGTTCGCCCTTCGACAGCAGCCCGCCCGAGGGGTTGATGGGCAGTCGTCCGCCGATCAGTGCATCGCCCCGGGCCAGGACGGCGGCCTGCTCTCCCGGCGCGCAGAGTCCGAGCTCCGCCCAGGCCAACAGCTCGCGGGCCGCATCCGTGTCCTGGCACTCGACCACGTCGACGTCGTCCGGGCCGACACCGGCCTGGGCGTAGGCATCGCCGGCGGCGAGCGTCGTCGGCGGCGTCACCGCGGTGTCATCGATCCCACAGAGGGGCGAGTCCTCACCCAGGACGTTGCCGGGCAGGTGCGAACGGAGCGAGATGCCGGCCACCCTGGGGCCGTCCGCGTCGCGCTCGAGGACGACCGCGGCGGCACCTTCGTTGGGCGAGCACAGCATGAACAGGGTCAACGGAGTACAGATCATCCTCGCGGCCAGTACCTCGTCCACCGTGACCGCCTTGCGGAACATGGCGTCCGGGTTGTCGACACCGTGGCGGCGGTTCTTGACGACGACCTGGGCCAGGTGCTCGACCGTGAGGCCGGCCTCTGTGAGCAACCGCTGCGCCCGCAGCGCGAAGTACGCCGGCGCCGGGGTGAGGCCCGCGGCTTCCTGCCAAGGGGCGAAGAACGACGAACGTATGATGCCCTTCGGCATCTTCTCGATGCCGAAGGCGAGCACTCGGTCGTGCTGACCCGAGGCGATCGATGCGGCCGCCAGTTGCAGCGCCGCGCCGCCCGATGCGCAGCCGGCCTCGACGTCGTAGATGGGGATGCCGGTGCCGGCCAACGGACCGAGGACCCGATGCCCGGCGGCGACTCCTCCGTACGCCGTGCCACAGAACGCCGCCTGCAGGTCACGGGCACCGATGCCCGCCTCGCCGAGTGCCGCTCGTACGGCCACGACGCCCATGCCCGGACCCGTCATCCCGTCGAAACGGCCGAACGGATGGAGGCCCACCCCGGTGATCCGGACCTCGTTCACGAGCGGAACACCCAGGTCAGGACCGGCTCTCCGTCCGGGCCGGGAAGCTCCTCGCCTTCCAGTCGAACGATGGCACCGGGGGTGAGGCCGGCTCCGCCGAGACGGGAGACGACACGGAGCATCGGCTGTCCGTCGAGCTCCACGATCCCGAGTCCGTAGGGGACCGGTCCCGTGTAGCCCGGGGGCGCCACGTTGACGGTCGTGTGCAGCCAGACGGTCCCGGCCCGGGGCAGGTCGATCGGCTCCACGTCATCGGCGCCGGTGAAAGGACAGACCGGGGCGAGCGGGAAATGCCGGAGCCCGCTGCTCGGTGACCAGCCGCCGAGCAGGGTGGGACCGTCGGCGTCGACACGCATGACGAGGGGATCGATCGGCGGCAACGGCACGCGTGGACTATGGCACACCTGCGTATCCGCTGTGGGATCTTCCACCGTCGGCGCCGGGGCCCCGAGCGGTGCGTGCCCCGGGCTCGAGCCGGCCATGCTCGTGCAGGGAGTACGTGTCCGGTGGACTTGGGGTTGGGAGGAGGGCCGGACGGATGTTGGTATCGTCGTTCCGTCGGATGGCAGCCGAGGAGGGGTCATGGACGACGTGCTGCGAACTCCCGACGAGCGCTTCGCCGACCTGCCCGGCTACCCGTTCGAACCCCACTACGCCATGGTGAGCGCCCGCGGTCTTCCTCCCGTCCGGATGCACTATCTCGACACGGGCCCGGCCGACGGAGAGGTTGCCCTGCTGCTGCACGGCCAACCCACCTGGTCCTATCTGTACCGGACGGTCATCCCGGTGCTCACCGCGGCCGGGATGCGGGTCATCGCGCCCGACCACATCGGGTTCGGGCGTTCCGACAAGCTCGTCGAACGCACCGACTACACGCTGGCCCGCCACATCGAGTGGCTGCAGAGCTTGATCTCGACGCTCGACCTGCGCGGCATCACCCTGGTGGTCCAGGACTGGGGCGGGCCTATCGGGCTCAGCGCCCTGGCCGCCGACCCGGACCGCTTCGCCCGGGTCGTAGCGGCCAACACCGTCTTGCACACCGCCGATCCGTCGCTGGCCGAACGGCTGATGTGGGCCAACTACGGCCTCGGGGACGGTCGGGTGGTACTGGAGGAGGCGCTCGTGGACTACCTCCTCTTCTACTACCGTGCCCCCGACATCGTGGCCAGCTTCTTCCTCGAGGCCGTGGCCGGCCCGCTGTCCCCCGCCGTGCTGGCCGCCTACGACGCCCCGTTCCCCGATGGCAGGTACAAGGCGGGGGTCCGGCAGTTGACCGGGCTGATGCCGCTCACCCGCAACGACCCCGGTGCGGCCATCGGCCGGGCCACCTGGGCGGCACTGGCCGATTTCGACCGGCCGTTCCTCACCGCCTACTCGGACGGAGACCCGGCCACCGCTGGTTGGGCGGAGGTCTTCCAGGAGCGGGTTCCCGGGGCCAGAGGCCGGCCCCACGCCGTGATCGAGGGAGCGGGTCACTTCCTCCAGGAGCAGAAGGGCGACGAACTGGGCCGGGTCATCGCCGACCTCGTCGCCGCCACCCCGCTCACCTGATGCACCCTCGGCCGGTCGCCGGTCGCCGGTCGCCGGTCGCCGGTCGCCGGTCGCCGGTCGGTGGGATCACGGATCGATTCACGGTGCGAAATGCCGCTCCAGTTCGTTGGCGTACGAGAGCCCGAGGTCGCGCCCGTGCCTCTCCAGCCACTCCGACAGCAGGGTCGTTCCCGTTGCCGGGCCGTCGGTGTCGGCCAGACCGTCCGACATGGCTCGGTACTCGTCACGGGTGAGGAGGACATCGTGTAGCGCCCATCCGAGCACCCGGGACATCACCGGGACCGTCGCCCCGGGGGCCCGGACGATCATGGCCCGACTGCCGACCGCGTTCCGGACGGCTGTCACCAGCTCGAGGAACGTGGGACGTTCGGGGCCGACGGCATCGATGACACGGTCCTGACGCTCCGTTCCCTCGGCCATGCAGAGTTGGGCCAGATCGTCGATGTGGATGCCGCGGATCCGGTAGTCCCCGCGCCCGCCGATGGCGAACACGGGCAGGTGCCGCAGCAACCAGGCGATGTTGTTGAGCAGCACCCCGTCTCCCCCGAACAGGATGGCCGGGCGCAGGATCGTGAACGGCACCTCCGACTCGACCAGGGCGCGCTCGACCAGTGCCTTCCCTCTGAAGTAGGGCAGCGGTGAGGCGATGCTCGGATTGGTGATGCTGATGTGGACGATCCGCCGGATGCCGGCCCGCCTGGCCGCCTGGAAGAGGGTTCGTGAGTTGGCCACGGCCAGATCGTGGTCGATCCGACTCCGGGCGAAGCGCACCCAGTAGGTGTTGTACAGCGTGGTCGCTCCCCGGAGTGATTCGACCAGGCCGAGTTGATCGTCGAAGTCGAGGGACCGTACCTCGATTGCCGAGTCGAGGGGGGCACGGTCGGGGTGCCCGGTGAGCGTCCGAACCTGCCGTCCCCGACCCACCGACGCCCGGGCGATTGACCTCCCCGAGTAGCTGAAGGCACCGGTCACGACGTCGAGCCCGGTGTCCGGGTGGAGGCCGTCCCGCAAGGTTTCCGCGCCTGTCAATGTCATCTCTGCTCCTTTGCCGTGGTCGGGTCGGTCGTCGCTGCTGTCGACGAGGCGCCGGTTATCTCGAGAAGCCCGGCGAGCTGCCCGGCCAGGCCGAACAGCCTGAGTGCCGGTTGGCGATCACCGTCGAGATGGCTGAGCATCTCGAGGCCGAGGTAGAGGGCGACCAAGGCGTGGGCCACATCGCCGGCGGGGACAACACTGCCGAGCGGCGTCCCGCCGATGCACTCCTCCATGGCCGACCGTGCGAACTCCCGCCACGAGTGGATCCGCTCTGCCACCTCGGCGCCCAGACCGGGAACGGACGAGGCACCGGCGATCATCTCGGCCAGGACTGTCATGTGACCGGCGTCCAGATCGGTGCGGAAGATGTCGGTGGCGACCTCGACGAGCTCACCGAGGGAGCCGACCCGACCGACTGCCTCGCCGTAGTCGTGCATGCGCTGGGCACTCACCTCGTCGAGGGCGGCCAGGAGGAGGTTCGTCACCGAGCCGAAGTGGTAGAAGATCAGCCCCTGGTTGGACCCCGCCCGCTCGGCGATGGCGCGGGCACTGGCCCCGACGAAGCCGTCCTCTTTCAACGTCTCGACGGCCGCCTCGACCAGGCGGCGTCGGGTGGGGGCGGATCGGGCCCCACCCCGTTCCACGGTGCTGGGAGCTCCTGACTTGGCCACGGCCCACCTCATTCGGTAATTGAGTAAGTGCTCAAAGTATACGCTCAAAATGACGGGTCTGCCATGACGGGACCTGAAACCGGGCCCGAGGCAGGCCGGATCGGTGAAGACGGCCGGGCCTGGGAGGGCCCGGCCAACGCCCGCCGGTGGGCCGGGCCCTGACGGCCCGGCGGTAGTTTGTCGACATGTCCGAGTACGTGATCCCCGAACCCGAACCCAAGGAGATCGACGAGACCCTGTCGATCGAGTTGCGACATCTGGCCGCCAATGCGGTCCTGAAGGGAAAGCCTTCAGGCAGCGAGAAGTGCGAGAACTGCAGGTACTACCTCGAGCCGTACAACGAGATCTCCTACTGCTGGCACCCGAAACTGCGGATACTGGTCGGGTCCGAATGGTGGTGTCAGTGGTGGGAGGCGATCCCCGTGGATGAGCGGTAGCCCCGGGTCTCGAGCTCGCGGCCAGGGTCCAACGGCGCCGGTCTACCATCGGGTCCGGTCGCAAGGGATCGCTTGAAGGGATCGCGTATGGAACGCTCCTCATCTCACGTGTGGGTCAGATTGGTCTTTCTGTTCCTGGGTCTGTTCGGCGCCGGACTGGCGATCTCCGGCTTCCTCATCGCCCTTCCGGCGCCTGCAGCCGGTGGAACCTGTGGACCGGGGCTGGCATCCGAGGCCCCGATCGTGGCCCTGCTCGACCCGGCCTCGATCGGCGCTGGTCCAATGCCGGCAGCCACCGCCACCGCCGATCGTGCGGAGTGGAACGCGTTCGTCAGCGAATGCCAGGCTTCGACCGACAACCGGATGCTGGCTTCACTGGCCATCCTGGTGGTGTCGGCCCTCGTGGCCTTCGTGGTTCCGATGCTGGTGCTGCGAAGAATGCGCAAGCGGCCCGGCACCGCGCTGGTGAGCCCCGTGGAGCGCGAGTGGCGCTATTGACGATCAGCCCGCCGTTCGGCCCGCCCTCGGCCCGGCCTACCGGCCCGCTGAGCCGGACCTTCGGCTCACTCGGGCTCCGGGGCGAGGGCTTCGACCTCGGCCACGTCGCTCGGGGATAGCCGCCACTGACCGGCGGCGACGTTGGCCTGAACCTGTTCGACCTTCGTGGCCCCGGCGATCACCGATGCCACCACCGGGTTCGCTAGCAGCCAGGCAACGGCCACCTCGAGAAGGCTTCGGTCCCGCTCGGCAGCCCATGCGCCCACCGCATCGGCCACATCGAAGTTCCGATCGGTGAGCACACCGGCGGCCCGATCACCCCATCGCTGCAGGCGGGTGCCCTCCGGGGGGACTTCACCCTTGGTGTACTTGCCGGTCAACAGGCCGCTGGCCAGCGGGAAGTAGGGCAGATAGGCCAGGTGTAGCCGTTTGCACTCGGGGAGCACCTCGTCCTCGTCCCTGCGGTCGAGCAGGTT
>JBEKIU010000082.1:0-28531 GCA_050011635.1 Acidimicrobiales bacterium
ACCTGTCTGCTTGATGTCCAGATTGAGGATCACGCCGGGGAACTCGTCGAGTACCTCCTCCAGCAGAGCGATCCGGAATCGGCGGTCCGCAGGGGCTCGGCCCCGGAACGGGTACCGGTCCGGATCCAGCCCAGGTGTCACATCGGCGCCGGGCACCCACCAGTACGCGTTGTCGAGCGCCCGGAGCGACGGCCATGGCAGCTCGGCGATCTGGCCCGCGCCCTCGGTGGTGCGATCGACGGTGGGGTCGTGCCCCACGACCAGCTTCCCGTCAGCAGTGGCATGGACATCGAGCTCGATGGCGGTGGCCCCGGCCTCCAGGGCCGACGCAATGGCGTACAGGGTCGACGAGGGGCCCTCCCAGGCCCCACCCTGGTGGGCATAGTTGATGACCCGACGCTCCAGCCACGGCGAGGGTTGGCCCGCATCGGGAGAGACGGCCATAGAAGAACGGTAGCCTCTGCTCCGGCATGCTGGACCACGTCTTCACCCACATCGTCAGTTCGCACCGGCACGCCTTTGAGACCGCGCTGTTGCAGCGTCAAGCCGTGGAGGAGCGGTTCCAGGTGGACGTCTTCCTCGGCGACGTCAGCTTCGAGACCTCCTACAGCCTCCCTGGGGAGGAGCGCCCGGCGCGGATCCGGGTGGACACCAGCCTCGATTGGCCGACCTGGAGCCAGACCGCCTACCGGAGCTGGTCCATCGGCGAGGAGCCGGACGAGCTGCCCGAGGTACTGGTCGAGATCGCGTTCCGGGTCCAAGGTCTGGTCGTGGCCCCCGAGGTCGATCCGATCCTGGGCGTGCTTCCCGAGAGCCTCGATGTCCTCGGAAGCGATCCGCTGGTGCGGGGTTCGGCCACCATCGAGCAGGTGATCGGCAGCGGGTCCCAACCGGTCGAGTGGGCCATCGAGGTCTCCTTCGAGGGATCGTGCCAGCTGGACGAGTCCATCCTCGAGAGCCCGGCCAGCCTCGACGAAGCCTTGGCCCCGCTGGGAAGAGCGGTGGCGTCAGTGCTGGTCCGGATCGGTGACCTCCCCTTCACGTTCAGGCCGGTCGAGAGTCCGCCCGGCTGAGGATCGGTCCGAACGCGTCCGGGTCCCGTTGGGACCCCGTCCGATCAGCTCCGGACTCCGGACCCCGTCCGTTCAGCTCCGATCAGCTGAACAGGCCCGCCTCCACCGCCAGCGCCCGCAGGTCGGCCTGAGGTCGGGCCCCGACGTGTGAGATGACCTCGGCCGCGCAGACCCCACCGAGCCGCGCCGACTCCTCGGGGGACAGGCCGTTGGTGATCCCGTAGAGAAACCCGGCCGCGAAGAGGTCACCGGCACCGGTGGTGTCGACCACCCGGTCGACACGTGCGGCGGGCACCTCGACGGGCCCTGACGGCGACACCACCACGCACCCGGCCGCACCCCGGGTCAGCACGGCCAGCACACCGGTCTCGCTGACGGCCTCCACCGCGGCGTCGAAGGAGGGCGCGCCGAACAGCGACATGATCTCCTCTTCGTTGGCGAAGAGCAGCTCGAGGTCCCCTTCGAGCAGCTGGAGGAACTCGGCCCGGTGATGCTCGACGCAGAACGGATCCGACACGGTGAGCGCCACCGACGCGTCGTGGCCGTGGGCCACGTCGATGGCCCCGCGCATGGCCGCCTTGGCCGACGGCTGCTCCCACAGGTACCCCTCGAGGTACACAACCTGGACGGACGAGAGGTGACCGTCGTGGAGGTCGACGGGCCCGAAGTCGGAAGCCACGCCCAGATGAGTGGCCATGGTGCGCTCGGCGTCCGCGGTCACCAGGACCAGGCAGTGGCCGGTCACCGCCTTGCCGGGGACGGCCGGTGTCGGAACCGGGTCGAAGGCCACCCCGACCGACCGGATGTCGTGGGTGAAAGCCTGGCCCAATTGGTCGTCCGCCACCCGCCCGAGAAATGCGACCCGACCGCCCAGGGCGGCCAGACCTGCCGCTGTGTTGGCCGCCGAACCGCCCGAAGCCTCAGTGGTCGGCCCCATGGCTGCGTAGATGGACTCCGATCGATCGTGATCCACCAGGACCATGGTCCCCTTGACCAGGTCCAGCGCTTCGAGGTCGGCGTCGCTCGCCGAGGCCAGCACGTCGACCAGGGCATTGCCGATGGCCACGACGTCGAGGTTCGGACCGCTACGGCCACTGGGCTCGGGATCGTGTCCGGAGCTGACACCGGTACCGCCGGACGCTTCGGCCGCGGCCCCACCGGAGCCGCCATGCGAACCATTGGCGGCAGCCGGGTCGGAGTCGCCGGAAAAATCGCTGGAAGAGGAGTCAGTCTGCACGGCGCGACGGTAGCCTGCCCACCATGAGCACACAGACAAACGACGATGCCGGTGACGACACCACCGAGGAAAGCCCTGCGTACCTGCTGCCCACGACCGTCCGGCCTCACGCCTATCGGCTGGTGCTCACTCCCGATCTCCCTGCCGCCACCTTCTCCGGGGACGTCGAGATCGACCTGACCGTGATCCGGCCCACCCAATCGATCACCCTCAACGCGGCCGAGCTGGAGATCACCTTCGCCGAGCTCAATGACGGAGACCCTGACGGCGGCTATGCCCTGGCCCCCTCGGCCATCGAGCTCGACACCGACGAGGAACGGGCCACCCTCGCGTTCGCAGAAACGCTCACTCCAGGTCCGGCCACCCTGCACTTGACCTTCAACGGCATCCTCAACGACAAGTTGCACGGCTTCTACCGGTCCACATTCTCCGACGAGGCCGGCGTCGAGCACGTCATCGCCACCACCCAGATGGAGTCGACCGACGCACGCCGGGCGTTCCCGTGCTGGGACGAGCCCGAGCTCAAGGCGACCTTCGAGATCACCCTCGTGGTCGACGATGCCCTTGCCGCCTTCTCCAACGGGTCGGTGGTCGAGGAGACGCCCGAGGTCGGCGGGAAGCGGCGGGTCCGGTTCGCCCCCACCATGGTCATGTCCACCTACCTCGTCGCGTTCATCGTCGGCCCGCTCGAGGCCACCAACCCGCTCGAGGTCGACGGCGTACCGCTGCGCATCGTGCACCGTCCCGGCCAGGGCCACCTGGTCCCCTTCGCCCTCACCGTCGGGGCCCACGCCCTCCGCTTCTTCAGCGAGTACTTCGGCATCCCCTACCCATCGGACAAGCTCGACCTGGTGGCCATCCCCGACTTCGCCTTCGGGGCCATGGAGAACCTGGGCTGCGTCACCTTCCGGGAGTCGGTGCTGTTGGTCGACCCGGCGCAGGCCTCCCGGGTGGAGCTCGAACGGGTGGCGGACGTGATCTGCCACGAGATCGCCCACATGTGGTTCGGCGACCTGGTCACCATGAGGTGGTGGAACGGCATCTGGCTCAACGAGGCCTTCGCCACCTTCATGGAGGTCCTGGCTGTCGACGCCTTCCGGCCGGAATGGCAACGGTGGGTGAGCTTCGGGGTCGAACGGGAAGCGGCCATGGCCGTCGACGGCCTCCACGCCACCCGTCCGGTCGAGTTCCCGGTCGGTCGGCCGGAAGAGGCCCAAGGCATGTTCGACGTCCTCACCTACCAGAAGGGGGGAAGCGTGCTGCGCATGCTCGAGCAGTTCCTCGGGCCCGACGTCTTCCGTGAGGGCATCAACGACTACCTGACCACCCACAGCCACGCCAACACCGAGACCTCGGACCTGTGGGACGCTCTCGAGCGTTCCAGTGGACGGGCGGTGCGCACGATCATGGACACCTGGATCAACCAGGGCGGGTACCCGCTGGTTCGGGTGGGCGAGGACGGAGCCCTCACCCAGACCCCCTTCTCCTACCGTGGAGACCCGGGCGGCGCCATCGGCTCGGCGTGGTTGGTTCCCGTCCTCACCCGGTCCCTCCGGGACACGGAGGTCGACTCCCCGTCCATTCTCCTGGACGGATCCCGGCCTCCGGAGGACGCCGTGACCATCAAGTCCGGGGCCGACCTGGTGAACGCGGGAGGCTCGGGGTACTACCGGGTCTCCTATCCGACAGCCATGGTCGAGCGCCTGGCCGGAAAGCTGGCCGAGCTGGCGCCCCTCGAGCGCTACAACCTCGTGTCGGACACCTGGGCCGCCTCGCTCTCCGGCCAAGCCCCGCTCTCGGACATGCTCCGACTGGCCCGGGCCCTGGCCGACTCGGCCGAGGGCGACCCGAGCGTGTGGTCGGTGGTCCTCGGAGCCCTGGGCCTGTTCGACCGGGTGATCCCCGACGGCGACCGACCGGTGCTGGCACAGTCGGTCCGCACGCTGCTCGGTCCCCTGGCCCGCGAGCTGGGCTGGGACCCGAGTGACGCGGACGGTGAGCGGACCCCGTCGCTGCGGGCGTCGGTCCTACGGACGCTGGGCACCATCGGAGAGGACCCGGACACCCAGGCCGAGGCGGAGCGCCGCTTCGCCGACGCCGGCACCACCACGCTCCACCCCGACACGGAGTCGGCGATTCTGGACATCGTGGCCTCCCGGGGTGGGGAGCCGGAATTCGAGGCCTTCCTGGCCCGGTACCGGGCACCGGCCAACCCGCAGGAGGAGAACCGCTACCTCTATGCACTGGCCTCGTTCAACCGGATCGACCTGGCCCTGCGGACCTTCGATCTGGCCATGACCGAGGTCCGGACCCAGAACGCGCCGTTCGTGCTCCAGCTGTTGATGGTCAACCGGACCACCGGGCCCACGGTGTGGCACAGGATCACCGAGGAGTGGGACGCACTGGTGTCCAAGTTCCCGTCCAACATCCTTCCCCGGATGCTGGACGGTGTCCGCACCCTGTGCACACCGCCGGAGCTCGCCGACCAGGTGACCGCGTTCGTCGAGAGCCACCCGCTCCCCACCGGAGGGCGGACGGTCGAGCAGATCCTCGAGCGGTTGGCGGTCAGCGTGGCCTTCGGTCAGCGGGAGGGGGGGAGCCTGGCCACCTCGCTCGGCGAGGCGGTAGGAGCGCCGCAGTAACACCGGAGGCGGGAGGACAGCGGACGGAACGACCGCCGCAGTAGCACGGCCGCGATAGACCGCCGCGAAGAAGACCGCCGCAGTACCAAGCCGGCGGCAGAGCCCTGGGTCCCACCGGGATCCAGCTTGGTCGCGTTCCCCGTGGTCAGCTGACGAGCGTCGCGCTCCGTAACCTGAAGCTGTGGATCCGGCAATCGTGCTCACTGTCTTCGCACTCGTCTTCGTGGCGGAGTTGCCGGACAAGACGATGATCGCCACGTTGATCATGGGGAGCCGGTATCGGCCGGTGCTGGTATGGGTGGGTGCCACACTGGCCTTTTGCATCCACGCGGTCATCGCGGTGGCTGTGGGTCAGTTACTGCAGCTGCTCCCCCACCGGTGGATCGAAGCGGTCACCACACTGCTGTTCGCCGCAGGCGCGGCCTACCTCCTTTTCGTCCCCGAAAAGGAGCAGGAGATCGAGGGTGAGGAAGAGGCGGACCGAGCCGGCATGGAGCTCAGGACCGTGGCCGCGGCCTTCGCTGTCATCTTCATCGGTGAATTCGGCGATCTCACCCAGATCCTCACCGCCAACCTGGCGGCCAAGTACCACCAACCGGTGGCGGTGTTCATCGGCGCCTTCGGCGCACTGGCCACGGTGTCCGCGTTGGGCGCGTTCGGAGGGCGGGCGCTCCTCCGGTACCTGCCGCTGACGGCCATCCGCAAAGGGGGCGGCGTACTCCTGGCCGGGTTTGCCGTCTACAGCCTGGTGACTCTGGCCGGAGGTTGACGATTCCCTCAGGGGGCGATTCGGCTTTCCACCCGCAGGCCCGGACGTGACAGGCTGCAGGCATGGAAGATGCAACTCCCTCATCCACGAGCACCATGGCGACGGGAGCTCCGTCGACTGACCTCAGAGAGCGGCGTGACCAGCTCCTCAGCGCGGCCCGGGCAGCCACCGGCTTCATGCCCGATGACGAGGGCGAGGCCCTCTACCTGGCCGCACTGCGGGCCGGTGCCTCCTTCGACACGGCCACCTTCGTGGAGATCGGGGCGTGGTGCGGCAAATCCAGCGTCTACCTGGGCACGGCGGCTGAAGAGACGGGCGCGGTGCTGTTCAGTCTCGACCACCACCACGGATCCGAGGAGAACCAGGTCGGATGGGAGCACCACGACAGCACGCTGGTCGACCCGGTGACCGGAACCATCGACACCCTTCCCCGCTGGCGACGCACCGTCGGAGGGGCCGGGCTCGAGGCGTCGGTGATCGGCATCGTCGGGGATTCGTCAACGGTGTCGTCCCACTGGTCGACACCGTTGGCCTTCTGCTTCATCGACGGGGGCCACGGCGAGGAGCCGGCATGGGCCGACTACCGGGGATGGGCGCCGAAGATCATCGAAGACGGGTGGTTGGCCATCCACGATGTGTTCCCGGATCCGGCCGACGGGGGCCGACCTCCCTACGACATCTGGCGAGCGGCTCTCGACTCCGGTGAGTTCGTCGAGGACGGAGAGTGCGGCTCGTTGCGGATCCTGAGGCGCCTCTGAGGGGCCGGTGAGCGACCGAGGGGCCGGTGAGCGACCGAGGGGGCCGGCGCTGCCGGGAGATCAGGGCGTGCGGCGCCTCAGTGCGGCCCGGTCTGGCCGGGCGCCCGCATCGCCGGCTCCGCCGGGACGTCGGGTGCCGGTTCGGTGAGGTCGAGGTGGCTGGGCAGTCCCTCCCCCCGGAAGATCCCCGATGCCGGGGTGGTCCGGCTGAGGGCGTCCGCCGCCAGCACCACGGCGCCGGCGGTGTAGGACGACCGCTCGAGCGGAGGGTAGGTGGCCTCTTCGGGATAGACCATGCCCGTCCAGTACGAGCCGTCCTCGTTGCGCAACGAC
Source organism: Acidimicrobiales bacterium (assembly GCA_050011635.1). GTDB lineage: Bacteria > Actinomycetota > Acidimicrobiia > Acidimicrobiales > RAAP-2 > Bog-756. Next base: position 6,813 of record JBEKIU010000082.1, read on the forward strand.
TGCACCCAGGAGAGGAGCCGGAACGCCATCTCGTCCATGCCCAGCGCGTCGAGAGCGAGCACACACTCCGCCGTCTCCGCGGCCGTCACCCACTCGCCGGTGGACACGCAGCGTACGCCGCGACCTTCCATGACGAACGTGTCCCACGAGCCCGCCATACGGCGCTGCGCCGCCTCGCCGCTGAGGGCACCGGACAGCACCGGGTAGTACCAGTCCATGGCGAACTCGACCTTGGGAGCGAACGCCTGCGGTCGATGGGCCACCGCGTGGGCCAGCCGGCCGGCGGCCAGCTCCCAGTCGGGCCGCTCCTGCCCCAGGCGCTCGGCGCAGGCGATGGCGCACCGGAGGCTGTGGTAGATCGACGATGACCCGGTGAGGAGGGCGTACTCCTCGAGGAAGCCGGACGGATCGAGTGACCAGTGGACGGCACCGTCGGGCCGCTGCCACCGCAGCACGAAGTCGACGCCGGCTTCCACTGCCGGCCACAGGTGCTCGAGGCCATCGATCTCACCGGTCGAGACGTACCGGTGCCACGCTCCGGTGGCCAGATAGGCGCACACATTGGTGTCGAGCCGTGGATCCTCGATCCCAGTGGTCAGGTAGTAGTTGAACCAGCTGCCGTCGGGGAGCTGGGTGTCCACCAGCCACTGGTAGGCCCGGTCGGCCTGCTCGTCCAGACCGACCACAGTGAGGGCCATGGCCGCCTCGACGTGGTTCCACGGGTCGCAGTGCCCGCCCGGGAACCATGGGATCATCCCGTCCGGGCGCTGGAGGGCGGCGATGGACTGGGCGGTGGCCATCACCTGGCTGGCCGTCATCACTCCGGGTACCTCTGGGATCGACCTCACGCCACCGCCTCTGCGTCGGCCGGAACCCGTTCACCGGACGAGCCGCCGAGGCCGGGAGCGGCGGGCTTTTCCAAGTAGACCACCAGGCTCTTCCCGACCAGCGGGTTGAGCACCCGATCGGCGTACCGGGTCACCTTGGGGGCCTTTTCGATGTCCCACACCAGCAACCGGTGGTAGGTGGCGACGGCTGGGTGGCTGTCGTTGGTCGGGCCGACCAGGCACCGGAGCCACCAGTAGGGGGCGTGGAGGCCGTGGGCGTGGTGGCGGCCGACCGCTCGCAGGCCGGTGCCCTGCAGCCGGTCGACCAGCTGGCTCTGCCGGTAGATCCGCACATGCCCGCCGGGCACGTTGTGGTAGTCGTCGGAGAGCGCCCAGTTCACGAATTCCGGGCCGCACCGAGGAACGGTCACGGCCATGGAACCACCCACTCGGAGCACCCGGGCCAGTTCGGCCATGGCCGCCTCATCGTCGGGGATGTGCTCGAGCACCTCGGACGCGATCACCCGGTCGAAGGAGCCGTCGGCGAACGGCAACCGGAGGGCGTCGCCCCGCACCGAGCCCAACCGGGCCGTCGCCGCGTCGAGCTCCCCGGCCACGGCCATGGCGCCGAATGTGTTCTGCACGTTGCGGACCTCGTCGGCGCCGGCGTCGAGTGCCACCACCTGGGCACCCAGGCGTGCGGCCTGATAGGCATGGCGCCCGAAACCGCATCCCAGGTCGAGAAGGCGGTCGCCCGCCCTGACTCCGAGTCTGGCGTAATCGACGGTCAGCATGGCTGATTCTCCCTCTGTTCGGCCAGGAGCGCCCGGTACTCCGCCGCGGTGCCCGCCGCCGTCACCTGCCAGGTGAACCGGCCGAGCACCCGATCGCGACCCGAGGCTCCGAGCCGTCGGCGCAGCTCGTCGTCGTCCAGCAGGCGACCGATGGCTACGGCCAGCGCACCGGGGTCGTCGGGTTCGACCAGCAGACCGGTGACCCCGTCGGTGCCCACCACCTCGGGCAGCGCCCCACCGGTGGTGGCGACCAGGGCCACACCACAGGCCATGGCCTCGATGGCAGGCAACGAGAACCCCTCGTACAGGGACGGGACCACCGCCACCTGTGCCCGCGCGTAGTTGCGGGCCAGCTCGTCATCGCTGATTCCGGTCACGCACCTGACGATCGGGGCCAGATCGAGCCGCTTGATGGCCTTGGCCACCCGGCCGTCGGCGCGCGGGTTGCCGATGACGACCAATTCGACGTCCCGCTCCGTGCGGAGCTTGGCCACGGCCTCGAGCAGCGGCACCAGACCCTTCATGGGGACATCGGACGACGACGTCACCATGATCCGGCCGGGCACCGGATCCACTTCTTCACGCGGCCGGAAGACGTTGTGGTCGACACCGACCGGTACGACGGTCATCCGGTCCAGTGCCACCCCCATCTGGGTGGCGATGTCCGCCTTCGAGGACTCTGACACCGTGACCACCCGGGGCAGGGCCCGGGCCACCTTGACCTGCATGCGCAGGAAACCGAACCACCGGCGCTGGGTGAATTGCTGCCACGGGTTGGTGGCGTGGCTGAGGGCCAGCTGCCGATCCACGGTGATGGGGTGATGAAGCGTGGTCAACACCGGCCATCCGTCGTCGATCATGCCCATGATCCCGTTGCCCAGGCACTGGTTGTCGTGCACGAGATCGAACTCGTCGAGCCGCTCGGCCAGCAGACGGCGGACCCTGAGGCTGAACGTCCACGGCTCGGGGAACCCCGCCGTGCACATCACACCGAACTCGAGTGCTGCCACCGACGGCGGATAGCAGTTGCGGAACTCCCGCAGTTTGGGGATCCGGAAGGGATCGGGGTCGCGGTAGAGGTCCAGACCCGGAACCGGTGTGAAACCGATCCCGTCGTCCACTTCGGGCCACGGCTGGCCGGCGAACACCTCGACCGAGTGGCCGAGGGCGGCCAGCTCGCGGGTCAGGTGCCGCGTGTAGACGCCCTGTCCGCCGCAGCGCGGGTTGCCCCGGTAGACCAGAAAGGCGATACGGAGCCCACCGGGTGCCGGGGGCCGGGGGACGATCCGTTCTGGGGCTGGTGGCGGAGTGGCGGGGCCCTTGATCTTGTGCCGTTTGAGCCCGAAGCTAGGCATGGACAACCGAGGCGAGCAGGCACATGAGGTCAAATACTCCCCCGGCCAGGCACTTCGACGCAAACCGGATCCAAACGGTCCCTCCCCGGTGCTGTTGTCGGCCATCAGATGGAAACCCCGAGCCAGCCGAGCACGGTCAGGACGACCAGCAGGGATGCGAATCCTCCGACGGTCACCACCGTGACGAAGCCCACCGAACGGGCCAGCCTGCCGTTGGCGGCGCGGCCCAGCAATGCCCGTCGATTGGCCAGGACCAGAATGAAGATCAGGGTGATCGGCGTGACCACTCCTTCGAGGACCTGGGTGTTGATGATGAGGCTGAACAGGTTGCCGGGCACGAGCACCACACCGGCACCGATGATGATCTGGGCGGTGAACAGGCCGAGGAAGAGGGGGGCCTGACGGAAGCTCTTGGACACCGACCTCTCCACACCGACCGCTTCGGCCACCGCGTAGGACGTCGACAGCGGCACCACCGCGGCAGCCAGGGCGGAGGCGCCGAGCAGCCCGATCCCGAACAGCGTCTCGGCCCCGGCCCCGGCCAACGGTTCGAGTGCCTTGGCCGCATCGGCCGCCGAGCTGAGCGCCCCGGTGCCGCCGATCACGGCCGCGGTGGCAATGATGATGCACATCGAGACGAGGTCGGAGAAGATGGCCCCGCTGACGGCGTCGACCCGTTCGTACTTGTACTCGTCGGGACCGATGCCCCGATCGACCACGGCACCGGCCGTGTACAGCTGGATGTACGGGGTGATGGTGGTGCCGATCAGGGCCACCGCGACCAGAAGGAACGCCTTCGACCCGATGATGTGGGGGATGAGGGTGTTGGACGCCACCGCCTTCCAGTCCGGATGCCCGAGGATCATGGCGATGGGATAGCTGATGAAGGCCAGGCTCAGCAGGAGGAAGACCCGTTCCGCGTAGCGGTAGGAGCCGACGATGACCAGCATCCAGATGGCGATGGCGGCGATGGGGACCGAGATGTACCGGGACACGCCGAAGAGCTCGAAGGCCGTGCCGATCCCCGCGAACTCGGTCACCACCAGCCCGACGTTGGCGACGGCGAAGGCAAGGACGGCGAAGGCCGAGAGCCGCAACGAGAACTGCTCGCGGATCAGTGCGGCCAGTCCTTTGCCGGTGTGTGCGGCCAGGCGGGCCACCATCTCTTGGATGCAGACGTAGCCCACGGTAACCAGGACCATGAAGAACAGCGGCCGGTAGCCGAACTGGGCACCCGCGGACGCGTACGTGGCCACCCCACCGGCGTCGTTTCCGGCGTTGGCGGCGATCAGCCCCGGGCCGGCGGCGGCCAGGTAGATGACGAAACCCCGCATCCACCGGTTGCCCATCAGCCTCGCAGGTCCGACCGCGCAGTCAACTGGATGCCGCTCTCACTGCAGGAGTCTCGGGAAGTGGATCCGTCCCCGTTCCGGCAGGAGTGCGTCGATCACGTCGTCGGCCAGGATGCGACCAACCGGTCGGTCCTCGGGGTCCACGACCACCACCGACATGCGACGGGCGTCGATCAGCCGCTGGGCCACCTCTCGCACATGGGCATGGATTCCCACCGTCACCGGCTCGGAATCGCCCACCAGGTCGGCCAGCGCCATGTCGGCCGGGTTGATGACCAGTTGCAACAGCGGCAGGTCCCACACCATCCGGCCTTGGTCGTCGACGAGGGCCACGGCATCGAGCTCATCCGGGCAATCCTCATGACTGGCAAGCCGGCCGGCCAGGGAGCCCACCGTCTCCCACGTCCCGGCCACCAGGAAGGCGGTGGTCATGAATCCGCCGGCCTCGTCTTCGGCATAGCCCAACAGGTTGGCCAGATCGGCCACCTTGTCCTCGGGCATGGCCGCCATCACCTCGGCGCGCTCCTCACTGGTGAGGTCCCGCAATGCATCCACCGCCTCGTCGGGTTCCATGGCTCCGAGCAGTTCCGCGGCCCGGGACGGCTCGGCCTCCCGGAGCAGGGACGCCAGCTCCTCGGGGTCCATCTCCTCGAGGGCATCGGCGGCCTCCTCGGGGGTGAGGGAATCGAGCAACCTCTGGCGCTCCGGCCGCATCAGGTCCTCGAGAAGATCGGCCAGCTCGCCCGGCCGGAGGCGCTCGAGGCCCTCGTTGGTCGTGCGCAGGCGCACCTCGGGGGCCTCACCCTGTTCGGTCTCGCCGAAGGGCTGGATGGCACCCCAGTCGATGACCCGGTCCGGAGTCGGTGTGGGCCGCCACCGAGCCGGCCCCAACCGCCGCAGCAGGCTCTGGGCCGAGATGTCCACGCCGACCAGACAGAACCGCCCGAACAGCGGCGCCACATAGAGATCGGCGGCCCGGATGACCTGCACGCCGTCGACATCGACCAGCTGATGATCGAGCACTTGATCGGCAAGGGTCACCTCGCCCGGCCGCGGCGTGAAATCAGTCAGGTCGAGCCGGGCCGTCTTGAGACGGACCTGGGTGTGCTCGATGTTCTCGATGGTCGACGCGTCGACGAAGGCCAGGCTCCGCCCCACCCGGACCACCAGACCGGTCACCGGTGGATAGGTCTCATCGCCGGTCCATCGGCACACCACATCGACGAGCCGGCCGATCTCGTCACCCCGCTGATTGCGCACCGGCCGGCCCACGACGCCGGCCAGTGACACCACCGCGTCGCGTATCGCCCTGTTGGCCAGCAGGCGTTGGCTCCGGTGTCGGCGGCGAGGGCGGGCGGAGTGGGCGCGGCCTGGAACCCCGGAGGACGCCTGGTCCGGGCCAGGCGCGACGGATCCGCCGTCGTCGGGCACATCGGAGTGAACGCGGGTGGGCACTGTGGGCCACCGGTGGAAGAGTCGGGCCATCGGGCACCTCGGGTCTCGTGCAGCATCCCGGAGGCTGAGCCACCTGGGGCATCGGTCGAGCCGGACTCAGGTCAACTCAGGGGCGTCGGGGGTGCTGGATGGATCGTACGAACGGAGGACAACCTCACGTCGATGCGTGGCTCACAACCACGGGCAGCCGCGATCCGAGATCGCCAGGACTGCCTGGACCGCGCTCAGCGCAGTCGTCGCATCAGGCCGCGCATGCGGGAGGATGTGGCACTGCTCGGGGTTTACTGGGGGGTTCTCCGCGATTCATCGGCCACACCTCCCTTGCTGTGCGACTGTGGGCACTGACCCCGGTGGCCGCGCCCGGCCGCACCCATTGTAACCGTGTGACCGGGGCGGTTGTAACCGTCTGACCGGGGCTGCGACGGCGAGATTCGGGTCCGGCGACGGGGCTGACAGGTCCGGAGTTCCCGAGCGGTAGTGTCGGTTGCGTGGACCTCAGCTACCCCGTCGAGACAGAGGCCTTCCGGACCGAGATCCGCACCTGGCTGGAGGACAACCTCCCCGATGGCTGGGGAACCGCGGGCTTCACCATGGCCCGGGACGAGAAGCGGGCCTTCAACAGGGAGTGGACGAAGAAGCTGTTCGCCGGCGGGTGGATCTGCGCGTCGTGGCCCAAGGAGTACGGGGGCAAGGGCCTCTCGCTGATGGAGTCTGTCGTCCTGAACGAGGAGTTCGCCCGGGCGGAGGCGCCGCTGCGGGCCGACTTCTTCGGCGACACGCTGGTGGGACCGACCATCTTGCAATGGGCCAGCGAGGAGCAGAAGAAGGAGTTCATCCCCGGCATCCTCGACGGCACCATCTCCTGGTGTCAGGGGTTCTCCGAGCCCGACGCCGGCAGCGACCTGGCCTCGCTGAAGACCAGGGCCGAGCTCGATGGCGACGAATGGGTGATCAACGGCCAGAAGGTGTGGACCACCCAGGCACAGTTCGCCGACTACATCTTCCTCCTGGCCCGGACCGATCCCGACGCTCCCAAGCACGCGGGGATCTCCTACCTGCTGGTTCCCATGAAGCAGCCAGGCATCGAGGTCCGGCCCATCGCTCAGGTGGACGGGAGCGCCGACTTCAACGAGATCTTCTTCACCAATGCGCGCTGTCCCCGCGGCAACGTGGTCGGAGGTGAGAACAACGGCTGGAAGGTGGCCATGACCACGCTGGGCTTCGAGCGGGGCTCCTCGGCCACCACCGGCCACCGGCGATTCGCCCGCGAGCTCGACCAGATCGTGGCCGCGGCCAGGGGCAACGGCAAGGCGTCCGATCCGCTGATCCGCCAGCGGCTGGCTGAGGCGTGGACCAACGTGAAGATCATGCAGATCAACGGGTACCGCTCGCTGACCGATTCGCTCAACGGGACCCACCACGCCGCCGCCCTGGGTGCGTGCAACAAGATGTTCTGGTCGGAGCACCATCAAAAGGTCATGGACCTGGCCTTGGACATCCTCGGGCTCGACGGCCAGATCCTCACCGGTGATCCGACGGACATCGTCGACGTGCGACTCAAGCGGGGACGGGACGACTACCCGGTGAGTGACCTGCAGGCATCGTTCTTCTTCTCGCGCTCGGAGACCATCTGGGGCGGGACCGCTGAGATCCAACGCAACATCGTCGGGGAGCGGGTCCTCGGCCTTCCCAAGGAGCCGAAGGCACCCACGAACGCCTGAGCCGAGCGGTCAGGACCCACGGTCGGTCGGCCTCGCTCCCGCCGGCTGCGGGTCCTGGATCCCCACACTTCCCGCCTACATCGAACGTTCGATCGGGTATACCATCTCCCTGGCCGGAAAAGGTCCGGCAGGGGATCTCCACAAAGGGGGCTTTATCGTTATGCGTCGACTCATCATGTCAGTCACCGCGGTGGTGGCACTGGCCACTCCGGTCACGCTTCTCGCCGTGGGCAACGCCACGCCGGCTGGGGCGGCGGCGAAATCGTCCGTCACATGCACAGCACTGACCGGAACCACCACTGGGACCGTCACCGTGAGCAAGTGCACGCCTGCTTCGTCCACCAACAAGACGGTCACCGGGACCTCAGCGAAGCTGGCAACCGGTGGAAGCCTGGTTTGGGCACCGAGCAAGCAGACCACAATCGTCAGCAAGCCAAAGCTCAAAGTAGGGGGCACGGGTTGTGCGAAGGGCAGTACCGAAGAAGTCGCCACAGGTAGCGTCACCGGTGGCACGTCCAAGTACACCAAGAAGGGTGATGTCTTCTCGGCTTCTGTCTGTCTCACCGGAAAAAAGGTCACGATTGTGAAGGGTTCCAAAGTCCTTCTGTAACCGGATCGGCTTCGCAGACGACACTGCCCTCCTCGTCACGGGGAGGGCAGTGTCGCGTCGTGGCTGGCGGAGAGGGCAGCCCAGGCTGGCGGAGAGGGTCAGGCCACGTGGGACTCGACGTCCCTGACCGCCTCGACTTCGATGTCGTGGGCGAGCCCGGAATCATCGTCGACCCGCCTGAGGCCGACCTGGTGCCGCCACATCAGGACACCGGCGGCCATCACCGTGGCCGCCGCCCCGACGAGCAGGGCGACCCGCGGGTTGGTCCACTGGGCGATGGCGCCGACCAGCGGTGCGCCGATGGGTGTGGTCCCGAGGAAGGCCATGGCGTACAGGGCCATGACCCGGCCCCGCATGGTCGGGTCCGCGCTCAGCTGGAGGGTGGCATTGGCGGTGGCGATGAACCCGATCGAGGCCGCACCCATGAACACGATAAGGATCGAGGCAGTGAGCAGGGTCGGGGCCAGCGCCACCGCCGCCAGCAGGCCGCCGAAGACGAGGGCGAGCACCTGAAGCAGGCGCGGAGTCGGTCGGGCCCGGTGCGCGGCCAGCAGCCCCCCGATGACCGCGCCGAACCCCATGCACGAGGTGAGCAGTGAGTACGCGCCTGCACCCCCGTGGAAGGTCACCTTGGCCAGCACGGCCAGAGTGACGGTGAAGTTGTAGGCGAAGATGCCGATGATGGCGATGGCCAGCAGGGTGTTCCGCAGGCTCGGCGTGCGCCACACATAGCGGAACCCTTCTCGGATCTGACCCTTGGCCCGTGACACGTGCTCTGTGGGGTGCAGCTCCCTGCTCCTCATCATGGCCAGCCCGATGAGCACGGCCACGTACGAGGCGGCGTTCACGAAGAAGCAGATCCCGAGGCCGAACAGCACGATCACCACCCCGCCGATGGCCGGTCCGACCACCCGTGAGGCGTTCATGACCACGGTGTTGAGACTCACCGCGTTGGGCAGGTCCTCACGACCCACCATCTCCATCACGAAGGTCTGGCGGGCCGGGTTGTCGAACACGTTGACGAATCCGAGCAGCGTGGCCAGGAGGTAGACCTGCCACAGCTGGACGGCGTGGCTGACGACCAGCGCCCCGAGCACCAGGGCCAACAGGCCACCAGCGGACTGGGTGGCATAGAGCAGCTTGCGCTTGTTGACCCGGTCGGCCACCAGACCACCGAACGGGCCGAACAGCAACATGGGCAGGAACTGGAGGCCGACCACGAGCCCGAGGTCGACGCTGCTCCCGCTCAGGTGCAGGACCAACCACGCCTGGGCCACCGTCTGCATCCAGGTGCCGGACACCGAGATGAGCTGGGCGGTGAAATAGAGACGGTAATTGCGGGTCCGGAGCGAGCTGAAGGTCTGTCGGACCGCGGCGCGGACCGACGTCATGGTTCGTCCATCTCCACCAGTCGCTCGAGCAGCACGGTCAGGGCCCCGAGGGCGTCGCGGTCCTGAGCCGGCAGGCGGTGCAGCTGCTGGGCCAGGAAGGCGTTCTTCAACGACCGGCTCTGCTGCAGGACCCGTCGGCCCTCGGCACTGACGGTGACCCGGGTCACCCGACGATCGGCGGGGTCGACGACCCTGGTCACGTAGCCCAGCTCCTCGAGACCCCCGACGATGCGGGTCATCGACGGCGGCTGGACCGACTCGCGGGCGGCCAGGGCTCCCAGTGTTGGTGATCCCAGCTTGTCGATGCTGGCCAACGCCGAGGATTGCGACTGGGAGAGCCCCGAGGGAGCGTGCTGGCGAAGCCGCCGATGGAGTCGGGTCACGGCCAGGCGGAGCCGGGAGGCCATCTCCGTCTCGGCGCGATCGGCCCGGTCCACGTCCATTTCTTCCCCGGCGCGGTCGGCCGCGGGGGCTCCACCGAGCGGTTCTGACGGCACGGGGACTTCGACGGATCCAACGCTCATGTCGTCCATATTACTTAGTTTGACTAACTAATGCAACAGAAGACCGGCCGGCGGGATCGCCTGATCAGCTCTTCACTCCGCGCCCCAGGTCAGAAGGTGGGAACGTAGCCCCCACGGCCCATCGACTCGCTCTCGAACGGATCCATCGACTCGTCCACCCCGCCCTGGACGTCGGTGACCCAGGACAGGCGCTCCCGGAGAATGCGGTCGACCCCGCCCTGGAGCGTCGACGCGCTCACTGCACAGGAGCTGCACGCTCCCTGGAGCTGGACCTCGACCACGCCGGTGGCCACATCGGCCGAGACGAGGGCCAGGTCCCCACCGTCGGCCTGCACAGCCGGTCGCATGAGCTCGATGAGGCTGTTGAGCTGGCTCAGCCTCTCCGCCCGCTCCTCATCGCCGAGCGCCTCCGCGGGCTCGGCCGCCTCGACGGAGGCCGCGGCTGCGGCCGGGTCGACGTCATCGTCGCCGATCGTTCCGTCCTCACTGCCGTCCGGTCGGACTTGCTCAGCATCCACGGGGTGTCCTCTCGTCCTGATCGCCGGGGCCGGCTCGCCCTCTGGTGACCGGTTTGCCCCACCAGTCTGCCGCGTCGGGGCGGTGCTTCGAACATCCGCAGCCTCTCCATCGCCCGGCCGCCCAGTCCGCCCCTCCTCCGACCCCGCCGGCGATTACCACCACCATGGTCGGAGGCGGTTACGATGCGTTGTGCCCATGGAGCGACCTCCCACTCCCCCGGGGCCGATCGGACTCGTCCTACCGACCTTCGTGCAAGACACGGTTCCCCCGTGGGCGGCGCCGACCGTTCGAACCCCCGAGGACCCCATCGCCCACCTGGCCGCCACCTGCCGCCAGGCCGAGGAGGCGGGGGCCGACGCCCTGTGGGCCTGCGACCACCTCTTCTGGCACGGACCCTCCCTCGAGTCGATGACCACGCTGGCCGTGGCCGCCACCGCCACCGCCACTGCCACCCTGGGCACGTGCGTGGTCCAACTTCCCCTGCGCCAGGCACCGGCCGTGGCCAAACAGGCGGCCACCCTGCAGACCCTGACCCGGGGCCGGTTCGTCCTCGGGGTCGGGGTCGGTAGCCACGCCGGCGAATACGAGCAGGCCGGCCTCGACTACCGGACCCGCGGACGCCAGCTGGATGCCGGAATTGGTGAGCTGCGGAGGTCATGGGCCTCCGGGCGCGGTGTCACCACCGGCGACACCTCCTCCACCGGAGGGGACCGGTACCGACAATTGCCGGAACCACCGGACATCCCGGTGTGGGTGGGCGGCTCCTCGGAGGCTGCCCTGCGGCGGGCAGCCACGTTGGCCGACGGATGGATGCCCCTCTTCCTCCGGCCCACCGAGTACCACGAGGCCCTCGAACGCCTGGCCAAGGAGATCGACCGGGCCGGTCGGGCCACCAACGCGGTGACCCCTTCCATCGTCCTGTTCGTGTCCATAGACGACGACCCCGCCATCGGCACCAGGCGCGGCACCGAGTGGATGTCCTCCCTCTACGGGATCCCGGCCAAGGCCTTCGATCGGCACATCGTCAGCGGGACGGCTCACGAGGTCGCCCGCGTCATCGCCGAATTCCGTGCTGTGGGCGCCCAACACGTGGCAACCTACGTGACCGCAGACCAACCGTTGGAACAGTTCGAGCGCCTGATCGCCGCCCTGGCGACGGTCGGCGTCCCGGCTCGAGGATAACGAGGACACCGTGGACCACACCGTATCCGTCGTCGGCGCGGCGATGACCGCCATGAACCGGCGGGACCGAACGGCCGAGGACATGGCCGACGAGGTCGTGGCCGCTGCCCTGGCCGACGCCGGGGTCGACCCCGCCGAGGTCAATCTGGTGGTGTTCGGAAATGCCACCGCGGGCAGGTTGATCGACCAGGGCTGCATCCGGGGCCAGACCTTCCTCCGCAGCTCCGGACTGCGCAACGCCGGCATCGTCAACGTGGACAATTCGTGCGCCGGCGGGGCCTCGGCGCTCCACCTGGCGACCATGGCGACCTTGGGTGGCTCCGGCACCGTCCTCGCCGTGGGGGTCGAGAAGATGTGGACGGGCGACCGGTCGGCCACCCTCGCCGGTATCGAGGACGGGGTCCCGCTGCTCGACCGGCTCAGGATGCACGAGCAGCTCGAGAACCCGTCGGGTTCGGTGCTCATGGCCCTCAACGCGTCCTGGACCATCATCCAGATGGAGGAGCGCGACGCCACCCTCGAGCAGTTCGCGGCCACCGCGGTCAAGGCCCGGAGGCACGGCGCCCTCAATCCCAACGCGCAGTTCCAGTCCGAGGTCACGCTGGACGAGGTGCTCGAGTCGCCTTCCATCGTGTGGCCACTGACCCGCCTCATGTGCTCGTCGTTCACCGACGGTGGTGCGGCGGTGGTCCTGTCGACGACGTCGCGCACCGGGGCGCCGCGGATCCGGACCAGCACCGTCCGTTCGGGCAACGGCGACATGGACTATCACGACCGCCTGGCCGAGGCGGCCACGGTGGCCTGGGATGCGGCCGGGGGCGACCCCGCCGACATCGACATCGTCGAGCTGCACGACGCCACCAGCGCCGAGGAGCTGTACGCCCTCGAGTCGTTGGGCTTCTTCAAGCCGGGGGATGCCGGACCGGCCACCGTGGCCGGTGACACCACCATCGGCGGTGCCGGGGTGACCGTCAACCCGAGCGGTGGGCTGGTGGCCAGGGGCCACCCCCTGGGCGCCACCGGTATCGCCCAGTTGGTCGAGCTGACCAGCCAGTTGCGGGGCGAGGCCGGCCCGCGGCAGGTGGAAGGTGCCCGATTGGCGATGTCAGCCAACACCGGTGGCATCATCGGTAAGGATGCAGCGTTCATCGGAATCCACGTACTCGAGGCCGGCTGACCATGAGGACCACCAAGACATGAAGACCACCCGTGGCGGCATCGTGACCGGCTGGGGCATCGCCGTGCCCGACAAGATCGTGACCAACGACGACCTGTCGGTGACCATGGACACCAGCGACGCGTGGATTCAGGAGCGGACCGGCATCCGCGAGCGACGGATCGGCGGCACGACCTCCCAGTTGGCCATCGAGGCCGGAATCGCCGCGCTGGCCAGTGCCGGGCGACGACCGGATGAGATCGACACCGTGATCCTGGCCACCACCACCCCGGACCAGATCGTGCCCGGCACCTCGGCCACCGTGCAGGACGGCATCGGCGTGCCCGGGGGCGCCTTCGACGTCAACGCCGCATGCTCGGGATTCGTGTACGCGCTGGCCGTGGCTCACGGCATGCTGGCCATCGGAGCCGAGCGCCTGCTGGTCATCGGGTCGGAGACCCTGAGCCGGATCACCGACTGGGACGACCGGTCGGTGGCGGTGCTCGTCGGTGACGGGGCAGGCGCGCTGGTGTTGGAGGCGGTCGACGGTCCCGGCCAGCTGTTGTCATGGAACCTCGGAGCCGACGGTTCGCTGCGCCATCTCCTCAAGTGCGACCACGGCGGCTATCTGTACATGGACGGCAAGGAGATCTTCCGGAAGGCGGTGCGGGTGGTGGTCGAGTCGGCGGAGCAGGCCATCGCCGAAGCCGGGCTCACCCCGTCGGACATCGACGTGATGGTCCCCCATCAGGCCAACCTGCGGATCATCACTGCCGCGTGCCAGCGCCTCGGGATCCCCGACGAGAAAGCGGTGGTGGTCATCGACCGCTACGGCAACACCTCGTCGGCGTCCATCCCCCTGGCTCTGGCCGACGCGCTGGAGACCGGCCGGCTGCAAGCGGGCCACCACGTCCTGCTCACCGGATTCGGCGGCGGCATGACCTGGGCCAGTGCCGTGCTGCGCTGGGGCGGGTGAGGGAGGGCATGGCACCTGCCCTGGTGGTGCTGGCAGCCGGCATGGCCCGCAGATACGGCGGATGCAAACCGCTGGCCCCGATCGGACCGAACGGCGAAGCCGTCATCGATCTGTTGGTCAGCGATGCGGTGGCCGTCGGCTTCGGCCGGATCGTGCTCGTCCTCCATCCCGAGTCGGGTCCGTCCATCCGTTATCACGTCGAACGGTGCTGGCCCGGCTCCGTCGACGTGGCCTTCGCCGAGCAGCGGCTCCCCCTGGGCACCGTCCACGCCGTGTTGGCGGCGCAGTCTTCCCTCGACACCGAGAGCTCGTTCGGCGTGGCCAATGCCGACGACATCTACGGCGAGGTGGCGATGGGGTTGCTGGCACGACAGCTCATGTCCGACGCCGATGAGCACGCGCTGATCGGCTACCAGCTTCGGTCGACGGTGGCCACCGACGACCCGGTCACCCGGGGCATCTGCGAAGTCGACGGGAGCGGCCACCTGGTCGCCCTCACCGAACGGCGGAACGTCACCCGGCAGGACAAGGGCCAGATCTTCACTTCCGATGACGGGCGGGGGCCGCCGGAGCTCGACGGGGATCTTCCGACCTCCGTCAACCTGTGGGGCTTCCAGCCGGCCATCTGGCAGGTATTCGAGTCGGCCATGGCCGCGTCGGGTCTCGACGAGGAGGCGCTGGTGGCCGAGGTGGCTGCCGGTGGCCCGGCCCCCAAGGCCGAGGTCCTGCTTCCCGAGGTGGTGGCGACCATGGTGGCCCACGGTGGCCTTCCGGTGCGGGTCATCGCCACCGACGCCAAACTGGTGGGTGTCACCCACGCTGCCGATCTCCCGGTGGTGAGCGCAGAACTGGCCCGACAGGTTGCCTGGGGCACGAGACCCAGCTGTCTGTGGGCTCCTGCCCGGTGACGGCGATGACGGCCGGTCCCCCCTGGGTGGTTCAGTCCACCGGGGCCTGGCTCACCTGATCAGCCCGACAGGGCGTGATCAGCCCGACAGGCTCTGGCACAGCCTCGGTTGTGGACTCGAGGGGGTGACGTCCGCCGCGGTGAGGGCGGGTGGTGGAGCCGGTTGGGTCGCCCCGGTGAGGACGGAGACGGGCTCGACCTGGTCCACGTTCTTCGTGAGGAAGGTCATGCCCCTGATGGTCACCTCGACGAGATGCTTGACGGGATCGGTGATCACCACGACGTCGACCGACGTGCCCACCGTGATCAGGGTCGGCAGACCGTAGGTGATGTGGCCGGGGCTCACCAGATTGAAGCTGACCTGGACCTGGCCCGGGAACCTGGACGGCGTCGCCTTCGCCGATACGGTATCCGACGGCCCCACCGCGAGCATGGGGAGCCACTGGATGCCCCTCGCCACCAGGTGGTGGGCCGTGACGCTGAACGTGCGCTGGTAGGCGTGGCCCCGCTGGACGGCCATCCACGTCGTCCGGGTGAACTGTTGGCTCGGAATCGTCGAGTAATTCTCACCGTTGGAGATGTAGAGGCCGTCGCAGTCGCCGATGACGTAGAGCTCCCCGGCCGGGGCCCACGGCGGTAGTTGGCTCCCGCGGTGCACCTCTGCGTTCAGAGGGTGGCCGGTGACGTCGCTGATCGACTTCTGGACCTCGACGAAGTTGAGCACCTGGGTCGGGGTCCACTCCTCGTTGGGCACCACGGCGATGCCGATGTTGGCCACGATGGTGAACAAGGCGACCAACGCGATGACGGCGAGCGTCCCGATTCGGAGCCGCCGGGTCCGGCCCTCCAGCCGGCGCCAGATGTCAGCCAGCGCCACCGCGCCGGCCAGCACCAGGAAGGGCACGAAGTCGGCCAGGTACCGGGGCGCGATGTAGCCCCAGAGGAGGAGGGCGGCACCGGCGGAGCCTGCGGCCAGCAGAGGGATCCGGGTGAGGGCCACCCGTCCGAACGGCCGGGGTCGGAATGCGGTGACCATCCCCCACACGCTGAGCAGGAACAGCAGCGGCATCGACGAAGGCATGCTGGCCGTCCGGTACCGCCGGTCGAAGAGCACGCCCGACACCGCCGTGGCCGGTGCTGCGGGCAGGGTGACGAACGGGAACACCGATGTGAACCGCAGGCCGTCGAGCCGGAGGTAGGCCAGGGCGTCGCTCGGTATGAAGGCGAGACCCTCCTCGGAGTTGTGGTTGGCGGCCAGGAACTTGCGCCGGTAGGCGTTCTGAAAGGTCCAGACCTGGTCGACCACGGGAAGCCCGAAGGGCACGCCGAACTTGAGGTAGTTGACGAAGCATCCGACCAGCAACGGGATCAGGCCGGCGGCGAGGATGGGGACGCACCACCTCCGGTTCTCCTGACCGCCGCGGCCGAGTCCGAACCAGGCGGCGACCAGCACGGCCCCGACGACACAGGCCCATCCCGTGGTCAGGCGGTCGAGGTTGGCGCACAGGATGAGCAACCCCGCGGCCACCACCCGGCCCCGTGACGGCCGCTCCAGCAGTCCCAGCAAGGCGAACAGGCTCCCGACGGTGAGGCAGATGCTCCAGGCCAGGTCCTCGGCGAACACATACGGGAGCGAGGCGAGGATCGTGAACACCGAGCCCACCAGGGTGGTGGCGATGAGCACACCGTACGCGGTGGCCTCGGCCCGGCCCATCACCACCGGGCCGCGGACGAGCAGGCGCACCCGCCACAGGAGCAGGGAGACGAAGAGGGCGGTGAGCAACCAGGCGGCAAGCATGTAGGGCACGGTCAACTGTGTGTCGAGCCGGCTGGTCAGGAGCAGGATGGGCATCCGGATCAGGGACGGGAAGATACCGAAGTAGGTGTACTGGCGGCTGTCGTGGACGAAGGCCTCGATGCCGATGGCCCCGTTGGCCAACCAGAGATGGCCGTGGAACATGGCCCTGGCCTGCAAGCTGTAGAAGTTGTCCTCATAGGCCGATTTCCGGATGGGATCGGGTGTCTCCCACGGTCCCCAGAGGATCCACACGAAGGGAATCGCGGCCACGAACGTACCGAGGAGAGCGGCGACGGTGAACCGCCGCCGTCCGGCGACGAACTCCAGCGCCTGCGTTCGGTCCGGCTCGGCCGCGGCTGCGCGATCCAACCCGTCAACCGCCGGCCCGTCCATCACCCCCGTGCCCCCGTGACGGCCGGCGGCGCCTGCCGAGCCGTCGGTTTCTTCCCCCATGGCGAGCGAGTGTAGCGAGAAGATCGCCACCGAAACCGCCACCGGCGCACTGCCCCGAAGGTCTCCGTGGTGTCTTCCTCAGGGGATCATCCATCGCTGAATGGCAACCGGACGGGGTAGTTTGGAAGGGATGAGGCAGACGGTGACTCGGCTCTGGCAGTTCTCCCGGACCCCCGAGGGACTGAAGATGATCAAGTTCACCATGGTGTCGGTGATCTCGGCGCTGACCTCGTTGGTGGTGCTGTCAATCGTCTATGGCGCGCTCCGACTGTGGTCCGAGGTGCCGAGCGTGCTCTTCGCCAACCTGACAGCCGGGATTCCCTCCTACCTGCTCAACCGGCAATGGGTGTGGGGAAAGTCGGGCCGATCGCACCTGGTGAAGGAGATCCTGCCCTTCGTGGTCATCTCGGTGACGGGAATCGGATTCGCCCTGTTCACCGCATCATTGGCCCATGACTACGCCACTGCGCACCACCTTCACCACCTGGTCCGGACTGCGCTGGTGCTGTTCACCAACATCGCCTCCTTCGGGATCCTGTGGGTGTTCAAGTTCCTGATTCTCAACCGGCTCTTCGCCCAGCTCCCCGAGGTCGAGGTGGCCACGGAGGCCTGACGCCAGGCCGTCCGGCGCACGTCACGGTGCGCAGGCGGGGCCTCGAGCCCTCAATTTTGGTGACCCGGGAAATCCGCCATCGTTCTGGCCAGGAGAATCGAGTAACCTGGAGACCGGCGGAGATTGCCACGAACCGTGTCATCGCAGTTGCGCAAAGGGGGCGAAGTGACCGCAGGGAGAATGACGCGGGAAAGCTGGCCACGGGGCCGGGAGGGCCTCGCCACGCTCGGATCCTCGCGCCCGCAGGCGGCGAGAGGGAAGGCGGGCCCCGGGTGACGACTGAGCCGATGAAGGAGACCGACGTCCCGGTGCTCGACATCGCACGCCTCGAGCAGCAGCTCGACGAGCTCCACTCGGCGTACCAGACGGCAACTCCCTACCCCCATATCGTGCTGGACAATTTCCTCGAGCCCGGAGTGGCCGAGCGCGCCATCAAGGAATTCCCCTCACTCGATCCCGAGCAGTGGAACAACTACCTTCACGCCAACGAGCGCAAGTTCTCCAACACGGACCCCGACACGTGGGGTCCGACGCTCCGCTCCATCCTGGCAGAGCTCAATTCGCCCCGGTTCGTCCGTTTCGTCAGCGCGTTGATCGGCATCGACGGGCTGATCCCGGACCCGTCTCTCGAAGGCGGGGGGCTGCACCAGTCGGGGACCGGTGGGTTCCTCAACATCCACGCCGATTTCACCGTTCATCCCCACAATCGCAAATGGCAACGCCGGGCAAACATCCTCTTGTACCTCAACGACAACTGGAGCCCCGAATACGGGGGCGATCTCGAGTTGTGGAGTGCCGACATGAAAGAGTGTGTCGAGCGGGTCACCCCGGTGGCCAACCGGGTGCTGATCTTCACCACCGATGGCACCTCGTTCCACGGCCACCCCGAGCCGATGCGCTGTCCCAAGGGTGTGTCCCGCCGATCGCTGGCGCTGTATTACTTCAGTATCGAAGACGATCCGTTGGTCCGTTCGACCGAGTACCGGGCTCGCCCGGGTGACGGGGCACACTCGATCACGATCTACGCCGACACACAGATGATCCGGGTCTACGACTGGGCCAAACGGAACCTCGGTCTCTCCGACCAGACGGCGAGCAAGATCCTCGGCTTCCGCGACCGGCTCCGGCGAAGAGGCACCAAGGACTCGTAATGGCCGTCCCCACCATCGCTGCACCTCCGGTGGCCAGCGATCACGTCGGTACACCATCGAGGGTCGGGCAGACCCCACCGCGCACTCCCGCGGAGCTCAGCCGACGGCGCTTCACCATCGCGGTGGTCATCGGCATCGCGGTGATGGCCGTACCCTTCTTGTACCTGCTGTGGGACCTGTGGTCCGGCGCGCCGAATCCGCTCCGGGGGGTACCCTACGACAACTTCTACGACCTGCAGGCCCGATCCATGTTCCATGGCCACCTGGACATTCCCGGGGGCGACATGGGGATCGAGGCCTTCAAGCACGACGGCCGCTTCTACACCTATTTCGGCGTCTTCCCCTCCCTCATCCGGATGCCCATCCTGTTGGTCACCAATGCGTTCGACGGTGACCTGACCGCCCCTTCCATCCTGGCTGCCTGGCTGACGACCGGGTTGTTCACGTCGCTGATGCTCTGGCGTCTCCGCATCCTGATGCGGGGAGCGGCACTGGTCGGACGGATCGAGGCCGTCTGCTACGGGGTGTTCATGGCCGTGGTCATGGGTGGTTCGGTGATCATCTTCTTGGGGGCAACACCGTTCATCTACAACGAGGACTTCGCCTGGAGCGTCCCTCTCACCGTCGGCAGCCTGTTCGCCATGATCGGCGTCATGCAGCGTCCGTCATGGGGACGGATCACGGCCAGTTTCGTGCTGGTGCTCTGCGCCAATCTCGATCGCACCCCGACCGGCTGGGGCTGTGTGATCGGCGCCATCCTGATCGCGTGCTGGTTCGCGCTGGGCCTGGGCGGCGAGAACAACCGCCGGTGGGCACTCCCGATGGCGATCGTCGGCGTGGTGCCGTTCGCGGCCGGTTGCGCGGTGACCTACGCCAAGTTCGGCATTCCGGTGGGCCTGCCCATGGCCGATCAGATCTGGGCGGCGGTCAATGCCCATCGGCGCTATTTCCTGGCCGCCAACGGGGGCAAGGCCTTCAGCTTCAAATTCCTGCCCAGCACGCTCGCCGCCTACCTGCAGCCCTTCGGCATCCGCTTCTCCGGCCTGTTCCCCTACGTCCTCCCGCCCGGCTCGCCGGCCCCCTGGTTGGGCGGCGCGGTGATGGACCAGTCGTACCCCACCGCCAGCTTGACCGCGACCTCGCCGCTGCTCCTCCTGCTCAGCCTCTGGGGCGCCGTGACCGCGTTCAGGCCCAAGGCCCTGGGCCAGATCCGCTATGCCCGGATCATCCTCGTCGCCGCCGCCGCGGGCACATCCGGTGTGCTCCTGTGGGGGTACATCTCGCAGCGGTACATCGCCGACCTGATGCCGTTCGTCATCGTGGGCGCGGCCGTGGGCCTCATCGATCTGTTGCGCCGGCTGTCGGGCAGAACCCGGCGGGCTCGCGGTACTGCACTGGCCGTTCTCACCGTGGCCGCGATCTACTGCATCGTCGCCAACCTCGCCATCTCGCTCTGGCCGGTGTCGGATTGGACGCTGGGCCAGGCCGCACAGTTCGTGTCCGTCGAGAAGGCACTGAGCATCACGCCGCTGGCGCCCACCGTGCGGCACGGCGCCCACGTGCCCTACTGGGCCCCGGCCGGGCAGCTCTTCGTCGCCAACAGCTGTTCCGGCCTCTATCTGTCGACCGGGGACACCCTCAAAGACGTCCCGGGCCAGCTGATCCAGCACCTCACCTGGCTCCCCGTCGAACAGGGAGCCGGCATCACCCACACCATCGGCTACACGTTCAATCAACCGGCGAGCCACCTCACCAGCCCCGTCACCATCCTCACCTACGGCCCGGCCAAGCTGGTCATGGAGTCGACCGACAAGCCGTTCCAGTTCCGGTTGGACATCGAGAACTCCGGCACCTCCATCAGCTGGCCGCCGCCCCAGTCGGGTGGGATCCCGATCTCGTACCTGCACACCCACCAGAAGCTCACCGTGATCACGGATCCGAACCTGGACCAGATCGTTGTCTGGTGGGGCGGGAAGAAGGTCCTCGGCCACTACCTGGGTGGCACCGGACCGGCCGTCATCCGGCCCACACCGCCGTCACCGGCCGGACACACGCCCGTGGTGGTGGTCAGCGCACTCAGGACACCGGCGCCGGACACCAGCCTGTGCCGGAGCCTGCTCGGGGCCGGTTGATGGACAAGGGCTGAGGTGCCGTCGCCCACGAGGCTGCCAGAGGATCGTGCCCAGGGGGTCGGGTCGCCGGCCGGACCCGCCGGATGCTTCTCCTGCGTGGTCGACGACCATCCCCGATTCCACCTGGACGCCATCCGCTGGTTCACCACGCTCACCGCCGTGGCCGGCGTCGACCCGCACGACCTGGTTGTCCACGTCGTCGGCCGGGAGACCTCCGACGCCCTCGACTACCTCAGGGCGAAAGGCGTGACGGTCCGGCCGGTCGATCGCTTCGACCCGCGTTCGCCCCATTGCAACAAGATCGCCGGAGCGCTGCGGCTGGCCGAGGACGGAAGAGACGGGCTCGTGGTCCTGTGCGACACCGATGTGATCGTCCTCGACGACCCCCGCGGGATCGCCGTCCCCCCCGATGCGATCGCCGGCAAGCCAGTCGACTCCCCGGTTCCGCCCTACGAGGTGATCCTCGCCATCTTCGATGCCGCCGGTGTGGACGCGCCACCACCGGTCCCCCTCCCCTGGAGCACGGACCGGCGGACGGTGAGAGGGAACAGCAACGGCGGGCTCTATCTCATCCCGGGTCCACTCCTGGCCGACGTCGCCTCGGCCTGGGCACGGTGGGCCAGGTGGCTCCTCGATCGCGCCGAGCTCCTCCAGGAGTGGACGGTCTACATCGACCAGGTGGCCATGGCCATCGCACTGGCGGCCACGGGCACCGGGTCGATGGAACTCGACGTTCGCTGGAACACCCCGACCCACGATCCGACCACCATCCCGGCCCACGCCGCCGAGCCCTCCATCATCCA